>JBHJOF010000173.1:0-31308 GCA_050330055.1 Kiloniellales bacterium
TGGCCGGCCCGGATGACATCGAGACTTCCAGCGCCAGAACGCCTTGAAGCCACCCCTGTGCCACCGCACTACAGTTGCTGGCTTAATGATAACGATCGAATTCAGGACACCCGGCCACAGCCGGTAGAGCCAGACCAATAGAACCCGATCAGCATTCCGAAGCCGCAGCCTTCCTGGAGATTGGCGCCGCACAATGTTGAGCTGATGCCGCAGGGCAAGGTTTTCGGCCCACAGCCGCTCACGCGACTTGAGCCACGAGCCGACAATCCACCACAACGCTCTTGTGAGCTCGATCATCGACCGAGATCATATCACACATCTCCGAGTCGCTGAGAATCGGCCCCGGATGGCATTTTCGGTAGGGACAGGGCCGTCTCCACCGGCATGTGGAGCGCCGAGCACAACCCCACCCCCGCCGAAAAAAAGCCCCGCAGGACCGCCCGCGCAAGGCGTGGCGCAGCCTGATCTCCCTGTTCAAACGCGGCACCCGCTGCCTTCAGGCCATCTTCCAAATCTTCCAGCCCCTCCCGCCACTGTGGAGCATATGGAGAAACTGAGGGATGGTAAGAGATGTGAGGAGACGTAGGCTAACAGGCGGAGTATAATATACTAAGTGGCAGGTCTCGGCTCCCTCGCAGCCGGCGGTTGAGCCGCGCGTCAGGTTATGCATGGGCCGTGACCAGGCAAATCCGCGGTTCAGGGGGAATGATTATGCCCCACATCCGAAACCCCATTGAGTGGGCGGCGGACGAACTCCGCTATGGCGCGCGGCACGCCGGATCGACCGGCCACTCCATACACGGCGGCCAGGGAGCCCCGGCGATCCGTCGCATCGCCGTCACCGACCTCAGGGAGGTCCTGAGGAAAGGCCTCGACGACTTCGGGGCCTGCCGGACTGATGTTGTCTTCCTCTGTATCATCTATCCCGTCGCCGGGCTCATCCTGGCCCGCTTCGCGTTCGACGCCAACCTGCTGCCGCTCTTGTTTCCGCTCGCCTCCGGCTTTGCGCTCATCGGCCCCGTGGCGGCGGTCGGCCTCTACGAGATGAGCCGGGAGCGCGAACAGGGTACCAACGTCAGCTGGGCCCACGCCTTCGGCATGGTCCGCGCACCTTCGTTCGGCGCGATTGTCGTGCTGGGCCTGGTGTTGCTGGCCATCTTTCTGCTCTGGCTCGGCGCGGCGCAGATGATCTACATGCTCACCCTGGGACCGGAGCCGCCGGCCTCGGTCGCTGCCTTTGTCGACGACGTCTTCACCACCGGCGCGGGCTGGGCCATGATCGTGATCGGCGTGGGTGTGGGTTTCCTTTTCGCCGTCGCGGTGCTGGCGATCAGCGTGGTGTCGTTTCCGCTGCTGTTGGATCGCGACGTTGGGCTCGGCATGGCGGTCGGGACATCGATCCGCAGTGTTTTGGCGAACCCGATCCCCATGGCCGCCTGGGGACTGATCGTGGCCGGCGGCCTGGTGCTGGGGTCGATTCCCCTGTTCCTCGGCCTCATCATCGTGATGCCTGTGCTCGGGCACGCCACCTGGCATTTGTATCGCAAAGTGGTGCGGTAACGGCTTCGTCCGGCTGGTGCAGGCACCAGTCTCGACTCTCTTTGCGGGCTCTTGCCTGCTCCCACAGGGCCTGGGAGCGTTGCTGCGCGCCGTCAATTGCTGGAATAGCTGTTCGTCTTGAAAGCCCCATTGGCGGGCTTCACAACCTTGCGATAGAGATGCCAGCTCGAATGTCCAAGCACCGGCAGCACGACTGCTAGACCGACAAAAAGGGGCAAGGAGCCGACGAGCAAGGCGCTGGCGATGATGAGGCTCCAGATCGCCATCGTCACCGGGTTCGCGAGAACCGCACGTATCGACGTGCAAACCGCAGTTACGACGCTAGCGTCCCGATCCAGAAGCAGCGGAAAAGACACCACGCTGAGAGTGAAGACGACCACTGCGAAAAGGAAGCCGACACCGCAGCCAATGGCGATAAGCGCCCAGCCAGACGGGGTCGTGAAGACCTGGCGGATGAACTCCTCAATCGACAGTGGCACTGCACTGCCGAAGATATGCTCGTAAATGGCCTTTGCCGTGAGCAGCCATGCGAAGTAGATGACCATCAGCACGACGCTAAGATCCGCGATGGCCCCGATGGACGGGGATCGGAGGACGTCGAAGGCATGCCACCGGGAGATGTCGAGACCCAGCTCGCGACGCCGGCTCAGCTCGTAGAGCCCAATGGCAACCAGCGGACCGATCAGGGTGTAGCCGGCAAAGAGCGGAAACACCAGAGGCAGCATGTCGTATCCGGCGTAGGTCCGGGCGGCTATGAGGGTGACGATGGGATAGATCGCGCAAAGGAAGATCAGGTGGGTCGGCATCGCCTTGAAGTCGGCGATGCCGCGGGCCAAGGCGTCCTGGAGGTCCGCCGTGCTGATCTTGCGGACCACAGGCTGACTAGGCCTATGCGCGCCGGTATCGAGATTCGGCTTTTCATGTGCCATCGCCGCGCCTCATGCGCTACTCGCCCCAGCGGACGCAACGCCAGAGGTGGCACAAAGCGAGCGCTCGGGCCGCCGGTCACCTGAGGCTGCGAGCCCTTGAGCGGCTCGATTATAGGCTCCTCGCGGGGCCCTGTCGCCTTCCCTTTGCGCTCGCTTTGCGCGCCGCCCGCGGAGCTCCGAGATGCTGGCCGGGTTGGGTTGTTTCGGCGTTCGGCTTCGCCAATATTCGTTTATACTGGATTGCGACGCGAGGTTCTGAAGGGGTTGAACGGTCATGACGGAGGAGTTTCAGCACAAGAACGTAGGGATCGTGGCAGGGATCATCGGCGCAGTTGTCCTCTTGTTGGGATTGGGTGGCCTTGTTCTGCATCTGTCATGAGCAGCTAGCCTGATCCGGTGGAGCAACAGCCTGCCAGCGGGAGATCGGAATGCTGATCTCACCAGCCTTGGCAGCACACGGCGTGGCTGACACCGGTAGCTCCGGTGGTGCCATCGCGCTGTTGATTATCCTGGCGGTCGTTATCGGTCTCTTTTTTGCCTATATGGCTCTAAGAAAGTGGCGCGAACGCGCGCAAGAGAGAGATCGAAGCAGCAAATAGCGGCATCGCTGAGCACCGCGACCGACACCGCAGTTTGGGCAGACCCGTCCGAATGGAGCATCCGGCATCCGGCCATGCTGGGCCATTCGCTAGTGGAAGTCCCCGGAGTCGGGATGAATGCTCCTGAGTCGCGCCAAGTGAGTTACCAGCCGGCGACGGCGATGAGCGAGCGCAAAGGATAAGGCGGAGGCCAATGGATACGACCCGGAGACGCTGCCTGGCTTGGCTTGCTGCGGGACTGCCTTTAGCCGCTGTCCTGAGCGAGCCGGCTGGCGCCCAGAACAGCCCGCGCCGCGTGGTCGAGGTGCGGATCGAAAATCGCAAGGTGGTCGAGCCAGCGGAGGCCATCCGGATTACCAAAGGAGAGGTGGTCGAGATTCTATGGACCAGCGATGAGACGGTGAAGCTGCATCTGCACGGCTACGATATCGAGCTGCACGTCCAGTCCGGCGAGCCGGCCGCGATGGTCGTCGAAGGCCACGCGACCGGCCGGTTCCCCATCGCCAGCCACGGCTGGGGCGACGGTGGGCATGGACACGAAGCGCTGACCTACCTTGAAGTCTATCCCGACTGAGTTCGACATAGGGATCGCGCGGCGACTGTGCGTGGCGGCTCCAGCCGCCGCCTTGACGATCCTTCCTGGGGCCCGACCGGCGCAGGCGCACGCCTTTGGCCCGCGCTACGATCTACCCTTGCCGCTCGACCTATACCTCGCCGGCGCGGGCGCAGCGGTGGCCCTCTCCTTCGTGATCATGGCGTTCGTCTTTCGAGGGCGGCCCACGCACAGCGGCCAACTGCGGATTGATTTACTCCGATTCCGGCCGCTACGCGCCCTATTGCACCCGCTGACGATTTGCGGCCTTCAATGCCTTTCGCTCGCTTTATTCGTGTTGATCCTGATTGCCGGATTTCTCGGCACCCAAGACACGGCCAGGAACATCGCGCCCACCTTCGTGTGGATCATCTGGTGGGTAGGGTTCGCCTACCTGGCCGCACTGGTCGGCAACCTCTGGCCCGCAGTGAATCCTTGGTCAATCATCTTTACCGGCGTCGAGAGATTAGCTCGCCGGTTGGGAACGCGAAACGGAAGCATCTTGGGCCTTGCCTACCCCTCGTGGCTTGGAGCCTGGCCGGCGGCCGCGCTTTTTGGCCTCTTCGCCTGGTTCGAGCTGATCGCCGCGAGCGGGACAGTGCCTGGCATCCTGGCCACCGCGATCCTCATCTATTCGGGCCTCACCTGGCTCGCCATGGCCGCCTTCGGCCGGGACGTCTGGCTAAGCCGCGGCGAAGCCTTCTCACTTGCCTTCAGTGTATTCGGCCGCTTCGCGCCGATCGGCAAGCCGGAACGGAATGCCCCCGGTAACCGGCCCAGTCACTGGTATCTGCGACCCTATGCCAGCGCCTTGGTGGTGGACAGGAGCTGCAGCTTGTCCATGACGGTCTTCGTTCTCGTGATGCTCTCGACGGTCACCTTCGACGGCTTCAAAGAAACGCCGCTCTGGGGTGATCTCCTGCAGGCGCTCGCCTTGGAGCCATCGCTTCATCCGTTGATTCGCACCCTGCACGATCTGGGATTCGATTTCCAGGTCGCGCTCGAGACCGTCTTGCTCGCTCTTTTCCCGCTGCTGTTCTTGCTGGTTTACCTGGGCTTTTCCTGGCTGACCAAGCAGGCAGCCGGCAGCCGGCTCGCGGTTACGGAGGTTGCCGGGTTCTTCGTGTTCTCACTGGTGCCGATCGCCATCGCCTACCATCTGGCACATTACCTTTCCTACCTGCTGATCGCCGGACAGTTCATCATCCCGCTCGCCTCCGACCCCTTCGGGATCGGCTGGAACCTGTTCGGTACGGCAGATTATGCCGTTGATATCGGCATCATCGGCGCCCGGTTCGTTTGGCACACCGCTGTGGTCGCGATCGTCGTCGGACATGTCTTCGCGGTAGGCGTGGCGCATGTTACCGCGCTGAGGGTCTTTGAGACCGCCGGTGCGGCGCTCCGGAGTCAGTACCCCTTCTTGGTTCTGATGGTCAGCTACACGATGGTTAGCCTGTGGATTCTTTCCCAGCCGATCGTTGGCAGCCCCAGCCTGACTATGCTGCACGCGCCTTCAGGGACGCTGTCTCTGGCGCCATTCGAGTTCCGGGAACTGTGCTTCAAGATGACAGTGCGAGAAGAGCTTCAATACGACTTTCAGTCCGATCACCCGCTCGAGTTCAACATTCACTACCACGATGGCCTGACGATCCACTATCCGGTAAGAATAGTGGAAACTGCGGCTGATAGCGGGCGATTCGTCCCGGAGAAGGACCAGTCCTATTGTCTGATGTGGCTCAACCGGAACCTCGCGAGAACGTCGCTGACGTATCGAATCACTGGGCCGTGAGATCTTGCAGTGGCCACTGCCGCCCGGGAAGGCATGGGCGATGACGAAAAGATCTGTGGAATCAAAAGCTTAAAGGAAAGTCACACACTCGAAGCCGCGTTTTTTCAATCTGCGGAAACTCGCGAGTCCACTCCTGACCACTGATCTTCTTTGCGCTGCCCCTCGACCGTCCTCAATACCCGACGAGCGTCAAAAGATCCCCGAGGGAATTCAATCGTCAGCTCGCCATCCCTATGCGCCGTCCCGGAAGAACAACAGCCGCGTGATGAAGGTGTAATCCCCTTCGAGCGCTCCGATGGCGACGAACACCAAGACCAAGAGGGGCGGCACCACGACGGCGTAGAGCAAGGCCAGGCGCTCCCACAGCATGTGCATGAAGACCGCGACGATCAGTCCGGCCTTCAGTATCATGAAGATGAGGATCAGCGACCACCGGAGATAACCCTGGAAGTCCAGGTAGTCGACCATGTAGGAAGCGGCGCTTAGGACGAAGAGCCAGCCCCAGATCTGAAGGTATATGCCTATGGGATGCTGCTGGCCTTCGACATGCGCCTTCCCCCCCGCGTGCGTCCGGGCCGCGACAGGCCCCTGGCTGCCGCTACCTGTCTCTTCGCGCGCTTGCGCCTGTACCATGCTTGCCTCTCTTACCAAAGATAGAACAGTGCGAAGATGAACACCCAGACCAGATCGACGAAGTGCCAGTACAGTCCCATGATCTCCACGGACTCGTAGTGCGACTTCCTGCTGGTGAAGAAGCCCGGCCGGCCGGTGTCGTAGTCCCCCCGCCAGACCTTTCGCGCAATGGCAATCAGGAAGATTACGCCGATGGTCACGTGCGTGCCGTGGAAGCCGGTGATCATGAAGAAGCTCGAGCCGAACTGGGCCGCACCGAAGGGATTGCCCCAGGGACGCACACCATCCTGGATCAGCTTGGTCCACTCGAAGGCCTGCATGCCGACGAAGGTAGCGCCGAGCGCGGCGGTCACCAGCAGCATGATTGCGGTCTTCTTTCGGTCGCGGCGGTAGCCGAAGTTCACCGCCATGGCCATCGTGCCGCTGCTGCTGATCAGGATAAAGGTCATGATCGCGATCAGGATGAGCGGAATGTCGGCGCCGGCGATATGCAGCGCGAAGATCGCGCTGACATCGGGCCAAGGCACCGTCGTGGACATCCGCACCGTCATGTAGGAGAGCAGGAAGCAGCCGAAAATGAAGGTGTCGCTGACCAGGAAGATCCACATCATCGCCTTGCCCCAGGGGACATTCTTGAATGCCCGCTGGTCGGATGACCAATCCTCGACGAAGCCTTGCGCTCCGTCCGGCCGCTTGAGCAGCTCTCCGGTGTTCGTCAGCGCAGATTGTGCCATGTCCTCTTGGTCCCTCTTGCGCAACTTCCTTACGTAAACAACAGCAAGCCGAACAACACCAGCCAGATCACGAGCAGGAAGTGCCAGTAGACGGCGCAGAGCTCCACGCTCAGGCGCAGCCGGTCCAACTCAACGCGGACTCGCCACAGCTTGTCGCCCGTCCTGCCCCAGGCCACCAAGCCGCCCAACAGGTGCAGCCCGTGCAGCGCGGTGAGCAGGTAGAAGAAGGCGTTGGCCGGGTTCGTGGTCGCGAAATAACCCAAAGCGGCCAGCTCTTGCCAGGCCAGGAGCTGTCCGACCAGGAAGGCGAAGGCGAAAGCGCCGCCGACAAGCAGGCCGGCCTTGACGCCTTCGATCTCTCCCTGACGCGCGCTGACCGCCGCCCACTGCAAGCCGACGCTGCTCAAGATCAGGATGGCCGTGTTCAGCCACAACAGCCACGGCATGGGCAAGGGTCGCCAATCCGGGACGAACATGCGGTCAGCGTAGGCAACGACCAGAAGCGTGAACAGGAGTGCGATCACCGCCATGAGCACCCTGAGGCCAAGCGTCGCCGCGGGCAGGAGGAAGGCGCTGCGATCGTGCCGGTCGACGATCCGATGGTGGCCCGCCACCCACGGCTTTTCCATCAATTGCTGGAAGAGGCCCATGGCTAGCCTGCCCGGGCGCCCGCCGCCCCGGTCTGACAGGGGGCCAGGCGTGAGACCCCGTGCGCCATCACGCGCCCGTCATTCCGCTGGCTGAGCCGCGGCATCGGAACGGCCCTCGGGGTCGGGGACCTTGACGCCGGGCACCTGATCCGGTGGCAGGTTCTGCGGCAGGAAGTCCTGCTCCGCGCCGGGCACGCTGTAATCGTAAGCCCAGCGGTAGACGACCGGCAGCGTCGGCCCCCAGTTGCCATGCCCCGGCGGGGTCTCGGGCGTCTGCCACTCCAGCGTGGTCGCCCGCCAGGGGTTGCTCCCGGCCAACTTGCCCTTGAATGCGCTCCAGGCCAGGTTGAAGAAGAACACCAACTGGGCGAAGCCCACGATCAAGGCCACCACGGTTATGAATTCGTTTAGCGTGTGTGCCGAGGCCGGGATGAACTCGACATCGCCCATCTCGTAGTAGCGCCGCGGCACGCCCAGAAGCCCCAGGTAGTGCATGGGCAGGTAGATCGCATAGGCCCCGAGGAACGTGACCCAGAAGTGGAACTGCCCCATGGCGTTGTTGAGCATGCGCCCGGTGATCTTGGGATACCAATGGTATATCGCCCCGAAGATGACCAGGATCGGCGCCACGCCCATCACCATGTGGAAGTGGGCGACCACGAACATGGTGTCCGAAAGCGGGACATCCACGACGGCATTTCCGAGGAAGAGGCCCGTGAGCCCACCGTTCACGAAGGTGATGATGAACGCCATGGCGAACAGCATCGGGACCGTAAGGTGGATGTTGCCTCGCCACAGGGTCAGCACCCAGTTGTAGACCTTGATGGCGGTCGGAACCGCAATGATCAGCGTGGTGGTGGCGAAGAAGAACCCGAAATAGGGGTTCATGCCACTGACGTACATGTGGTGCGCCCAGACAACGAAGCTGAGGCCGCCGATGATCACGATCGCCCAGACCATCATCCGATAGCCGAAGATGTTTCGTCGCGCATGGGTGCTGATCAGGTCGGAGACGATGCCGAAAGCCGGCAAGGCAACGATGTAGACCTCGGGATGGCCGAAGAACCAGAACAGGTGCTGGAACAGGATCGGGCTGCCGCCGCCATAGCCGAGCTGCTCTCCCAGCTCGACAATGATGGGCATGAAGAAGCTGGTCCCCAGGATCTTGTCCAAGGCCATCATGACGGCGCCGACGAACAAGGCGGGAAAGGCAAACAGCGCCAGGATCGTGGCCACGAAGATGCCCCACACGGTCAAAGGCATGCGCATCAAGGTCATGCCCCGCGTGCGCGCCTGCAGCACCGTCACCACGTAGTTCAGACCGCCCATGGTGAACCCGATGATGAAGAGCGCCAGGGAGGCGAGCATGAGGATGATGCCCGCGTCCTGCCCTCCGGGCGTGCCGGAGAGGATCGCCTGCGGCGGGGAGAGGGTCCAGCCGGCGCCGGTTGGCCCGCCCGGGACGAAGAAGCTCGCCACCAGCACCAGCACGGCCAGCAGATAAACCCAGTAGCTCAGCATGTTGACATAGGGGAACACCATGTCGCGGGCGCCGACCATCAGCGGGATGAGGTAGTTGCCAAAGCCCCCAAGGAAAAGCGCCGTGAGCAGGTAAATCACCATGATCATGCCGTGCATGGTGACGAACTGCAGGTAGGCCTCCGGGCCGATGAATGTGAAGGTGTCCGGGAATCCCAGCTGCAGCCGCATCAGCCACGACAACACCAGCGCCACCAGCCCGATCGCGATCGCCGTCAAGGCGTATTGAATGGCGATGACCTTGGCATCCTGGGAGAAGACGTACTTCGTTACCCAGCTTTTCGCATGGTAAAGCTCCACCTCCGCGACTTCGGCAGGTGCGACGTCCTCGGCTCGGGTCGGTACGAAATAGGTCATCGCTGCACCCTCTTCGTCTATTCTGCGCTAGGTCCTACTGACTTCAGCCCGTCTGCGCTGATCCCTAGTCCAACTCCGTGGAATCCGTCTCCCCCTCGTCGAGCGCCAGCTCCACTTCAGCCTCCCCGCCGCTACCGGCGCGGGCCAACATTTCCTCGAAGGTCGACTGCTCTTGCAGCCAGGCTTGGTAGTCTTCCTCCTCGGCGACCACCACCGTGCCACGCATGGCATAGTGACCCACACCGCACAGCTCGAAGCAGAGGATCTCGAAGGTTCCGGTCCTCGTGGGGGTGAGCCAGAAATAGGTGATCATACCCGGCACCATGTCCATCTTGCCGCGGAACTGAGGCACGGTGAAATTGTGCAGCACGTCGATGGAGCGCAGCAGCAACTTGACCGGCCTGTCGACCTGGAGGTACAGCTCACTGCTTTCGATCAGGATGTCGTCCTGTCCGTGGGGATCGTCCGCGTTCATGCCGAAGGGGTTGTCGTAGCTGATGCTCCGCGGATCGGTCGTGCCCAGAACGCCGTCCTCCCCCGGCAGGCGGAAGGTCCACCGCCACTGCTGGCCCACGGCCTCTACCTCAAAGGCATCTTCGGGGACCGTGATGAACTGGTGCCAGACGAACAGGCCGGGCGCCAGCATGCCCGCAACGCCCACGGTGGTCCCGATGGTGAGCCACAGCTCCAGCTTCTTGTTTTCCGGCTCGTACGCCGCCCGCCTTCCCTTCTGGTGGCGGTAGCGGAACACGCAGAAGGCCATAAACAAGCCGACGGCGACGAAAACAAACCCGGTGATCCAGAAGGTGATCAGGATCGTGTCATCGACATAGCCCCAGTTCGAGGCGATGGGCGTCCACCACCACGGACTCAAGAAGTGGAACACAACGGTGCCGAGGACCACCACGATCAGTGCGAGTGCTACAACATGCTTAGTCGTCCTTCTTACCTCTATGTCTGGCCTACTCCTCCACCGCTCAAGGGCGGACGCTTCGGTCGGTCCGTGCTCGCGCTTCTCGGCTTCGTCGAAGGCCAGCTTCACGAGGTAGAAGACGATCAGCACCCCGATCGCGAAGGAGATGAGGCCGCCGTAATAGCCAACCGGGCGGTCGACGCCGCTGCGGGCGGCGACTAACAGGCCGACGAGGCCGAGAATGGCAGTGAGACCGCCAAGCCCCCAGTTGCGAGAGCCCGGGACGCGGCCGACGGCATAGAGGCCGGCGCCCATGGCCAGCAGAATCAGGACGATGCCGAGTATCGTCATAATGTGGTCCCCCGTCGTCGACCGAATGGGCCACAAGATTCGGCGGGGGCGCACATATCCACAGCATTCTTGCGATGATCTTGCGAAAGATCGAAGCCGACGGCGCCACGGTTCCGCAATGTGATGAGAATCGTATCGTCGATATAGCCCCAATTCGAGGCGATGGGCGTCCACCACCACGGACTCAGGAAGTGAAACACGACGGTGCCGACCACCACCACGACTACTAGGACTGCGACCACCATCCTTTGTCGTCCTTACCTCTAGAGGCGAAAGGCACGAGCTCCGAGGCGCTGATTCCCTTGGTGCGAGAGCCCGCTCTTGTTCGCGCAGCTCATACTACAGAGCCTGCCGCGCAGCGGCTCCAGCACGGCCCATACGGCATCATGCACATGAACGCCGCGCCTCATCCGGCGCTTCGACATCCGATAAGCTTGTAGCTCACGATAGCGCTCCGCCATGCCGTGATGCATGGCACGGAGCTCGCACTAATGCGGCCAGCCTCCGTCGGCGCGCCTCGCGTCGGGCTCAGCCAAGCCCGACTTCGGCAGCAAGGCGAGTGCGCCCCGGAGGATTCGCTCCTCCCGGCAGCCGCTACGCGCTTCCCGGACTGTCATGCTAGCTATTGTCCCGTCTCCCCTTTGTTGAAGAAACGCACTTCAACACTCGCCAAGGGGAAGGCGGACCCGCCTCTCAAGCAGCCGCCTAGGCCTTGGCCAAGTGCCAAGCCGGACCCGTTAATTTTATATAAATCAAGGCGGCGAGGCAAACAGGCTTTTGCGCCGGCAACTGTGGGTAACAAAGCCGGGCATCTGCTGGGGTTTTTGGGCATGATTGATCGGAAATTACCGCACAACGGTCCGGCGCCAGCCCATTTTGAAGTCTAGCCACCCTTTGGGTCGTGAATTCTGGGCTCCGCGACTTGATCACAAGTAATCTCCGGTCGATTGCCGGTAGGTGCGCAAGAACAGGCCCAACAAAGGCGGGAGACAAGGTGGGCAAGGTCGAAACCTATCGGGGCTTGTGCCTGGGAGGCGGGCGACTTGGTCAAATGAACTTCCAGCCTATCCAAATCACAGCGCGTCGGCGGTGGGGTGGCAACCGGAGAAATGCAGTTACGGTCGAGGCGCTCTGTCGGTACAATGACGTTGGGATTGGAGCTTGTCTTCGGCATGTTAGCTAGGGCCACAGGCGCAGCCCAGGACGTCGCCCAACCCGCCGCGTCGCAGGTCAGCGACTATCTGGCGTTGCTCAAGCCGCGGGTCATGTCGCTCGTCGTCTTCACGGGCCTCGCCGGCATGGTCGCGGCGCCCAGCAGCCTGCATCCTCTGCGCGCGGCAGCCGCCGTGCTGGGCATTGCCATCGGCGCGGGGGCTGCCGCGGCGATCAACATGTGGTACGACCGCGACATCGACGCGTTGATGGAGCGAACCCGAAAACGGCCGATCCCGGCTGGGCGGGTGGCTCCCGCCAAAGCACTTGCTTTCGGCATCACACTCGGTCTGTTCTCGGTCATGTTCATGGGCGTGACGGTCAACTGGACGGCCGCCATGCTGCTCGCGCTTGCCAACGGCTTCTACGTCTTCGTCTACACCATCTGGCTGAAGCGGCGCACGCCGCAGAATATCGTTATCGGTGGCGCCGCGGGAGCCTTTCCGCCCTTAATCGGCTGGGCCGCGGTAACCGGGGGCGTCAGCATCGAGCCCATAGTGCTGTTCTTGATCATCTTTTTGTGGACTCCACCGCACTTCTGGGCGCTCGCGCTGTGCCGGGCGGGCGACTACGCCAAGGCCGGCGTGCCGATGCTGCCGGTCGTCGCCGGCAAAGCCGAGACCAGGCGCCAAATCCTGATCTATACATCGTTGCTCGTACCGCTCAGCTTCGCGCCGCTGGCGCTGGGCATGGCCGGGATCGCTTATGGTGCGGCCGCCGCGGTCTTGGGCGCCTGCTTTCTGCTACTCGCGGTCTTGGTCCTGCGCGAACGGGGCGACCGCGCCGCGCGCCATATGTTCCGCTTTTCGATCCTGTACCTCTTCGTGCTGTTTGCGGCGCTGATCATCGAGCACACGTCGGCTACAGCCGTCCCGCAAATAGCGGGAAGCTGAGGCGACGGCACCGCCCTATTCCGATCACAAGTCTCTTGCAGGTCGCGTGTGATGGACGAAAATCTGACCTTGCGCGTCAGCCGGCTTCTTGCTGACAGACGAGTAAGCGAACAGAAACCACGCTTGTCGCGCAGCGGAATGTTGGAGAGATCGATGCTTCATCCAAGAAGATGAACTCGACTCTTGCGACTACTAACGAACATCCGCGGCGAACAGCGCGACTGTGTCTCAACGGCCCAGTGCCAGATGTTGCCGCCATCTTGCGCTACTATGAATGTTTCATCTCTGTCCCTCGACAGGCATGCCCAGGCGGCGCCTTTGATGCGCGTCACGAAATACTCTCCCAGCCAAGCCCGACGCTTCCTGAGCCGCTCGACTTGGGACCCCAAGCCGTCGAGGATCTCGACGGCTTCGCACTGGAGCTACATCTTTCGAGTCTCGTCGACGATTTCGGGATTGGCCGGCGTAAAGATGTCGTAGGCGTCCTCGTTGTCGGCGATCACCGCGAGCACGCGGCGCACGACTTTGCTGGAACGGGCCTTCGGCGCGCCAGGCACGATCACGTCATGGCGCGGCGGGCAATGGGCCCGATCCGACGAATCATCGAGAGGCCCGAAAGCTCGGCCGGTTAGCGCCGGTCGATGCCGAACGTGCCCCGGGTGGCTCGCAACTGCGCGGCACCATTATGTTGAAGGCATCACATGTTGACTTTCGGATATCAAATCGCCTATTTACCGCGGCGATAGATAGACTTAGAGCATGATTACTGGTGCTTGATGCATTATATTGTGACAACATCGGGGGATTGACTGAGAATATGCGAATGGACGTGAGCCAAGGTGACTGGCGTGCGCGGACGCGAGCTATACCGGCACTATCATCGGCTGATCGATGACTTGGCGCAGTCTGCCGAAGCAGGGGCCGACTGGCGGGCGGAGCTTAGCGCACAGATCGAACGGTTCGAGGCCGACGCTAACGCCCTGGACTCCGCCAGCGCCCGAATACTGCGCGAGGAGCTTTGCGAGCAGCTCGAGCATGAAGCGCTGCACAGTACACGGGACCTTGCGCGCGAAATCTTGATTGCCGCATTGAAGCAGCTCGAGCTAGGCGGTTAGCATGGGGGAGAGTCGCGGCGACAGATGTTGGCCAACAGCTCGCACAAGCCAAGAGCCCACGGACGGACGGAACAGCATCCGCTGCACAACCTTCATGGAAGTCGGACACGCGCCAGCGCCCCATCCTCCGGTGCAAAAAGAGGAGGCCCCGTAGGTAGGCGGTCAAGCCTTGCGGGGCTCCGTCAGATTTGGATCTCGAGCGAGTTATAACAAACGTGGCTGCGGGGGCCGGATTTGAACCTGCGACCTTCAGGTTATGAACCTGGCGGGTCTGCCTCTACGCAGCAGGCAGCTCATCAGGTCGCTCGCGGCGGAGCGGATAGCGTAATTCTCTGTTCTGAAATTTTCCGGGGCAAAGGGGGGGGCGAAGTAGGCGGTGAGGCCCGGGAAGGCGCGGCGCCGTTCTCCCACGTGAGCTGCCAGGCTAGGATGCCTGCGGATCACCCTCCACGGACGATCTGGGCGATCGTGGACTGGGCGCTGCAAGTTCTGTTGCCTGCGCTCAAACGGGCCAATCGATGCTGTGGCGGCCATCGATCGTACCGGAACACCGCCTGCCGATCTGCTAACTCGTGGGGCTGTCGACAGACGCGCCGGTGTGGAGGCCACGATTTTGTTGAAGAACCGAGACCGGCCAAGTGAGGACGCGATGGCAGCAAAGTCCCTGGTGTCCACGCCACAAGGGATTCAACAGCAGGCTGACAAGGCTTCGACCGTGCGGCCTTCAATGGCTTGCCAGATAAAGGTCGTATCGCACCAAGGATGATCGTTCTGCAACCTTGTCGTAAAGCGCCTGGGCCCTGGTATTGTCGGCTTGGGTCATCCAGTAGATCTTGAGCCAGCCTTCCGCTCGGCCTTGCTCGGCGAGGGCATCGATCAGCGCTCGTCCAAGCCCCGCGCCACGGTGTTTCGGCCGCACATAGATATCGAGCAGATAGCAGATCGGCCGCAACGTCCAGCTATAGGGATGAACCAGATAAAGGACAAACCCGACCACCTGCCCATCCGATTCGGCGATCAGGCAGCCCATGGCATGGCCCGGATCCATGATCCAGCGCCACACCGCCGGCGGCGAGTCCGGTGAACAAGGCTCAGGCGGGCCGCTGTGCTCGACAAAATCCCACCACATGGCGAGCCATGCGGCTTCGTCATTGCTCCGGGCCGGGCGAACGAATGCCTGCACCATGAATCGCCTCAGCGTCCCTTGAGAGACGCCGGCCGCAGTCGATCGGCCGGGCTCGCTGGCTTGCGACGCAAGCGCATGGCCTCCCGGGTCCGAAAGACCTGATCGGCCGGTGGGTTTTCGCAGTAGACCGCGCGATACCACAATACCGACAGCAGTTCCGCAATGTATTCCGGCTTGCCGGCAAATCGGCTGAGCGTCGGCTCCTGGCGCACAAAGACGTCATAGAGATATTGGAACACCATGCCTTCCAAGGCGTAGGCGACCTGGAGGCGGAGATGCTCGGATGTGTCCGCGGCCGTGGTGCGGCGCTTCAGCGAAAATGCAATCTGTCCAAGCCACTGCAGGCGCCTCTCGCGCCAGCGCAGCCTGAATTCCGGCACCTGATCTTCGAGTTGGACCAGGCACCGTATCAATCCAGAGTTCATTCGATAGGCTGCGACGAAGAACTGATTGGTCAGCAGTATGGCCTCGAAGTCGTTGCTGCCTCGAGCCACGCGCTGCGCTTGCGCGTAGAGCTCGTCGCCGAAGTCGAGCAGTACCTCCGTGGCTATGGCGCTCTTGTCGGGGAAGTAGACATAGAAGGTACCCAGCGCAACCTCTGCGTTCTGGCACACGTCCGCGACCTTTAGGTCGGGAAAGCTGCTCGCCTCCAGGGCCTTGGCTGCAGCGAGCTTAAGGCGGAAGCGCGTGCGCTCGCCCTTCGACGAGAACTCGCGTCGGTCGAGCTCCCTCTCCAAGAAGTCGGTGTAGCGCCCGATCGATCGCAGGTCGACGTCACTGCGCAGCGCCCTTTGCGACTTCGTCGTTGTCTTGTCGTTGACCACCGCAGACCTTTCGGACAGGCGCCTACCAAATGACCCTGATCATGCCGCCTGATTCGAGCGCAGCGACAGATCACAAACTTGAAATTGACTTCACTTTCAATTTTAGCTAATGTCGCCATGAAAGGCAACCGCTCTTTGCCCCTGAGGCTTGGGCGGAAACAAGAATGGCAGGTCCGCGTCCGATGGATGCGGCGCCACAGGGAGGCACGATGCTAGACGCGGCGCTTGCGCGCACGCCTGTCTACATTGCCGGAGTAGCAGAGTCGCCGCTTGGCAAGGTAGCGGACCAGACCGAGCTCTCCATGGTCGCGCTTGCGGCACGCGAGGCCCTGGACGAGGCCGGACTCAAGCTGCGCGATGTCGACGGCATCTTCGTCAACTACATGGGCGAGGAAGGCTCGGTCCAGGTCGGCGAGTATCTCGGCATCCAGCCGCGATTCGGCGATTCGACCGATGTCGGCGGCGGCTCCTTCGAGGCCTTCATCCACCATGCCATGCTAGCGATCGCTGCCGGCCGCTGCGAGGTCGCGCTCGTTACCTATGCCTCGCGTCAGCGCAGCCGGCGCGCACGCACCCGAGAGCTGGCCCCCGACAGCTACACGCTGACCGGCCAGTTCGAGGCGCCCTACGGCCTGATGATGCCGATCAGCCACTACGCCCTGCTGGCCGCACGCCGTATGCACGAGTTCGGCATCACCGCCGAGCAGATGGCCGAAGTCGCAGTCGCGGCGCGGCGCTGGGCACAGCTCAATCCCAAGGCCTGGAGCCGCGATCCCTTGAGCGTGGAGGATGTGCTGGCCTCGCCGATGGTCAGTTCGCCCTATCACAAGCTCGACTGCTGCTTGGTGACCGATGGGGGCGGCGCCGTGGTGGTCACCACCAAGGAACGCGCACGCGACGCGGCCAAGCGTCCGGTCCGCGTTCTCGGCGCTGGCGAAAGCCATACCCAATGGCACGTCTCGCAGGTTGCCGATATGACCGTCTCGCCGGGCGCCGTCGCCGCGCGCGAGGCCTTAGGCATGGCCGGCGTCACGGCAGCGGACGTCGACGTTCTCGAGCCCTACGATAACTTCACTGGCGCCGTGCTACAGCACCTCGAGGATCTCGGCTTTTGCGGCCGCGGCGAGGCTGGCGCCTTCGTAGAGGGCGGGCGTCTGGCACCGGGCGGCGCGTTGCCGGCCATGACCATGGGTGGCGGCCTGTCCTATTGCCATCCCGGCGCGCTCGGCATACTGCTGCTGATCGAAGCTGTGCGCCAGTTGCGCGGCGAAGCCGGCGAGCGTCAGGTCGACGGCGCCGAGATCGCGGTAGCGCACGGCATCGGCGGCCTCACGCATTCCACCTCGGCAACGGTGGTCCTGGGCCGTGACTGAGCTGCGCAATGAGCCCTACGGCGATCCGCTGTCCCAGCCCTTCTGGGCCGCGGCCGAGCGTCGTGAGCTCGTCGTACAGCGCTGCCGCGCCTGCGGCCAGCACCAGTTCTATCCCCGGCCCTTCTGCCTCGCCTGCGAGGGCGACTCTGTGGAGTGGGTGGCTGCTGCCGGGACCGGCCGTGTCTACTCGATGACCACGCTGCACGTCGCGGCCAACCCCGACTACGAACCACCCTATACGGTCGCCGTGGTCGAACTGGACGAAGGGCCGCGCCTGGTCACGCAGCTGCTTGGAAATGGTACGGCGATCGGCGACCGCGTGCGCGTCGTCTGGCGCGAGCGCAATTGTGCGCCGCCCCTGCCCTTCTTCGAGAAGCTGGAGACGGCCTCGTGAGCGGCCGTCTTGCAGGACGCGTTGCCATCGTGACCGGAGCCGGGCGCGGCCTCGGCCGGGCGCACGCCCTGGCGCTTGCCGCCGAGGGCGCCAGCGTCGTGGTCAACGATGTCGGCGGCGACCTGCATGGCGTCGGCAGCGACGACGCCCCGGCCCGCGGGGTCGTGCAAGAAATCGTCGGCAACGGCGGCCGGGCCATCGCCAGCGGCCATGACGTCGCCGACTGGCAGCAGGCTCAGCGGATGATCGAGCTCGCGGTCGGCGAGTTTGGCGACCTGCACGTACTGGTCAACAACGCCGGCATCCTGCGCGATCGCACGCTCGCCAACATGACCGAGGAAGAGTGGGACGCCGTCATCCGCGTTCACCTCAAGGGGCACGCCGCGCCGACGCGCCACGCCATAGCCCATTGGCGCGCACGGGCCAAAGGCGGCGCGCGGGTCGCAGCCTCTGTCATTCACACGACTTCGCTCGCCGGCCTGGTCGGCAACTTCGGCCAGGCCAACTACGCCGCCGCCAAGCTCGGTATCATCGGCCTGTCTCGTGTCGTCGCCCTGGAGGGCGCCAAGTACGGCGTACGCTCCAACGCGGTGTCGCCCTCGGCAAGGACACGCATCGAAAGCAGCCTGCAGCCGCCACAGCCCGGGAGCTTCGACGTCTTTGATCCGGCCAACGTCTCGCCCCTGATCGTGTGGCTCGCTGCGGCCGACTGCTCGGCCAACAACCAGGTCTTCCAGGCATACGGCAACCGCATCGAGGTGATCGCGCAGACGGCGGTCGCTTTCGACCTGCGCCCCGACGGCCGCTGGACGCTCGACGCCCTCGACCGCGCGCTCGACGGCCAGCTGAAGCTGCCGCCCGGCCTCGGCACTTTCGTTGAAGGCCTGGACTAGTCCGAGAGGTCGTGGTCATGAGCTTCGATATGACGCAGATTGGCCGGACGATCGAGACCGCAGAGTTTCGCGTCAACTCCCTGCGCCTGGCGCAGTTCGCCGCTGCCATCGACGACGAGTCCCCCCGACACCTAGAGGGCGAGGTGGCGACGCCGCTGTTCGCCAACGTTCCACCCATGCAGGCCATGCTCGAGGCGCTGCGCTGCGTGACCGGCGATTTCGCGCTGCACGGCCAGCACGACTTCCACTTCTACCGGCCGATCGTGCCGGGGATGCGGCTTTTCTCGCGGGCCAGGGTGCAGGGACTGCAGCCCTCGCCGAGCGGCGTCTCCATCGTCATTCGCCTGGAGACGCGCGACGCCGACAAGGGCCTGGTCAACGAGCAGTTCTTCACCGCTTTCGTCGTTGGCGCCAAGCTCGAGCAGGCGGCTGGCGAAGCGGCTCCCGCCCATCGGCTGCCCGACGAGGTGGTCGCCACGACGCCATTGGCTCGCGCCATCTACGCCCTGCAGCCGGACCAGACGCGACGCTACGCCGACGCGGCGCGCGATTACTCCGACTACACGCTCGACCTGGACGCGGCCCGCGCCAAGGGCTTCGACGCGATCCTGGTACACGGCATGCTGACCATGGCCTTCGCCAGCCGCGCCGTCGTCGCCGAAGCCTGCGGTGCCGACTCGACCAACCTCAAGCGGCTGGCCGGGCGCTTCTCCAAGCCGGTCTTCCTGCTTCCCGGCCAGGCGATCAGCACGACCTTGTGGCAACTCGGCAGGCGCGACGGCCGTCGCCTGGTCGGCTATCAGGCGGAGAACGCGGCTGGCGATATCGTCATCAAGCATGGCCTGGCGGAGATTACGGCATGAACATGCCAGCCATGCAGACCGCCGCAACCCATGGCGACGTCGGCGCCCCGTGGAGCGTCATCCGGCAGCAGACCGTGATCGAGATCGTGGCGCAGGGCTGCGCCGAGGATCCCGAACGGCCGGCCATCATCGTCGAGGACGGACTGGTCTTGAGCCGGCGCGAGCTGCGCGACCGCTGCGAGCGCTTCGCTGGTTTCCTGCGCGGCCGAGTGCGACCCGGAGAGCGCGCGGTGGTCATGCTCGACAATCGAATCGAGTTCATGATCGCGCTGTTCGGCCTGATCGCCAATCGCGCCACGCTGGTCTCTATCGCCCCGACCGCGCAGCAGCACGATGCCGGCCACATCCTGCGCGATTCCGAGCCGGTGCTGGCCATCGTCGGGGCACCGCAGCAGGAGGTCATCGAACAGCTCCGCCCAGACTGCCCGAGCCTCAAGGAGATCCTCGTCGTCGATGGCGAGGAGCCCGACGGCCTCGGCCGCTTCGAGCGCAACGCCGTTCGCCTCGATCTCGATGGCGCGGACTGTCAACGCGACGACATCGTCACGGTCTTCTACACCTCGGGCACGACCGGGGCGCCCAAGGGCTGCATGCTCGATCACGGCTGGTGGCTGCGCGTGCTCGATGCAGACCAACGCCTGTTCCCGCGCAGCTGGCAGGACCGGCAGCTCTGCTGCCTGCCCTTCTACTACGCCGACCCGGCGATCCAGCTGCTGACCTCGCTGTCGACACGCGGCACCATGATCGCCATGCGCCGCTTCAGTGTGTCGCGCTTCTGGGACGTGGTGCGCAACTACGACGCCACCGAGGTGCTGTCGATCGCCTCGATCCCGGCACTCCTGCTGAAGGGTGAGCCGGGGCCGCGCGAAAGGGACCACCGTATCCGGCTGGCGATTCACGCCGGTCTGCCCAAGCAGCTGCACGCGCAGATGGTCGAGCGCTTCGGCTTCCATTGGCTCGACAACTACGGCAGCACCGAGGGTGGCATCATGGCGCGCGTTCCCTTGTCGTTGGCCGACGAGTTGGTCGGCGCGGGCTCGATCGGTGTCGAGGCACCCGAGGTCGAGATCCGCGTGGCCGACGACGACGACAAGGATGTGCCGGCAGGCGCCATCGGCGAAGCTCTGATCCGCGGACCCGACCTGTTCCGCGGCTACCTCAACCGGCCCGAGGTGACCGCCGAGGCGATGCGCGACGGCTGGTACCACAGCGGCGATCTGGTGCGGCGCGACGAGCGCGGCTTGCTCTATTTTGTCGGCCGTAAGAAGGACATGATCCGGCGCAGCGGCGAGAACATTTCCGCTGCCGAGGTCGAGGCAGTGATCCGCTCGCACCCCAAGGTGCTTGAGGTCGCGGTCATCCCGGTGCCCGACGAGATGCGCGGCGAGGAGGTCAAGGCCTACATCCTGCCGAAGGAGGGCGGGTCGGCTGCGACCCTGCCACCCGACGAGATCATCGCCTTCTGCGCCGAGCGCCTGGCCGCCTACAAGGTGCCGCGCTACCTCGAATACCGTACGGAAGAGTTCGAACGCACGCCCTCGATGCGCGTGCAGAAGCAGGCGCTCCTGAAGGAGCGCGACGATTTGATCGCCGGCTGCTGGGACCGCGAAAGCGGCAGGTTCCGCTGATGGCACGCGAGGACGGCCGCGAAACCGCCGTCCGGGAGACTGGCATGAAGCAGCGCACGGCAGGTGACGCGGCCTCTGCAACACTCGCCGGGATCGCGGAGGCGGGACCGCGTGCCTGCGACCTGCTGATTCGCAACGGCTATCTGCTGACCCTTGACGATGAGCGACGGGTCTTCCCCGACGGAGCCGTTGCCATCGGCGGCACCCGTATCCTCGCGATCGGCCCGACGCGCGAGATCGAGTCGCTATATCGGCCGCGGCAGGTGATCGACGCCGCCGGCGCGGCGGTGCATCCCGGCTTTATCGACGGCCATTATCACGCCACTCTGCACCTCACGCGCGGCGCCATCAGCGACCGGCCTGCCGCGCCCGACAGCGACTCCCACGCGCCCAATCCCTACGTCGCCTGGCTCAACGCGCTGGACGACGAGGACGAGTACGCCAGCGCCCTCATGGCTTGCGTCGAGATGGCGCGCAACGGTTTTACCGGCTTTGTCGAGGTCGGCACCGCCTTCGAGCCGGACTGTGTCGCGCAAGCCGCCGAAGACGTGGGCCTCCGCGCTTCGCTGGGTGACCCCTTCGTCTGGGATCGGGTCGACTGCGAGCAGATGGCGGCACAAATCCCGCGCGCCCCGGCCAAGCGGGCACGCGCCGAGCGCGTGCTCGGGCAGCAGCTCAAGCGCAACGCCGATCCCGACGCGTTGGTGCGCGGCCACGTCGCGCTCTACGGCATAGGCACGGCCTCCGATGAACTGATCCTTAGTGCCAAGGCGCTGGCCGATGCGAACGGCGTGATGCTGACCCTGCATCAGAACTTCACCAAGGAGGACGCCGATTTCGACCGTGCCCGCTTCGGCCGCGACCCGCTGGTGCACTTCGCCGAGATCGGCGCGCTGGGCCCCAACGCTTGCTTCACCCACATGAACGTGCTGAGCCCCGCCGAGATCGACGCGGTAGCCCAGTCCGGCCTCTCGGTCGTCTGGCACCCGGGCAACTACATGTTCTACGGGATCGCCCGCCAGCAGCTGAGCCCCATGCCGGAGCTGCACCGCCGCGGCACCAGCCTTGCCTTCGGCGCCGACGTGGCCAAGCTCTGGGCCTTCGGCGAACTCGGATTCATCGGCTACCTGGTGGCGCGCGAGGTGGGCGCATTCCTGTCCTGCGAATCGATTCTGGAGATCTCCACCCTGGGCGGCGCGCGGGCCATTGGCCTGCAGCACGAGCTGGGTGCGCTGGAACCCGGCAAGCGCGCCGACCTGGTGATTCGCAGCAACGAGCTGCCCGACGCTCAGCCCAATCTCGACGTGGTGCTCCAACTCGTCATGATCAGCCGTACAAAGTCGGTCGACACGGTGATCGTCGGCGGCGAGATCGTCGTGCGCAAGGGCCGCCTGACGCAGCTCGACGAGGCGGCGGTCTATGCCCGGGCGCGCGCTTCGGCCGCGCGCATGGCTCAGCGATGCAATCTGCCGCTGGGCGGCCCCTGGCCCCGGAGCTTGTGATGACGACGGTCGAGCTTGAAAGCGTCAGCAAGACCTTCGGGCCCGTCGTGGCGGTGAGCGAGGTTTCGCTGCGAGTCGAACAGGGTGAGTTCGCCACCATCTTAGGGCCGAGCGGCTCCGGCAAGACCACCATGCTGTCGCTGATCGCCGGGATCATGACGCCGACCGCCGGACGCATTCGCATAGGCACGCGCGACGTCACCCATACGCCGGCGGCGCAGCGCAAAGTCGGCCTCGTCTTCCAGAGCTACGCCCTGTTCCCGCACATGTCGGTCTTCGACAACGTCGCCTTCCCCTTGAGCATCCGCGGCATAGCGCGCAGCGAGATCGGCCGCCGCGTCGAGCAGGCGTTGCAATTCGTCCAACTCGGCGGCTATGGCGCGCGCAGGCCGAGCCAGCTGTCCGGCGGACAGCAGCAGCGCGTGGCGCTCGCACGCGCCATCGTCTTCGAGCCCGACATACTTCTGCTTGACGAACCTCTGGCCGCGCTCGATCGTAAGTTGCGGGAGGAGGTCCGCCTCGAGATTCGTCGACTGCAGCGCTCCCTCGGCATCACCACCATTCTGGTGACGCACGATCAGGACGAGGCGCTGTCCTTGTCCGACCGCATCGTACTGCTGGACGGCGGCGAGGTGCAGCAGATCGATACGCCGGCCGGCGCCTATCACAGGCCGCGCAATCGCTTCGTCGCGGACTTTCTCGGTGTCGCCAACTTTCTCGACGGGACGCTCGAGGACACGGGCGGCAGCTTCCATATCCGGCTTGACGGCGGCGAGACCATACCCTGCGGCCCGCCGCAGGCCGCCGAGACACGCCAGGTATGTGGCGTACTGCGGCCTGAGCAACTGGTGCTGCGCAACGGCACTGCACCACAGGGCCTGCTGAAGGCCAAGGTCGCCGAGGCGATCTTCTTCGGCGATTCGGTGCGCTACATCGTCGCGCTCGAGAGCGGGCGCACCCTGATCGTCGACAGCAGCGAAACGCGCAACAGCCATGCGGAGGGCGCCGTCGTGTCATTGTCGTGGAGCCCGGAGAGCGTCTGGCTGCTGCCGCGCGATGTGTGAACGAGTGAGCAGGTGAGAAGAAGGAAGCCCCGTTGAAGGGTAACAACTGAAGCAAGGGAGACGATGATGACGAAATTGCGTGGAAACGCGCTCATGGCCGGCATCGCCGGTCTGGCGTTGATGGGGTTGGCAGCCGGTACCGCTGCCGAACCCGCCAAGGAACTTCACATCCTCTGGGCCGGCGGCCAGTGGGCCGACGCCGTCGACGAGTGCGTGCACAAGCCGCTCCTCGAGCAGTACGGCATCAAGGCGATCCACGAGAGCCCAGCCGGACTGGCGAAGATGCAGGCCATGATCGAGTCCGGTAACATTACCGCCACGGCCTTCGACCTGCCGACGGACGAGCTGCAGCGTGCCGTGGCTCTAGGTCTGCTCCAGAAGATCGACTGGGAGAAGATCGATCCCTATCCCATGTTCGAAGAGGCGAAGCACGAGTACGGTGCCGGCGTCGCCTACTACTCCACCATCATGGCCTGGCGCGACGGCGTGAAGGAGCCGAAGGACTGGTTCGATTTCTTCAATACCGAGAGCTTCCCGGGCAAGCGGGCCCTGCCTGACTATCCCGGCTTCGTGCTGCCCTTCGCCGCGCTTGGCGACGGCGTACCGGTCAACGAGCTCTTCCCACTCGACCTGGACCGCGCCTTCAAGACTCTGGAGCGGGTCAAAGACGACACCATCTGGTGGCAGGCCGGCTCTCAACCGCCGCAGCTCCTGCAGGACAACGAGGCGCAGTACGCCATCTCCTGGTCGGGCCGTGTGGTCGGCAAGGAGGGGGTCAAGACCTCGTTCAACCAGGGTATGCTGGACATATCCTGGTTCGGCATTCCTAAGGGCGCCGATCCGGCTGAGGTCGAGGCCGCCTGGATCTGGCTCAAGCTGCAAACCGACGCCAAGATTCAGGCCTGCGTCGCGCAGTACATCTCCTACACCGGCCCGAGCCCGGATCTCGATCCGCTGCTGCCGCAGGACAAGCTGCACGAGTATCCGACCACCGCGGCCAACAAGAAGGTACAGTGGTTGGCCGATTCAGAGTGGTGGTACGAAAACGCCGACGAGATCGAAAGGCGCTGGCAGGAGTTCAAGCTGGCGCAATAGGCGTCGTCATCGGGGGTGCGCCGCGTGGCTGCGGTAGAGAATCGGGCCGCGCGGCGTACCTTCCGGCGATGTCGCTCGAGGGCTAGAGGGTCGAGATTGGGTTCGAGGCATGAGCGTCCAGAATGAGGCGGCATCAGCGCTTGCAGCCGGGCCTCCGTCGCGTCGGACCGACCTGCGTCGCCGCGCGGAGCTGGCTCAGGTGCTGCCGCTGCTGCTCGTGTTCCTGCTGTTCTTCGACGTACCGCTCATGCTCACGCTGGGTTGGAGCTTTCGCGAAGGCCGCGGGGGCGGCGCTACCATCGCCCACTATCTCGAAGTCATGCAGTCGCCGCTCTATCTGCCGGTCGTCTGGCGCACCTTTTTCGTTGCCGCCACCGTGACCCTCGCCTGCTCCTTTCTCGGCTATCCCCTGGCACTCTGGATGTCGCGCCTCTCCACCACGCGGCAGCTAATCGCGCTCGGCTGTGTGATTGTGCCCTTCTGGGTTAGCATTCTGGTGCGCACCTACGCCTGGATCGTCGTGCTCGGCAATGGCGGCATGGTCAACCGAGCGCTGCAGGATCTCGGCCTGACCAGCGCACCGATTTCCTTCCTCTACAACGAGTTCGGCGTCGTGGTCGGCATGACCAACGTGCTGCTGCCCTATCTCGTGCTTCCGCTCTATGCAGCCATGCTGCGGCTCGACCGCCGCCTGCTGCAGGTCGCCGCGACGCTTGGCGCGTCCGACCGGCAGATTTTTTGGCGTGTGTACTTCCCGATCACCGTGCCGGCGCTCGCCGCTAGCATGGTGCTGGTCTTCATCCTCAGCCTCGGCTTCTACATTACGCCCGCCATCCTGGGCGGCGGCAAGGTGCCCATGGTCGCCAACATGATGGACTATCTCATCAACCGCTACCCGCGCTGGGAGCTGGCGGCAACCATATCGGTCTGCCTGCTGCTCATGACCCTGCTGTTCTACTGGATCTACCAGTGGGTGCGCGAGAGGGCAGCGACATGATGGCGGGATCCCGCATGCGCTACTTTGTCGCTGTGTTCTCAGGCGCGGTGCTGCTGTTCCTCTGCCTGCCGATCGCAATCGTCGTGCCGATGTCGTTCTCCAGTGCGCAATCGCTTCAGTTTCCGCCGCCCGGCCTGTCGCTGCGATGGTACGCCTCGTTTCTCGGCGACTCGCGCTGGCTCAACGCGGCGATCAATTCCCTCGTGCTGGCCTTCGTCGCCAGCACCACGGCGCTGGTTCTAGGCACCCTCGCCGCCTACGCCATCGTGCGCGGCAATCTTCTGGGCAAGCGGCTGATCGAGAGCAACTTCGTTGCGCCCATGATTATTCCACCGATCATTACCGCGATCGCGCTCTATATCTTCTT
This sequence comes from Kiloniellales bacterium, assembly GCA_050330055.1. GTDB lineage: Bacteria > Pseudomonadota > Alphaproteobacteria > Kiloniellales > JAKSDN01 > JBHJOF01. The sequence goes on from JBHJOF010000173.1 coordinate 26,053, forward strand.
CGCCAAGACGCACATACTCGGCAGCTTCTTCGGCCTTGCCGTCGCGCACACGCTGCTGGCGGCGCCCTACGTCGTTCTGCTCATGTCGGTGGCGATCCAGTCCTTCGACATTCGCATCGAGCAGGTGGCGCTCACCCTGGGCGCCTCGCAGTTTCAGATGCTTGTTCGCGTGGTCATGCCCAACCTCGCGCCAAGCGCCCTGGCCGCCTGGATCTTCGCCTTCATCATCTCATTCGACGAGGTCGTGGTGACGCAGTTCGTGGCCGGCCGCTACTTCACGATTCCTAAGCGCATGTTCAACGAGCTGGTGCTGCAGATCAATCCGACCATTACTGCAATAGCCACCGTGCTGATTGCCATCTCCGTCATCACCATCGGCATAATTGCGCTACTGATGAAACGCGCCGGCCTTCTGGCGCCGCGCCAGGTCTGAGCGACATGAACGACACGGAGACAGAAAAACGCACGGGTCTTGAGTGGAGCTTCGCTGTCGAGTGGGGCAAGGCGCGCGAGTTCGCCCGCGCCGTCTACGACGACCACTGGAACGATTCGGACTTTCTCCCGCCGCCGACCTTCCCGATCTACGCCACCGCCGACTTCATCGAGCGCTTGATTGTCGAGCAGCTGCGCCTTGATCGCCGCCGCATCGTGCATGGCGAGGAGTCTTTCGAATACCTCAGGCCGCTGCACGTCGGCGACCGCCTGATCTGTCGTGCGCGCGTGGTCGAGGACTACGTCAAGGAGGGGCGGCGCGGCGGCCGGATGCGCTTCATAGTCTGCGAGATCGAGATGCGCGACGCGGAGTCCGGCGAGCTGGTGCTGCGCGAGCGCTCGACGGCTATCGAGACCGCAGCGACCGAGGAAGCCTCGTCGTGACGCGCCCTCGCGAGGGCGACAGGGGCCCCGCTTTTGCCGTCGGGCCGCTCACCCGCACGGATATCGTGCGCTATGCCGGAGCCGCCTGCGACTTCAATCCGATCCACCACGACGACGACTTTGCCCACTCGGCCGGACTGCCCTCGGTGATGGCGCACGGCATGCTATCGGCCGGCGTCCTGGCCTCCTTCGTCACACGCTGGTTCGGGCCGGGCAGCGTCATGCGCTACCGGGTACGTTTCCACGAACGGGTCTGGCCGGGAGACGAGCTGACGGCCGAAGGCAGGGTGCAGCGGGTCATCGAGGATGATGGCCCGCTGCGCGCCGAGCTCGAGCTCGCCCTTAGCCGCCGGGACGGCCAGGCCGTGGTCACCGGCAGCGCCGAGGTCTGGCTCGAGGCCGACGCAGCAAGAAAGCAGGGAGGAACTCGATGATCGACCTCAGCGGCAAGGTGGTACTGGTGACCGGCGCGGGGCGCGGCATCGGCGCCGCCGTCGTACGGACCGTTGTGCAGACCGGCGGTCTCGCCGTGCTGCACGACATCCGGGCGAACGGTCCCGCCGCTGAGGTTCAGGCGGAGCTGGGCGCCGAGCGCTGCCATCTTGTGGCCGGCGACCTCGCCGACGGCGCCTGCGTGCCCGAGATCTGGCGCCGGGCGCTCGCCTGGCAGGGACGCGTCGACGTGCTGGTCAACAACGCCGGCATCTATGAGCCGGCCGACATCGATTTCACCTTCGACGACTGGCGCGCCGCCTGGCAGCGCACGCTCGACATCAACCTGATGGCGCCCGGCCATTTCTGCCGTGCGGCAATCCGCCACTTCCGCGAGCGCGGCGGCGGCATTATCGTCAACCTGGCGAGCCGCGCCGCGTTTCGCGGCGACGACGCGGACTACATGCACTACGCCGCCTCGAAGGCCGGCGTGGTCGCCATGACCCGAACCATTGCACGCCACTTTGGCCGCGACAACATCACGGCTTTCGCCATCGCTCCCGGCTTCGTGCGTACCGCGCTCAATAGTGTGTTCTTCGAGAGATTCGGCGTCGAGGCGGCAGCGGATGGCATCCCGCTGGGTGAAATCGCCGAGCCTCAGGACATCGCGAACACCGTCGCGTTCCTGGCGTCTGGTTTAGCGCGCCACGCCACTGGCACGACCATCGACCTGAACGGCGCCAGCTATGTTCGCTGAACGCGCGCAAACGGAATTCCGGCCCGCCGTACGGCTCTGCATCGGCGGCGTCTGGCGCGACGGCGGCGGCAGCATCCCAGTCATAGACCCCGCCACCGAAGCGCCCTGCGGCGCGGTCACCCTGGCCGACGCCGCGGACATTGAGTCTGCACTGGCCGCGGCCGCGGCGGCGCGCGAGGCCTGGGCCGCCATGCCGCCTGACCAGCGCGGCGCGCTGCTGCTCGAGTCCGCAGAACTGCTGCGTGCGCGGCTGCCCGAGGTCGCCCGCGCGCTCACCTGGGAGCAGGGCAAAACCCTCGCCGAATCACGCGGCGAGCTTGGCCGCGCGGTCGAGACACTGATCTGGAACGGCGAGGAAGCGGGCCGCATTGGAGGCCGTACCTTGCCGGGCAAGCAGCCCAATGCCGCCCGCAGCCTGGTGCCGGCGCCGGTCGGCATCGTCGCCGCCTTCACCGCCTGGAACTTCCCGGCAGTGCTGGTCACACGCAAGCTCGGGGCGGCGCTCGCCGCCGGCTGCCCGGTCATCTTGAAGGCGGCCGAAGAGGCGCCCTACACGGCGGCCGCCATCGTCAACTGCCTGGTCGAGGCCGGCCTGCCGCCCGGTACGGTGAACCTCCTGTTCGGCGATCCGCCACGCGTTGCGGAGCGGCTGCTTGCGGCGCCGGAGGTGCGCAAGGTCACCTTCACCGGCTCGACGAGCGTCGGCAAGTCGCTAGCCCGGATGGCGGCGGACAACCTCACGCGCTGCACCTTCGAGCTGGGCGGCCACGCGCCGGTCGTGCTCTGCACCGATGGCGACCTGGAAGCAGCGGTGACGGCGACCCTGGCCTACAAGTTCGCCTCGGCCGGCCAGTCCTGTATCGCGCCCAGCCGCTTCTACATCCACCGCAGCCGCTACGACGAGTTCCTTGATAAGTTCGCGACCGCTGCCGCGGCGCTACCGCTCGGCAACGGCTTCGAAGAGGGCGTTCGCATGGGCCCGCTGGCCAATGCCCGCCGCATCGCGGCCATGGAACGCTTCACCGCCGACGCCCTGGAGAAAGGTGCCCACCTGGTCTGCGGCGGTCGACGGCTCGATCGCCCGGGCTACTTCTGGCCGCCAACGGTGCTGGCCGGCGTATCCGACGATGCCGCGGTGATGCGTGAAGAGCCCTTCGGACCGATTGCGCCCATGGCGCCGTTCGACGATTTCGACGAGGCAATGGATCGCGCCAACAGCACCGGCTACGGCTTCGCGGCCTATCTCTTCACCAGCTCGCTTGCGACGGCCGCGCGCTTCGTGCGGCAAGCCCAGGCCGGCAACATCGGGATAAATCAAATGAGCCCATCCTTGCCCGACGCGCCGGTCGGCGGGGTTGGCGATAGCGGCTACGGCTACGAAGGCGGGCGCGAAGGCATCGAAGCGTTCCTGCATATGAAGCTGGTGAGCCAGGCCGTTCTCTAACGACACCATGGAGCAGAGCCGAGTATGACCGCCGCCAAATACAGCCCGCGCCAGATGATCGAGCACCTGGTGGCGATCCCTACGGTATCCGCCGACTCCAACCTGGCGCTGATCGACTTCGTGAAGGACTACCTGGCCGAGCACGGGATCGACAGTCGCCTGACCTTCGACGAGACGAAGCGGAAGGCCAACCTCTTCGCTTCGATAGGTCCCGAGGTGCCCGGCGGCGTAGTGCTCTCCGGCCACACCGATGTGGTTCCGGTCGCCGATCAGCAGTGGGACAGCGATCCCTTCACGGCGACGCTGCGCGACGGCCGGCTCTACGGCCGCGGCACCGCCGACATGAAGTCCTTCATCGCCATCGCCCTGGCGCTGGTGCCGGAGTTCCAGGCGGCGGACCTGCGCGTGCCCATTCACCTCGCGCTCTCCTACGACGAGGAACTCGGCTGCCTCGGCGTGCCTGGCCTGCTGGCCGACATCGCCGAAGCCGTGCCGCGTCCCGCGGCGGCCATCATCGGCGAGCCGACCTCCATGCGGCTCGCCAACAGCCACAAGGGCACCTTCGGCTTCCGCACCACCTTCATCGGCAAGGACGGCCATTCGAGCGACAGCATCCACACGCTCAATGCCATAACCTGCGCGGCCGAATTTATCGGCTTCCTGGCCGACATGGCCGCCGAGCTCCGCGACAGCGGGCCTTTCGACGAGCGTTTCGAACCACCCCACACGACCTGCAACGTTGGCATGATCGACGGCGGCACCGCCTTCAACATCGTTGCCCGCCAGTGCCGTGTCACCTGGGAGTTCCGCCCCATTCCAGGCGTCGATGCGGCTGCCGTTCAGGCGCACGTCGAGAGCTTCCTGACCGAGGACCTGCTGCCATGCATGCGCAAGCGCTTTTCGGGCTCCGCCATCGAGACCGAGCGCTTCTGCGCCGTGCCTCCGCTCGTCAGTGACGCCGATTCGCCTGCCGAAGCTCTCGTTCGTATGCTAACCGGAAGCAACAGCACGACGACTGCGGCCTTTGGTACCGAAGGTGGGCTGTTTCAGCAGGCCGGAATCCCCGCGGTGGTATGTGGACCGGGCGACATAGCCCAAGCGCATCAGCCGAACGAGTACATTCCCTTGGATCAGGTCGAAGTTTGCGCTGCCTTCCTGCGTGCGCTGATGACTTGGGCATCAAGCTAGAGCCCATTCCGATCCGATTGAATCGATTTTGGGGATTCACCGGGAGCGGCAAATAGGATTCAAAAGGATACGGGCCGGATTGCAGCCAAAGCTCAGGGTGGTGACCGCCGCTCCCGGCGGATCGAGGCCCAGGCGGCGATCATCCGCGGTCTGGTGGAGGAAACGCCCGACATCACGCTTGAAGAGATCCGGGAGGCGATCGAGGGGCGCGGCGCGCACTTTGTCATCGGGACGCTGTCACGCTTTTTGGCATCGGGACGCTGTCACGCTTTTTCAAGCGCCACCGGATCGCGCACAAAAAAGACGGCGCACGCCGCCGAACAGCAGCTTCCGGACGTGACGGCCGAGCGCCAGGCCTGATTCGACGGCCAGCTCGATCTCGATCCGAACAGATTGATCTTCATCGATGAGACGGGCGCCTCCACCAAGATGGCGCGCCTGAGGGGATGGGCACCCCGGGGCGAGCGCTGCCGCGCCGCCATTGCATGGGGCACTGGAAAACGACCACCTTCACCGCCGGACTGCAACTTGATGGCCTGGCCGCGCCGCTGTTGCTGGA
>JBHJOF010000174.1:0-8467 GCA_050330055.1 Kiloniellales bacterium
TGTCGCGGCCATAGGCGCCTTCGCGCTCATCAAGGGGCAGGCCGTCGCGACCGAGCTGCACGCGCGCAAGGCCGGGTCTCGCGCCGCCGCTTCCGGCGGTGCCAGCTCGAGCCAGGCGCCCGCCGGCCAGGCCAACGCCTATGACTTCGCCCCGAAGAAGGACGCGGCCTAGCTATGGCGGTCGACAGCAACGCGGGCCGTATTGGCGTGTGGGGCCGCTCGGGCTCCGGCAAATCGACTTACGTCAAGGCGCTGATCGCCGCGCGGCGGCGCGTGGTGGTCTTCGATCCGCTCAGCGAGTACGGCCGGCTGCGCGGCTTCGTTACCGTCAGGACGGTCGATGCCGTGCGCCGCGAGCTGGCGAAGCGGTGGGCTGGCGGCTTCAAGATCGCCTATGTGCCGCCGTCCATGTCGGAGGCCGCGGCGCTCGACCGCCTGGCGCTCCTGGTGCTGGCGGCTCAGGCGCCCTACCGCGACGGCCGCGACCGCCGGCAACTGACCCTTGTGGTCGAAGAGATGAACCTGTCGTTTCCGGTCGGCGGGCTGCCTGCCGAGCTGCGGGGCTTCGGGGAGATATGCTCGCGCGGCCGGCATTACGGGATCGAGGTCATCGGCGTGTCGCAGCGCATCGCCGAGGTGGCGACCAGGTTCCGGGGCAACTGCACGGCCACGGTGGTCTTTGCGCAGCAGGGACCGCGCGACCTGAGGGCGGCGGCCGACGCGCTCGGCTTCGCCGACCCGACCGAAATCCGCGCGCTCGGAGATCACGCCTATCTCAGGGCCGAAGCCGGCCAGCTCTCGCGCGGGAAAAACCGCCTCCGGGCATGAATTTAGTTACCTAAACCTAACCTTAGGTAGGTTTGACGGCCTCGAAAGCGGCGGCTACCCCGGCTCTGACACGAGGGCCGGGGTTTCCTTTTGCCTCCCGGCGGCACCATCGGGAAGGGTTTCCCATGAACATGAAATCTCTGCTTGTCGGCGTCGCTGCCACGGTGGTTGCGATGTACGTCTACGACAAGTTCGTCAAGCCCAACCTCTGAGAGGGTCACATGCAGAAACACCTCACCACGGTGGCGCTGGTCGCGGTCGGCGTCATTGTCGCCGGCATCGTCATGGACGCCACGCGCAAGAAGCTCGACATCGTCGAGAGCGCTCACATGGGCTTCGCCGCCAACACCTGAGCGGGCAGCCAAACCACGGAGGAAAGCGCCTTGTCGCGACTTCTGAAGAAAATGCCGAACGGTTCGGGCATCGGCGCGGGGCAGACCGCCACGTTCAACCTGCCGCTCGGCCTCAGCTACCACCAACTGCTGATCCGCATGTCGGCCGACCCGGCCGGCGGCGTCGCCTTTGTCGATATCGCGGCGGCCAACTGGGCCGGCGTGCTGGGCGAAATCCGGCTGCTCATCGACGGCTCGGTGAAAATCCGCGCCGATGCCGCCGACCTGGTGTCGCTCTGGCAGTATTACGGCCAGACCATCGCCAATGGCGTGCTGCCGATCTTCCTCGGGCGGCCCTGGCAGCGCACGGCGCAGGGCGAGGATGCCCCGGCTTACGGCACCGCCGGGGTGCAGTCGATGACCCTGGAAATCGACATCGTCGCCGGCATCGCTATCGAGCGGCTGGAGCTTTACGCCCAGCAGGGCCCGAACATGCCGCTGGGCGATCACTACGTCTTGCGCCAGTTCCCCTTCGGCGTCGGCAACCTCGGCCTGCGGGAGCTGTCGGACCTGCCGCGCGGTGCCTTCGGCATGCTCGGCATGCACATCAACACCGACGACATCAGCATGTTTCAGCTCGAGGCCAACCAGCGGATCATCCGCGAGGCGGACCGCGCGCTCGCCTCGGCCGTGTCGGGCCAGACCGGCAAGACCTTCCAGACCGGCTGGACGCACATCGACCTGACGGTGACGGACCGGCTCTCCGACATGTTGGTGATGGCGTTGGAAGACTTCCGCGTGAAGGTCACCATGACCGGCACCGGCAACTTCAAGCTCTATGCCGAACAGGTCTTCGGCATGGGCAAGGCCGGCAACGCCTAGCGGGATACCTGCGGGAAGGGCGCCCCGATGGCCTCGGCCGGAGGGGCGCCCAATCGGCTCAACAAGAGGGCTAGGCAATGGCGACGAACGACAACCAGACCAACCCCGGCGGCATCTGGGACGGGCTGGACGGGTTTCTCGGCTTCCTCACCAAGGCGCGCGACGCGGTCTTTGAGAGCTGGGCGACCTACAACCTGTTTTCCAACGAGAACAACTACACCGGCAACGTCCCGCCGGTCGGCAGCGGCGGCAGCGATGCGAGCCCCGTGTACTGGTCGGACCCGAACGCGGTCGACACCAACAAGCTGCTCTTGTGGGGCGGCCTGCTGCTCGGCGCCGGCGCGATCATCTACGTCGTCGTGAAGAAGTAGGGCGGCATGGTCGCGGCTCCAATTCCGGGCGGCCTCGGCATCCTCGACGGATTGCCGTCGTTCGCGACGTCGTCGGCCGCCATGTCCCAAAGCGGGCCGATCTACGCGACGATGAACAGCCCGTTTTCGGTCGGCGGCAGCCGTGGCGGTGTGGCCGGGCAAAGCCTATCGACGCTTTCGGCGATGGCACCCTGGATTGTCGCGGGGGTGGTGGCATGGGCTGTCCTGCGACGGTAGCGGTGCAGCCCGTCGCCTGGGATGACCGGGCGGCCTGGGACTTGCACACCCTGGCGCAAGACGCGCCGGGCGGCATCGCGGCGCTGGCGCGCGAGGTGCAGGAAGCCCGGGCCACGGCCTGGGGCATCTACGAGGCCGGCGAGCGCGTCGGGACGATGGTAACGCGGCTGGACACGATGGCAGACGGCTCGCGCGACTTCGTCATCACGCACGCCCAGGCCCGCGCCTCGGTCGACCTGACGCGCCGGGTGCTGCCGGTCATAGAGGTGGTTGCCTGGGCGCTCGAATGCGCGCGGGTGCGCATCCACACCGAGCGGCGCGGCCTCTCGGCGAAGCTGGAGCAACAGGGGTACTCGATCCCCGAAATGGTGTTGGTGAAGGGGCGCCCCGATGGGCTCTAAGTCGTCAAGCAAGACGTCCTCGAAGCAGGAAGACAACCGCGTCGGCGCCGAAGGCGAGACTGCCATCGCCATAGGTAAGGGTGCCAAGGTCGATTTCACCACGCCCGAGGCCTGGGAGTTCGGCGGCAAGGCGCTGGACTTCGCGGAGGGCGGCTTTGCCGACCTGGTCGACCTGGCCGGCCAGATCGTCGGCGGGTCTTTCGAGGTGGTGAAGGGCAGTGACGCCAAGGTCACGGAGGCGCTGGAGTTTGCCCGGCAGTCGTCGCAATCGGAGGCCGGCAACAACCTCGAAACCATCGTCAAGGTGGCGCTGCCGATCGCGGCCGGCGCCTGGGTCATCTCGCGGATCGCGAAGTAGGGAAGGGGAGAAGATGACGGACAACGCGCGGCGCTTTGCGACCTTCGCGGGCCGGGTTCCGGCCGGCGACCGGCTCGACATCACCAGGCCGGGCTCGTACTTCCGCCTCATCGGCGGCGCGGCCGGGCTCATGGTGCGCATCGACGACGAGCCGCCGGGCGATATCGCTGTCGGCCTCGGCGTCGACTGCCCGGAGCCGTTCAACCGGCTGACCTTCATCAACACCACGGTCGCGGATATCGACATCGAGGTCGCCTTCGCGCGCGGCCGTGTCGATGACAGCCGGCTCTCGCTGTCGGGGTCGGTGAACGTCGCGACGGCGGCCAATCTCGCCGACGTGGCGGACGTCGCGCTCGCCGCGGGCGTTGCCACGCAGATCGCCGCTGCGAACGCTGTTCGCAAGGAGCTGGTGGTTTCCAACCTCGCCGGAAATGCCGGTGTCATGCGCATCGGCACGTCGAACGTCGGCGCCGCGCGCGGTATCGAGCTGTCGCCGGGTCAGTCCGTCGTGCTGTCGACCAGCGCGGAGGTCTACGGCTACAGCGTGCCCGGCGAGAGCGTCGGCGTTCTGGAGGTGGTGACGTGAGCGGGCTTCTTGCCGCCCCGGGCCGTCTGGCGCTCATCGAGAGGCGGGTGATATCAGCAGCGTCTGCGGCGATCGATTTCGTTGACCTCCCCTATTCGGCCTTCGCTGGCTTCATCCTCCACGCCTCGGGTGTCAAGAACGACGGCGACGCGACGGTCTATCTGCGCCTGCGCCGCGCCGGGCAGGCATCCTTTGATGCGGGCACAGGGCACTACAAATTTGCGACCTTGCTGTGGTCATCGGCCCCCGCAGGGCCATCGAACATCAGCGCGACCGCGAACCATATTTCGCTCGGCAGCTTGGGGGGGCTGAGCAACGAAGCTGGGGCGCTTCGCGCGGAGTTGTGGCGGCCGGGGTACGCGGCAGCGAACAAGCCGGTCCAATATTCCTGGAGCGCCCACGACTCGGGTGGGCACATGAGGTGTAATTCTGGCGCTGGCTTCACCGTCGCCGGCGTGGAGGCGATCGACGGGATGAGGATCACCCAGGACGCCGGCAACATTGATGAAGGGCACTTCGATCTGTTCGGGGTGAGGGCCTAGGTCATGCGCTCGGAACATATCCTCGCGGTCGGCGCCGGCGGCATCGCGCTCTATGTGATGCTGCGCGCGACCGGCGCGCTCGGCGCGATCCCGCCGGGCTTCGATCCGGGGCGCGCGTCGCAAGAGGTCGACATCGTCGCGCGGACGATTTGGGGAGAGGCGCGCGGCGAGGGCAACAGGGGCATGCAGGCCGTCGCCAACGTCATCGCCAATCGCGCGGCGCGGCCGGGATGGTGGGGCAGCGACTTCATCTCCGTCTGCATGAAGCCCTACCAGTTCAGCGCGTGGAACAGCAACGATCCCAACAGCGGAAAGGCGGCAAGGGTGACTGAAGCGGATGCACAGTTCCGCGTCGCGCTCGATCTCGCCGGCAAGGCGGTTGCCGGCGTGCTGCCGGACATCACCGGCGGCGCGACGCACTACCACACCCATGCGGTGTCGCCCGGCTGGGCGTCGTCGCTGCGCAAGACGGCGGACATCGGCAACCATGTCTTTTACGCCTAAATGGTACCCCGGCGGCTGGGTCGAGTGGGCGCCCGACAAGTTCGAGAGCTGCGGCCTGCTCGACAAGGAGGCCTGACTGGAGATGGCGGCGGAGATGGCGGCCAATCCGACCTTGCAGCCGGTCGAAGTCGCGGCGGTGCCGCTGCAGGTGGAGATCACCGAGGGAACCTTCATCTGGGGCAAGTATGTCTTCCTCGCGGGCGTCTCGCTGCTGGCGCTCGCGGTCATCACGAAGGGGTAAGGCGATGCGTCTTTTTCAGCGCCGGCAGCCGCCGGCAATCGCAACCGAAGAGGAGGGTGAAGTCATGGCGAAGGGTCGCACGGCCTCGGGCCGGATCAAGAAGGGCTACCGCCTGTCGAGCGGCGGGCGCGTGGTGAAGGCCAAGGCCAAGAAGCGGCCGGCCAAGAGGAAGGCCACCAAGCGGCGCCGGCGCTGATGTTCGATTGGCTCGAACAGAAGGAAGACGGCGCCACCGTCGTCTTCATCGTCGGCGCGGCGCTGCTGGTGTGGTGGCTCTGCCGGAAGAAGGGGTAAGCGATGCCGATCTTTCTTGCCGGCGCGGCCGTCGGCCTTCTGCTGGGCGGCGGTGCCGGCTTCCTCGCCGGCGACGGCGTTAGCGGAGTCTCGCGGCTCGGCCGCTGGGTTGTCATCGGCGGCGCCGTCTATCTCGGCGGCAAGGTCGCGAAGGTCTGGTGATGGAGGTGATCGACTGGGCCGGCCTGCGACAGTCGTTGGCGGGCGTTGCCGACGCGGCGACGGTGGCGGTCTGCATCGCGCTGTGGCGGATCGACCGGCGGCTTGTGCGGGTCGAAACCAAACTGGAAGGGAGTAACGAGCAATGAGCATCTGGAAAAAGTTTCTCGGGCGGCTGAGTGAGCCGTCGACCTATGCCGGCGCGGCGGCGGTCGCCTATGGCGTCGGCGAGCTGGGGAAGGTGAAGGAGGCGCCGGCCATTGCCGAGGCTATCGGCACCGCCGGCCAGGTCGCGGCCGGCGGCGATTGGGTCGCGACGGTCGCCGTGCTCGGCATGGGCATCGCGGCGGCCTTCCTGCCGGAGCGGGGCAAGCGCGACGACTAGCCGGGCCTCCCTGCGGCTCTGTGGCGCTTGGACGGGCGCCGGGGTTTGGAGCCCCGGCGCCCGTTTCGCGTCTGCAGGGCGCTCTGGCGGCTCCTGAGGGCCATTCTCGCGGACCTGAGGGGGAACGGGCCGGCCTGCCGGCCACGAGCGGCCTGAGAATGGCCGCCATGGGCGCCCGGCACGGCCGATATCGCCGGTTTCGGCGATGGACGCCGGCGCCGGCCTGGTGCGAGCTGCCACCGCCAGGCCGGGCGGTGCGGGATCTCGCATCGCCATTCCCGGCGCGGTCGGCCGGGATCCTCTCGCCAAAGCCGGCGGTGGCGCCTGGGGGCTGTCAGGGCTCGCGGATAATCTGTTGGGTCCGGGACTTGGAGAGGCCGAGCCGGGCGGCGATCTCGCGTAGGCTCATGCCCTGGCCGGCCAGGCGCCGGGCCTCGCGGTCGCGCCGAGCTGCCGCGCGCTTGCGGGCCTGGTGATCCTGAAAGCGCAGTTGGGCGGCGACGGTGGTATCTTCGACTAGCAGGCGGCGCGCGGTGGTGGCGACGGCCAGGCGCTCGGGCATGCCGTTGAGGATCAAGGCGCGGGCCATCTTGCCGGCGCGCCAGGGGCGCAGCGTCTTGCGCCAGTCGAACAGCTCGGCGGCCTCCAGGCCGCGGGCATGGTCGCGCAGCCGCGCGGCCTGCGCCTCGAAGAAGGTTGCGAGGTCGCGGCAGGCATCAGGGCATTGAGGGAGCGGGTGATTGGGGAACTCCATCGCCGGTAGAAACTAAGCGGCGGCGGTTAACCGATCCTGACTAGCCCAACGGCGCAAAAGCGTACGTCGCAGCCATCGCCAGAATTTCCCATAATATAAATTATGCGCGATTAGGGACTACCAAGAGCGATCCGTAGGTGGCCCCCTTTTGAGGCTTTGTGCGCGCCACAACGCGACCCAGTTCCTGGAATACCCCCACCGTATTCACTCGATCCCACGCTCTCGCCCGGTGCCAGCGCATTTTTTTGTTGTCCGCTGGGTCCGTGTCACTTTCGGCTTCGGCGGCTTTTGCAATCCAGCGAAGCTCAGAAACTCCAGTTCCGGAAGGCACTAAGATTCGCTCGCTGCTATGGCCTTGCGCACCATCCAGTTGGCCACGCCCTTCAACTCCTCATAGAGCTCCAAGCGCGCCGGGGTGTCGTAGACGGAAATCATAATCGCGATTTCGTTGACGAGCGTTACCGCGCCCACGCCGGCCTGGATCTCCTTCTCGAGAGGAACGGAATGGCCAACGTAGGCGGCGTAGTTGTCCGCATCCAAGGGAAAGAAACTGAACCTTCCCGCCAGCACGTCCGAGCGGAGCTGTTCCAGGATCCGGCGCTGCTCTGCCGTAAGGTTCTCATCGAGCGTCTCGCTCAGCAGGACGTGATCCAAGTCCAGGTCGGCGAACTTCTGCTGGATCATGCCGGAAACCTGCTTCATGACGGCCTCCGACTCGAAGGCTTCCGTTAGCTGCCCGATGAAGGCGGCCCGGCTCATGCCCCTGTGTCGCGGGCTACTGTTAGCCTGGACGCCGGGGATCATGACCAGCGCGAAGCGGCCGACCCGGTCGAGGGTGCCGGCATGCATCCGTCGATAGTCCTCGCAGTTCATGAAATGGGCGAGGAGACGGTTCTCCGGGGCGAGCGCCCGGGCGGTGATCTCGAAAGCCAGACGATCCGTCTCGATGCCCTGATCGAAGGCGCAGTAGCCAGGCGGCGCCTCAAAGGCAAGCGACTGCCCGGAGATCACCATCTGCACGGGCCCGGGACTTTCGGTTAGATGGGTAGCCAGCGCGGTCGCCGAGAGAATGGCAAGGCCCGCCACGAGAAGCAGCGACATCGTCACGAGCGAGCGCCCTCCTCTCCGCGCGGCTGACGACCTGCATGTATTCTTCATGTTGTTTTCCTTCCGGCGGCCTTCTTGTGCCCCAACCCGGGACTGCCCACTCCGCCATGAAAACCTCCCGCGTTGTGGGCGTCAACCATCAGGGGAAATATACCTTGGTCTCTTAACCAAAACCTGTTTGCCTTAACAAACCGGGCCCCAGCGCCTCTGCCGCCCCGTCTCGAGTAGTCCGGCAGGCTTTTCGGCGGTCTATCACAGGAATGGGGTCAGGGCGTCTGACGCCGCCCGGCCCCAACCCGAACTGGACCGATATGCAGCAGTTCGAGTGGTACATCGGCTTCCTGGCCAGCGCCGCCGGCGTCTGCGCCCCCTGCCCGCCATCGTCACGCAGCGCCGCGAGGCGCAGCGGCCAGTCCTAAGACCAGTCCTAAGATCGGTCGCGCTTGCGCGCCGAGGCCAGCAGGCAGACGCGCCGCAGCCACCAGA
>JBHJOF010000175.1:0-5035 GCA_050330055.1 Kiloniellales bacterium
GCGAAGCGCCGAAAGGGGACAGAGGAAAAGCAAGTCTCTGTCCTGCCGCTATGGCCGCTATGCCAGATGCAACAAGACCCTACAGCAGGTTGAAGCCGCTTAAACCGGACAGCAGTGGCGAAGGCCGACCATGACGGCGTGGGATATTCGATACCCAAGATCCCTCGAACAGCGCGCAACAGGCAGGAGCCTGCACCGAAGCAGCACTCACCGGGCCTCACTTCAGATGCCGCTCCAGGAAGGCGCGGATTTCAGCAACCGCATCATCGGCCGCCGCCGGATCATGGCGCAGGGTGCGGCCGACGTACTGCCGATCAAGTCCCGGGAAGTCGAATACGTGATGAGCACCTGGGTAGACCTTGAAGAGCAACTCCCGGCCCTGCTCGACCTTGGCCAGGTGCGCTTGGCAGTACGCCGCCGAGACCCATTCGTCGGCATCGCCGATCAGGACCAGGAGCGGCGCGTCGAAGCGCTCGAACTCGTGGCAGTTGGGATAGAGCGCCAGGCTGGCGGCGAAGCGGCCCGCAGCGGGCGACTTGTCGCGCGGCGAGGCGGTATACATCGCGGTGGTGCCGCCTTCCGACATGCCGAGAACCGCGATGGCCGCGGGCGCCACGAAGGGCTGGGCCGCTAGGTAGGCCAGCGCCCCCAAGGCGTCGAGCGCGCGCGGAAAGGCGCCGACGTAGCGCCGGCTCGCGCCCTTCTCCGTCGCGCCGATGCCGGTGTTGTGGCGATAGAGGCCGCGCGGCGTCATGGAATCCACGTTGAGCACGACGTAGCCCCAGGACCGCAGTCGCTCCGCCCAGAGGTCGTCCCACTCCCAGATGCCGTAGGAGCCGTGCAGCAGGACCACTGCCGGGAAGGGGCCCTCGCCATCCGGGCGATAGAGACGGCCCAGCGCCGTCCGGGGCTTCGGATCGGGCAGCGTGAGTCCCTTTTCCTCCGCCACCCGCTGCCTGAAGGGGCTGGGCGGCGGCGGAGCAGCCGACGGAAAGAACACGACCTCGGGGACGTAGTCCTCGAACTCGGGGCTGACCTGCAGGCTATCCGGCGGAGGCGGCGGGCCTTGGGCGGCGACGGGCTGCACCGGAGCCAGCCAGGTCCAGAGACAGACCACAGCCACGCATTCCATCAACGTCGAGAACCGCCACCGCAAGTCTGCCACTCCCCATCCAGTCGCTCGCCGGCCGATCGCAGCCATTGTGGAGCACAGGGCCAGAAAGCGAAACGGGGCCTTTCGGCCCCGTTCCGGCTCGCGACGTCGCGTCTTCGCTGCTCAGGAGAAGCCGCCGTTCTGCATCGCCACCATGCTGTAGAGCATGGGGATCGAGAGCAGGGTGTTGGTGCGCGAGAACAGCATGGCGGTACGGGCCGCCTTGGCCTTGGTGTCGGCGTCCACCTCGACGATACCCAGCGCCTTCTTCTGGTTCGGCCAGATGACGAACCAGACGTTGAACCACATGATGGTGCCGAGCCACATGCCGATGCCGATCGGCGTGCTGGCGCCGCGATCGGTGAGGCCGATCAGGATGGCGTCGAGCAGGTAGCCGTTCATCGCCGCCAGGATCAGGCCGGTGATGATGGTCGCCATGGCGCCCCAGCGGAACCACCAGAGGGCGGCCGGCGCGATCACCTTGCCGATCGCCGGCTTCTGCTCATCGGGGATCTTCGGCATGTTGGGGATCTGGACGAAGTTGAAGTACCACAGCAGGCCGATCCACATGACGCCGCTCAGCACGTGCAGCCAGCGGAAGAAGAACGCGAACCAAGCGTGACCGAACGACGGGAAGCTCACGAAGATGCCCATCAGCACGATGATGATGATCAGCAGGACGATGCCTGCAATGACGGTTTTCTGAAGGTCTTGCAGAATGGCTGCCATGCTTCGACCCCTCCCAGGCCAGAGACCCAATCGCGGGCGCCCAGCCGGCCCCGCCGTTTCGCACCGCCTCGGCGGCCACGCTCGACATTGCTTGGATGCGTCGTTCGACGGCTGACAATGGCGCGACACGCCGGGCGAATTGGCTTGACCTTATGCCTTCGCCGCGCGCTTGCCAAGTGTCTGGTAACGCTAGCAGGTATCACCGCAGCGGCGTTCGGATGAGGGGCCTGGAGCAGGCCTTTCGGCAGGCCCAATGCCCAATCAGCGGCCGGCCAGGCAGGAGTCGAGCTGATGGTCCTCGATCCAGGTGTCGATCTGCACCCAAAGCGGCAGGTGGTCGGACATCTGGTAGGTATGCTTGTCGCCCTGCCAGAGGTCCGGGTCATCGGGAAACAGCGGCTTGATGTCGCCCTGGTAGAAGTCGAGCACGCCGCCGTTGTTGGTGAAGCGCTCGGCATGGGTCGGATAGTGCAGGATCTGGTCGTAGGTCGCAGTACGCGACAGATTGGTGGTCGCCTGCTTCTCCTCGATGTTCTCCAGCCCGCGCGGCAGCCGCAGGCCCTTGCCGTTATTCGTGATGATCTTGTAGCTCTCGCTGCGGCGGCTGGGGATGTTCATGTCGCCGACCACGATGATGTCCTTGTCGACGGCAAACTTGTGCTTGCGGCGCTTGTCGACCCAGTCGGCAAGACCCTTCAGCGCGACCAGGCGGTCCTTTTCGCCGCCGGCCCAGCGGATGTGCACCGCCAGGACCACGAAATCGAAATTGCCGGCGCGGAACGAGGCCATGTAGGGCGAGCGCCACCAGGTGTAGGCAGGCAGATACTCGCCGGATTTCTTGTCTTTTCTGCGCGGCGGGCCCGCCTCCGCGGCCAGCCCGGTAAAGCGCACCATGCGCTTGTCGAAGACGTAGGCGATACGCTCCTGGTTGCCGGCAGGGTCCGTATCGAAGTCGGAGAAGACCATGTCCCAGTACGGCCCCATGATGTACATCGCCCGCAGGAGATCCTCGAGGTTGCTGCGCACCTCGGTGATCGCGATCAGGTCGAACTGGCTGAGAATCTCCGCGATATAATGGATCGCCCTCGCCTTGCGCTTCTTGCGGCCGAACTCGCGGATGTTCCAGGTCGCGAAGTTCAAGGTTTCATCGAGCTTGGAGGGCGGTATCTTGGCGGCCTCGATGCGCTTGCGAAGCTCGATCAGGCTTTTGGCCAGGCTGACGCTGACTGATCCATGACGCATCTTCGGCCCCCTTCAGGCGCGAGGAAGGACAGGTGCGGATGGCAGGCTGGGAATGGCCCCCGACGGACATGAGCATAAGCCAAGGCCATGCTGTTGGCACCTGAAGGTTGTAGTCGTGGCTGTGCAAAGATAGGCGGCGGCTTAAATCCACGATGATCGGCCCTTCCGACCGAGAGCTGTCCTACTGCGCGCGCGAGCTGCGCCGGCGCGACCACGACCGCTTCCTGACCGGGCTCTTTGCGCCGGCCGATCGGCGCGAGGATCTCTATGCTCTCTATGCCTTCAACCTGGAGGTCGCCCGCGTTGCCGAGACGGTGAGCGAACCGATGCTCGGCCGCATTCGCCTGCAGTGGTGGCGCGAGGCGATCGACGAGCTCTATGCCGGGCGGCTGCGGCGCCATCAGGTGATCGAGCCGCTGGCTGCCGCCGTCGAGCGCCATGACCTGGACCGCGATCGCTTCGAGCGCCTGCTCGAGGCCCGCGAGTTCGACCTCGACGGCGAGGCGCCGGCGAGCCTCGAGGCCTTGGAGGGCTACGTCGAAGCCACCTCGTCGGATCTGATCGTGCTCGCCTTGGAAGTGCTGGGTGCCGGCGATGAACCGGCGGCACTGGAGGCCGGGCGCCTGGTCGGGCTAGCCTGGGCGCTGACCGGCCTGGCCCGCGCGGTGCCCTTTCACGCCGCCCAGAAGCGCTGTTATCTGCCCGCCGACCTCTGTCGCGAGGCGGGCCTGGAGCTGGGCGATCTCTTCGAGCGACGCGGCTCGCCCGCGCTCTGCCGAGTGGTGGAGCGGCTGGTAGCGCGGGCGGAGCAGCATCTGGCGGCGGCCCGGCGCCTGCGCCGGCGGGTGCCGCGGGACGCGCTGGCGGCGCTGCTGCCGGCCCGGCTGGCCGACGGTTATCTCGCGGCGCTGCGGCGCGCCGGCTGCGATCCCTTTCGCCTGCCGGCGCAGGCCGGCCGCGGCGGTCGGCCCTGGCGCCTGTTGCTCTCCTCCACATTGGGCCACTATTGAGCCGGACGGCGCTGCCGAAAGTGACGCCCGGGCCTTGCGTGCCGCGTTCGGCGCATAACATCTAATGATCATACCATTAGCGTGAGTACAATCGAGCGGACAGGGATCCACCAGCAACAGGGAGGAATCAATGCACAAGCTTCTCACTGCGGGCGTAGCCGGCTTCCTGGCGGGCATTGCATCCCTCGCAGCGCAGGCCGACGAGGTGACGATCGAGATACACAAGATCAGCAAGGACGGCGTCGGCCCGTCGATCGGCTCGGTCAAGGCGATGGACAGCGATAACGGCCTGGTGCTGCAGCTCGATCTCGCGGCCGAGCTGACGCCCGGGCCGCACGGCTTCCACGTGCACCAGAACGGCAGCTGCGATGCGGCCGAGCAGGACGGTGTCATGGTGGCCGGCCTGGCGGCCGGCGGCCACTTCGACCCGCACGGCAGCGGCAAGCACCTGGGCCCGAGCGGCGAAGGCCACCTGGGCGACCTGCCGGTGCTCTACGTCGAAGCCGACGGCAACAACCCCAAGCCGGTCAAGCATTCGCTGGTCGCGCCGCGCCTCACGGTCGGCGACATCCGGGGGCTCTCGCTGATGATCCACGACGGCGGCGACAACTTCCGCGACGAGCCGAAGCCGCTCGGCGGCGGCGGCGCCCGCATCGCCTGTGGGGTTATTCCGGAGTAGGCGTCTCGCAACAGTCCAGTCTGTGCAGCGCGGCATGAGTGCTTTCAAGGCGACCGCAAGGGGACGCTGTCATTGCCGCCCACGCTGACGCGTGGGCCCGTTGCACCCTCACCCTCCCACGCGCTTGCGCGCGCGGGCCCCTCCCTCTCCCCTCCGAGGGAGAGGGGGACAAACTGGCGCACTCTTGAATCCCTCTCCCTCGAGGGGAGAGGGAGGGGCCCA
>JBHJOF010000176.1:0-11469 GCA_050330055.1 Kiloniellales bacterium
GGCGAGCGGCGCGTTCTCCGTATAGCGGCCCCGTACCGGAGGGAGTCGGTCTAGCAGCCTGCTGGTCGAGGGCTTGGTCATTGTCATCATCTCTCGGTTCCTGTTTGCTTGGGTCCCTCCGTTCCCGCTCCGCTCTCTGCAAACAGTTCTTTGAGTTGGCCCGGTAGCGCGTGCGCCCAGGCGGTTATATTTCCGGCGCCGAGGCAGACCACCAGGTCGCCCGGCTTGGCGAGCTCGCGAATCATGCCCGGCAGCGCCTCGGCTGACGGCAGGGGCGCGACATGGCGATGGCCGTGGCCGCGCAGGCCGTTCACCAGGGCATCGCGGTCGACGCCCTCGATCGGCTCCTCACCGGCGGCATAGACGTCGGCCACGATCACCTGGTCGGCGTCGTTGAAGCAGCTACAGAAGTCCTCGAAGAGGTGCGACAGACGGCTGTAGCGATGCGGCTGCACCACCGCGATCACCTTGCCCTCGGCCGCCTGGCGCGCGGCCTTCAGCACCGCGGTTATCTCGACCGGGTGGTGGCCGTAGTCGTCGATCACCGTGATGCCGTTCACCTCGCCGGTCTTGGTGAAGCGGCGCTTGACGCCGCTGAAGCTGGCAATGGCGCGGCGCACGCAGTCGTCGTCGAAGCCCATCTCCGTGCCGACAGCTACCGCGGCCAGCGCGTTCTCCACGTTGTGCTGACCCAGCATCGGCAGGCGCAGGCCGGCGATGCGACGCTCGCTCCGCCCGGGACGCTCGCTCATCACCGCGTCGAAGACGGTCTCGCTGCTGCCGGTGCCGATGTTCTCGGCGCGCACGTCGGCCTGCGAGCCGAAGCCGTAGGTGACGATGCGGCGATCCTCAATGCGGCCGATCAAAGACTGCACGACCGGATGGTCGAGGCAGAGCACGGCGAAGCCGTAGAAGGGGATGTTCTCGACGAAGGCCTCGAAGGCCTCGTGCAGCCGCTCGACCGAGCCGTAGAAATCGAGGTGCTCGGGATCGATGTTGGTGACCACCACCATGGTGGCCGGCAGCTTGACGAAAGTGCCGTCGCTCTCGTCGGCCTCGACCACCATCCACTCGCCGGCGCCGAGCCGGGCGTTGGTGCCGTAGGCATTGATGATGCCGCCGTTGATCACCGTCGGGTCGAGCCCGGCGGCGTCCAGCATGGCGGCGACCATCGAGGTCGTGGTGGTCTTGCCGTGCGTACCGCCGATCGCAACCGACCACTTGAGGCGCATCAGCTCGGCCAGCATCTCGGCCCGCCGCACCACGGGCAGGGCGCGCTCGCGGGCGCCGACCAGCTCCGGGTTGCCGGGCTTGATGGCCGAGGAGATCACGACGACCTTGGCCTCGCCGAGGTTGGCCGCGTCGTGGCCGATGGCGACCGGGATGCCGGCGGCGCGCAGGCGCTGCACGTTGGCGCTCTCGGCGACGTCGCTGCCCTGCACCTGGTAGCCCAGGTTGTACAGGATCTCGGCGATGCCGGACATGCCGATGCCGCCGATGCCGACGAAATGGATGACGCCGATGTCGAGGGGCAGCGCTCTCATGCCGCCTCCTCCTTGCCCGGACGGCCGCGCTCCGCCTCGTCCCCATCTTCGTTGTCGGTGCCGCCGTTGCTGCCGGCGAGCCCGCAGACCACGTCGGCCAGGCGCTCGGCCGCGTCGTCGTGAGCGATGGCGCGGGCACAGCGCGCCGCGTGCGCCAGCAGCGCCGGCGTGGCGAGCAGCGAGATCAGGCGCTCGGCCAGGCGGTCCGCGGTCAGGCTCGACTGCGGCAGCAGCCAGCCGCCGCCGGCCTCGGTCATGGCGTGGGCATTGGCGGTCTGATGGTCGTCGGCCGCGAAGGGATAGGGCACCAGGATGGCCGGCCGGCCGGCGACGGTCAGCTCGGCCGTGGTCGAGGCGCCGGCGCGGCAGATCGCCAGGTGTGCGGCGGCCAGGCGCTCGGGCATGTCCTCGATGAAGGGGGCGAGCGACGCCTCGACGCCGCATTCGCGGTAGCGCGCGGCAACTGCGTCCAGCGCGCCGCCGGGCACCTGCTGGCTGATCTGCAGGCGCCGGCGCAGGTGCTCGGGCAGGCGGCAGATCGCCGCCGGCACCACTTCGTTGAAGACCTTGGCGCCCTGGCTGCCGCCGGTCACCAGCAGGCGCAGGCGGTCGCCCTCGCCGGGCACCGGATAGGGCCGCCGGGCGAGCGCGGCGATCGCCGGACGCACCGGGTTGCCGGTCAGCACGACGCGGGTCTGCGGCCCGGGCTGCAGCGCCTCGACCTCGGCAAAGCAGGTGGCGATCACGGTGGCGCGCTTGGCCAAGAGGCGGTTGGCACGGCCCATCACGGCGTTCTGCTCGTGCAGCACCACGCGGATGCCGAGCCGCGAGGCGGCAAAGGCGGCCGGCACCGAGGCATAACCGCCGAAGCCGATCACGGCGCTGGCGTCGAGTTCGCGCAGCAGGCGCTTGGCCTGGAAGTAGCCCATGGCCAGGCTGGCCACGCCCGAGAGCTTCTTGAAGGCGCTGCCGCCGAGCAGAGCGCCGGCGCTGATGCGATAGGTCTCGGCCTGCGGCAGCTCGGGCCCGAAGCCGGCGCCGCGCCGGTCGGTTATGAGCGCCACCGGCTGGCCGCGCGCGAGCAGCGCCCGGGCGAGCGCTTGGGCCGGGAACATGTGGCCGCCGGTGCCGCCGGCGGTCAGCACGATGTGACTGTTGCGCGCACGCCTCATGACAGGTCCCCCATGCCGGCGCGGCGGCGGGTCAGCGCCAGCACCATGCCCATGCCGAGCGACAGCGCGATCAGCGACGAGCCGCCGTAGCTGATGAACGGCAGAGTCATGCCCTTGGTCGGCATGAGGTGCAGGGTCGAGGCTATGTTGATCATGGCCTGCAGGCCGAACTGGGTGAGCAGCCCGGCGGTCGCCAGCAAGACGAAGAGATTGTGGTCCTGCAGCACCCGGCTGAAGCCGCGCAGCACGATGAAGGCGAAGAGCGCCAGGATCAGCAGGCAGGCGAGCAGGCCGAGCTCCTCGCCGGCGACGGCGAAAATGAAGTCGGAATGGGAATCCGGGAGCTGCGCCTTGACCGTGCCTTCGCCCGGGCCGCGCCCAAACAGGCCGCCGTTGACGAAGGCTTCGAGCGAGCGGCCGACCTGATAGCGGTCGCCGGCCGCCGGATCGAGAAAGCTGTCGATGCGTGCGGTCACGTGCGGCAGGGCGAAGTAGACGCCGATCAGCGCCGCCACGCCGCCGATCGCAAGTCCGGCGACCCAGACCAGCGGCAGCCCAGCCAGGAAGAACTGTACGCCGAAGATCGCGGTCAGCACGAAGAACTGCCCGACGTCCGGCTGCAGCAGCAGCAGCGCGGCCGACACCGCCCAGAGCAGGGCGGCGATGACGAGTCCGGAGCGACCCAGATCGCAGCGTCCGGCGGCGAGCATCCAGGCCGAGACCACGGCGAAGGTCGGCTTCAGCAGCTCCGAGGGCTGCAGTGAGATGCCGCCCAGCGAGATCCAGCGCGTGGCGCCCTTGATCTCCTGGCCGCTGATGAGGGTGATCAGGCAGAGCAGCAGCGCGCCCAGGAAGCCGAACACGGCGACCCGGCGCACCCAGCGCGGCGTCAGCAGCGAGACGCCGACCAGCAGCAGCAGCGCGAAGGGCAGCAACAGCAGGTGGCGCTGCGCCAGGTGGAAGCTCTCGAGACCGATGCGCCCACCGGCGGCCGGCGAGGCGGCCAGCAGCAGCACCGCGCCGAAGCCGATCAAGGCGAACAGCGCCGCCAGGGTCCAGCGGTCGACGGTCCACCACCATCTGCCCAGCTCGCTGCGATCGGTGCGGGCGAAGGTGCTCATTGCAGCAGTGCCCTCCCGCCGGCCGGCAGGGGCTGCTCGTCGCTCCGGCGCTCGCCCGGCAGCGCGGCCACCAGCACCCGGAAGGCCTCGCCGCGCACCTCGAAGTTGGGATACTGGTCGAAGGACGCGCAGGCCGGCGACAGCAGCACCATCGCGTCGGCCCGGCCGTCCTCCTTGGCGCGGGCCTGCGCTTGCGGCACAGCGGTCTTGAGGTTGCCGGACAGAGTGTAGGGCACCTTGCCCTCGAGCAGGCGGGCCAGCGCCGGCGCCGCCTCGCCGATCAGGAAGGCATGGGCGATGCGCCCCAGCAGCGGCTCGAGATCGGCCAGGCCGCCTTCCTTGGCGCGTCCGCCGGCGATCCAGTAGATCGCCTGGTAGCAGGCCAACGCCTTGGCTGCGGCGTCGGGATTGGTCGCCTTGGAATCGTTGACGTAGCGCACGCCGTCGATCACGGCGATCAGCTCCTGGCTGTGCGCCAGGCCGGGGAAGCTCCGCAGGCAGTCGGCGATCACCGGCGGCGCCACGCCGGCCGCCTGGCAGGCGGCAAAGGCGGCGGCCGCGTTCTGCCAGTTGTGCGTCCCCGGCAGGCTCGGCACCTCGCGCAGGTCGAGCGCCGGTGTCTCACCTCCGTCGCTGTCGTCGTAGAGCACGCCGTCCAGCACGTAGACCCCGCCGTGGACGCGGCGGTTGCCGGAGATCGGCACGATGATCTGGTCGTCGGCCACCTGGAGCTCTTGCCAGATATGCATGGTGGTCTCGTCGTCGACGCCGATCACCGCGGTGCGCGGCCTGGTCTGGCGATGGAAGATCTGCCGCTTGGCCGCGACGTAGCCCTCGAAGCCGCCGTGCCGCTCCAGGTGGTCGGGACTGATGTTGAGCAGCACGGCGATATCCCAGGTGATCGAGACGGTGATCTCGAGCTGGTAGCTCGACATCTCGATGACGTAGATGCCGCCCGCCCCCAGCGGCGCCAGCTCGAGCACCGGCGTGCCAAGGTTGCCGCCGATCTGCACCTCGCGCCCGGCGCACTTCAGGATGTGGCCGATCAGCGCCGTGGTGGTCGACTTGCCGTTGGTGCCGGTGACGCCGAGGTACTCGGCGTTGCGCTGGGCGCGGCCCAGGAGCTCGATGTCGCCGATGATCTCGCAGCCGTGGTCGCGCGCCAGCTGCGCGACCGGGTGCGGCTTGGGGAAGCGATGCGGGATGCCGGGCGAGATCACCAGGCTGCTCAGCTCCGTCCAGTCGCAGTGGTAGAGATCGACCAGCGGGATGCCCTGGCTGCTCGCCTTGGCGCGCTGGTCCTCGCTGTCGTCCCAGGCCCAGACGTCGGCGCTGGCGGCCGCCAGGGCGCGCGCCGCCACCGCGCCCGACTTGCCGAGACCGAGCACCGCCACCGGGAGGCCGTTGAAGTAGAAGAGGTCGATCACCGCGCCGGCCTCCTCACCGCAGCTTCAAGGTCGCAAGCCCGGCCAGCGCCAGGATCGTGGCGATGATCCAGAAGCGGATCACAATGGTCGGCTCGGCCCAGCCCTTCTGCTCGAAGTGGTGGTGCAGCGGCGCCATGCGGAAGATGCGCTTGCCGGTCAGCTTGAAGGACGCGACCTGGACGATGACCGAGACGGTCTCCAGCACGAAGAGGCCGCCGATGATGACGAGCACCAGCTCGTGCTTGGTGATGACGGCGATGCCGCCAAGCGCACCGCCGCAGCTCAGCGAGCCGGTGTCGCCCATGAAGACCATGGCCGGCGGCGCGTTGTACCAGAGGAATCCCAGGCTGGCGCCGACCAGCGCACCGCAGAACACCGCCAGCTCGCCGGTGCCTGGCACGTAGTGGATCTGCAGATAGTTGGCGAAGACCGTGTTGCCGACCAGGTAGGCGATGAAGCCGAAGCAGCCGGCGGCGATCATCACCGGCACGATGGCCAGCCCGTCGAGCCCGTCGGTCAGGTTGACCGCGTTCGAGGCGCCGACCATGACGAAGACGGCGAGCACGACGAAGAACCAGCCGAGGTTCAACAGCAAGTCCTTGAACAGCGGGATTGCAAGCTGCGTCTCCAGTTCGGCCGGGCTCAGGTAGACGATCCACATGGCCGCGGCGGCGCCGATCGCGATCTGCGCCAGGAACTTGACGCGGCTCGGCAGGCCCTTGGGATTGCGCCGGCTGAGCTTCAGAAAGTCGTCGACGAAACCGACGGCGCCGAAACCGATAGTGACGAAGAGGACCGCCCAGACGAAGCCGTTGGTCAGGTCGGCCCAAAGCAATGTCGAGATCGACAGCGCCAGCAGGATCAGGAAGCCGCCCATGGTCGGCGTGCCGGCCTTGGTGATGAGGTGCTGTTGCGGACCGTCGTCGCGGATCGGCTGGCCCTCGCGCTGCTTGGACTTGAGCCAGGCGATCAGGCGCGGCCCGATCACGAAGCAGATGATGAGCGAGGTCAGCACCGCTGCGCCGCTGCGGAAGGTCAGGTAGCGGAACAGGTTGAAGCCGATGATCTCGCTGCCCAGGGGGGAGAGGAGGTTGTACAGCATCGCGCGGCCTCTGCCCCTCACTCGCCGTTGGCGGCGCGCAGCGGCACGACGCCGAGCGACTTCAGGGCCGCCACGATGACCGCCATGCGGCTGCCCAGCGAGCCCTTGATCATGACCGTATCGCCCGGGCCGACGGCAGCCGTGACCGCTGCAGCAAGCGCGTCGGAATCGGGCGCGTGCTGGCTGCGCATCGCCGGTGGCAAGGCCTCGTGGAGGGCAGCCATTTCTCTACCGCACGTGAATACGAGGTCGCAGCCGGAGTCGACCAGCGGTTTCGCCAGGCCGACGTGCAGCTCGCGCGCCGCCGGGCCCAGCTCCAGCATGTCGCCGAGCACGGCGATGCGCCGCCCGCCGGCGCCAACCGTGGCGCGGCCGAGCACGGCGATCGCCGCCTTCACCGAGGTGGGGTTGGCGTTGTAGCTCTCGTCGATCAGCAGGAAGGCACCTTGGGGCAGCGCGATCTCGTGGCGCTCGCCGCGGCCCTTGAGCGGCGCCAGGCCGGACAGCGCCTTGGCCGCCTTGACCACGTCCTCGCCCAGGGCGGCGACCACCGCCAGCACGCCCAGCGAGTTGATCACCAGGTGCTCGCCGGGCAGCGACAGGCAATACTCGACCGCTTTGCCGCGGACCAGCGCCTCGACCGCGCTGCAGGTGGCGTGCAGCGAGCAGTCGACCAGCCGCACATCGGCCTCCCCGTGGCGCCCGAAGGTGACGAAGCGGGTCACGCCGCAGGCCCGCGCGCGCTCGGTCAGGTTGGCGAACAGCGGATGGTCGCGGTTCAGCACGGCGACGCCCTGCGGCGTCATGCCCTCGAAGATCTCGGCCTTGGCGTCGGCGATCTCCAGCACGTTCTTGAAGAAGGCCAGATGCACCGGCTGCACCGTGGTGATGATGGCCACGTGCGGCTGCACCAGGCGGCTGAGCGGCCCGATCTCCCCCGGGTGGTTCATGCCGATCTCGAACACGCCGAAGACGGCCGAGCGCGGCATGCGCGCAAGCGACAGCGGTACGCCCCAGTGATTGTTGAAGCTGGCGGCCGAGGCGGTGGTCGGCCCAAGCGCGCCGAGGCTGGCTTTGAGCGCCTCCTTGGTGCCGGTCTTGCCGACCGAGCCAGTGACGGCGATGAAGCGGGCCTTGCTGCGCGCCCGTCCGGCTGCCCCGAGCGCGGTCAGTCCGGCGAGGGTGTCGTCGACCATCAAGAGCGGCGCGCCGGCGTCGAGCGCCTCCGGCCGGCGATGCGCCATGGCGGCGACCGCGCCGGACTCCAGTGCGTTCTTGATGAAGTCGTGGCCGTCGAACTTGGGGCCGGCCAGTGCAACGAAAAGGTCGCCCGCCTGGCAGGCGCGGCTGTCGATGGTCACGCCGCTGGCCGACCAGTCGGCGTCGCAGCGGCCGCCGGTTGCGGCCACGGCCTCGGCCGCGGTCCACAGCATCTCGGGAGATGCCGCCGGGCTCATCGATTTTTCTCCAGCGCCGCGACGGCTCCCTGCGCCACGCTACGGTCGTCGAAGGGCAGCACCGTGCCGGCGACGATCTGGCCCTGCTCGTGGCCCTTGCCGGCCACCACCAGCACGTCGCCGTCTTCGAGCCGAGCCACGGTCTCGGTGATGGCGGCGCGACGGTCGCCGATCTCCTGCGCGCCAGGCGCCGCAGCCAGCACGGCCCGGCGGATCGTCGCCGGGTCCTCGCTGCGCGGGTTGTCGTCGGTCGCCACCGCCACGTCGGCCAGGCGATAGGCGGCCTCGCCCATGATCGGGCGCTTGCCGCGGTCGCGGTCGCCGCCGCAGCCGAAGACCACGAAGAGGCGTCCTTTGGTGTGCGGGCGCAGCGCGGTCAGCACGTTGTCCAGGGCGTCGGGCGTGTGGGCATAGTCGACGTAGACCGTGGCCCCCGACGGCGTGCGCGCGACCAGCTCGAGGCGGCCGCGCACGCCCTTCAGATGAGTCAAGGCCGCGACGGCCTGGCCTGGATCGGCGCCGGTGGCCAGTGTCAGGCCGAGCGCGGCCAGCACATTGGCGGCCTGGAAGGCGCCGGCCAGCGGCAGGCGCAGCTCGTGGCGCTCGCCCAGCACGTCAAGGGTCAGGTCCTGGCCGGCGCCGGTCGGCCGCCGCTCGACCAGGCGCAGGGCATGGCCGGCGCGGCCGTAGGTCAGCAGCGTGACCTTGCGGTCGGCCACCGCGGCGCGGATCGCCTCGGCCTCCGGCACGTCGGCATTGACCACGGCGGTGCCGCCGGGCAACAGCAGCTCGCGGAACACGCGCAGCTTGGCCTGCAGGTAGGGCTCCATGCCGCCGTGGTAGTCCAGGTGGTCGCGCGACAGGTTGGTGAAGGCGGCCGCGGTCACCTTGACGCCGTCGAGGCGGTACTGGTCGAGGCCGTGGCTCGAGGCCTCCATGGCGAGATGGTCGAAACCGTCGCCAGCCAGCGCCGCCAGGCAGCGATGCAGCTCGACCGGATCGGGCGTGGTGAGCGCCGCTGGCGCGTCCGGACGCTCCGGCACCAGGCCCAGCGTGCCCAGGCTCGCCGCCTTCCGGCCGCAGTGGGTCCAGATCTGGCGGGTGAAGTCAGCGACCGAGGTCTTGCCGTTGGTCCCGGTCACGGCGGCGATCACGCGCGGCTGGCGCACATAGAACTGCGCCGCCATCAGGGCGAGGCGGCGGCGCGGGTTGTCGTCGGTCAGGAGCGCGACCGGCCGGCCGTAGTTCCTGAGCCGCGTGCCGCGCGGCCCGAGCACCGCGACCGCTCCCTTGGCAACCGCCTCGTCGATGAAGCTGCGGCCGTCGGCGATGCTGCCGGGCAGGGCGGCGAAGAGGTAGCCGGGCGCGATCTTGCGGCTGTCGGCCGCAAGTCCGCGTATCTCCACAGGCTCCATGGCCGCCTCGGGCACCATCTCGATCGTCGTTCCCTCTGCGAGTTCAGTCAGCCGCAAGCGCGAGTCCCTTGACCGTCGCCGGTATGAGAATGCTGTCGATGTCGGCCGCTTCCTGGGTCGTGTGCGGCTGGATCGCGTACATCGGTGCCATGCGCTCGACGACGCGGCGGATCACCGGCGCTGCCACCCAGCCGCCGGTCGCGTATCCGTAGGTGCTCTTGTTTCCCTTGGGCTCGTCGATCATGGCGAAAACCACGTAGCGCGGCCGCTCGATCGGGAAGGCGCCCACGAAGGAGGCGATCCGCGCGTTGCGCACGTAGTGGCCGCCGGCCAGCTTGTCGGAGGTGCCGGTCTTGCCGCCGACCAGCAGGCCGGCCGCATCGGCCTTGCGGCCCGTGCCGTGCTGCACCACCAGGCGCATCATCCAGCGCATGGCGCGCGAGGTCTCTTCGCTGATCACCCGCTCGCCGACCGGCCGCTCGCCGGGCTCGCGCTTCAGCAGGGTCGCCGGCAGCAGCTCGCCGCCGTTGATGACGGCCGCCACGGCGTTGGCGAGCTGCAGCGGGCTGACCGCGAGGCCGTGCCCATAAGAGATGGTCATGGTGTTGATCTCGCGCCAGGGCGACGGCAGCATCGGCCGGCCGGACTCCGGCAGCTCGATCGCCGACGGCCGCGTCAGGCCGAAGCGCTCCAGGTAGCGCTGCTGCAGCGGCGTGCCGGCAGCCAGGGCCATCTGCACGGTGCCGATGTTGCTCGAATACATGAAGATCTCGGGCACCGACAGCCAGCGGTTCTTCGGCTTGTAGTCGTTGATGGTGAAGCGCGCCACGCGGATCGGCTTGCTGACGTCGTAGCCGTCCTGCAGGCTGACCGCGCCGCTGTCGAGCGCCATGGCAGTGGTGAAGATCTTGAACACCGAGCCCATCTCGTAGAGCCCCAGGCTGGCTCGGTTGAAGCGCGCGTCCTCGCTGGCGGTGCCGGGCTCGTTGGAATCGAAGCTCGGCAGCGAGACCATGGACAGCACCTCGCCGCTCTCGACATCGAGCACCACGCCGGAGGCGCCGATGGCATGGAATTCCGCCATGGCGGCGGCCAGTTCCTCGGTCACTATGTGCTGCAGCCGCAGGTCGAGGCTGAGCGCCAGCGGATCAGCGGAGTCGCGCAGCAGGCTGTTGAAGGACTGCTCGATGCCGGCCAGGCCGCGGCCGTCGATGTCGGTGAAGCCGACCGTGTGGGCAACCAGCGGGCCGTGCGGATAGACCCGGATGCTGCCGGTTTCGAAATTGAGGCCGGGGATGCCCAGGCGGTTGACCGCGTCCTGTTCGCGCGGCGTCACGTTGCGCTTGATGTAGACGAAGGCGCCGTCGCCGGACAGCTTGTCGGTCAGCACCGCCACCGACAGGTCGGGCAGGGCGCGGCTGAGCTGCGCGGCCACCCGCGCCGGATTGCGGATCTGCCGCGGGTTGGCGTAGAGCGAGGCCGAGGGCAGGCTGGTCGCCAGCACGAAGCCGTTGCGGTCGACGATGTCGGCGCGGTGGCTGCGCGCGGCCGCCGCCTCGCCGCGCGCGGCCTGCCGGCTCTCGCGGTCGTCGTACAGCAGGCTGACCTCGACGAGGCGCAGGCCGATAACGAAAAAAGCCAGTGCGAAGACCAGACCCGTTACGAGCAGCCGGGTACGCCCCGTCTCGAGCGACTGCTTGGCGGCGCCGTCGAGATGGACCAGGGCGACTGGGTCCGGCTGCGGGTCTAGACCGCAGGGATGGCAGGGAGGCGTAGGGTGAGCGGTCTGGCGTATCATTGCTCAGCCTTCGCACTGGCAAGGGTGGCGGCGCCGGCCGGCAGATCGCCGCCGTCCGGTGCCGTGCTGTCGGGTTGCGGGTCGAGCCGCGCTGAAAGCGACGCGAGCGGCACGAGCTGGTCCGGGTCGATCGGACCCAGCCCCAGGTGCTTTTCGGCCAGCCGCGCGATCTGCGCCGGCTGGTTCAGGAAGCTCCATTCGGCCTTGAGGATGTCGAGCACCTCGCGGTCGACGGCGGTCGCCTTGTGCACCGCGCGCAGCTCGGATTCCAGGCCCTGCACCTCGTTCTTCAGGTGGAACAGGCCCCAGGCGGTGACGGCCGCCGTGGCCAGCCAGATCAAGGCGACGACGCGTGTCATGTCAGGCCCCCCACATCGTGCCCCACATCGTGCCCCACATCGTGATGGCTCCAGGCCGGCGCGGCTGCGCGCCG
>JBHJOF010000177.1:0-8931 GCA_050330055.1 Kiloniellales bacterium
ACGGGGCGATGACCAACTCCTACAACGATATCGCCAATTCCAAGGCGATCATGATCCTCGGCGGCAATCCGGCCGAGGCGCACCCCGTGTCGCTGCAGCACGTGCTGATCGGCAAGGAGATCAACAACGCGCCGCTTATCGTCTGCGACCCGCGCTTCACCCGCACGGCGGCGCATGCCACCCACTATGTCCGGCACCGCTCGGGCACCGACATCCCGCTGATCTGGGGCATGCTCTGGCACATCTTCGAGAACGGCTGGGAGGACAAGGAGTACATCCGCCAGCGCGTCTGGGGCATGAACCAGATCCGCGAGGAAGTGCGCAAGTGGACGCCCGAGGAGGTCGAGCGCGTCTCCGGCGTGCCGGGTTCGCAGGTCGCGCGGGTTGCCCGCACGATGGCCAACAATCGCCCGGGCACGCTGGTCTGGTGCATGGGCGGCACCCAGCACCATACCGGCAACAACTTCACGCGCGCCTACTGCGTGCTGCAGCTGGCGCTCGGCAACGTCGGCGTGGCGGGTGGCGGGACCAACATCTTCCGCGGCCACGACAACGTGCAGGGCGCCACCGACCTCGGCCCCCTGCCGGACAGCCTGCCCGGCTACTTCGGGCTGCTGGAGGGCTCGTGGAAGCACTGGGGCCGCGTATGGGACGTCGACTACGACTACCTGCTGAGCCGCTTCGCCTCCAAGGAGCTGATGGAGGCCAAGGGCATTCCGGAGTCCCGCTGGTTCGACGCGGTGCTCGAGGCCAAGGAGAACCTGGACCAGCCGGACAATCTGCGGGCCATGGTCTACATGGGCCATGCGCCGAACTCGCAGACCCGTCAGCCGGATCTGAAGAAGGCGATGGAGAAGCTCGACCTTCTGGTCGTCATCGATCCCTATCCGACGGTCTCGGCGGTGCTGCACGATCGTAGCGACGGCGTCTATCTGCTGCCAGCGGCGACGCAGTTCGAGACCTCCGGCTCGGTGACCGCGTCCAATCGGTCGCTGCAGTGGCGCGAGAAGGTCTTCGATCCGGTCTTCGAGTGCAAGACGGACCACGAAATCCTCTATCTTCTGGCGCAGAAGTTCGGCTTCGCCGATGAGATGTTCAAGCACATCGAAGTCGACGGCACCGAGCCAGTGGTCGAGGACATCACGCGCGAGTTCAATCGCGGAACCTGGACCATCGGCTACACCGGGCAATCGCCGGAGCGCATCAAGCTGCACATGGCCAACCAGCACACCTTCGACAAGACCACGCTCAAGGCTGTCGGCGGGCCATGCGACGGCGAGATCTACGGCATGCCGTGGCCCTGCTGGGGCACGCCCGAGATGAAACATCCCGGGACCCACGTGCTCTACGATCCGTCGTTGCCGGTGGCCGAGGGAGGGCTCGGTTTCCGGGCCCGTTTCGGGGTCGAGAAGGACGGAGACAACCTCTTGGCCGAGGGCAGCTACCCGGTCGGCTCGGAGATCGAGGACGGCTATCCCGAGTTTACCATGGCCATGCTCAAGGAGCTTGGCTGGGACGCCGACCTGACCGACGAGGAGCGGGCGGCGATCGAGAAGGTCGCTGGCGACAACACCAACTGGAAGACCGACCTTTCCGGCGGCATCCAGCGGGTCGCCATCAAGCACGGCTGTGCCCCCTACGGCAACGCCAAGGCGCGGTCCGTGGTCTGGAACTTCCCGGATCCGATACCGCTCCACCGCGAGCCGCTCTACACGCCGCGGCGCGACCTGGTGGCCGACTATCCGACTTACGCGGACACCAAGACGTGGCGCGTGCCGACGCTCTACAAGTCGATCCAGGACCAGGACTTCTCGAATGACTTCCCGATCATCCTGACCTCGGGACGCCTGGTCGAGTACGAGGGCGGCGGCGACGAGACTCGCTCCAATCCCTGGCTGGCGGAACTGCAGCAGGACATGTTCGTCGAGATCAATCCGCGCGATGCCAACAATATCGGAGTCAGGGACGGGCAGATGGTCTGGGTCCACGGGCCGGAGAACGAGTCCAAGGTCAAGGTCAAGGCCATGGTCACCGAGCGTGTTGGGCCGGGGGTCGCCTTCATGCCCTTCCACTTCGGCGGTCACTTCCAGGGTGAGGACCTGCGGAGCAAGTATCCGACAGGCGCCGATCCCTATGTCTTGGGCGAGTCGGTCAATACCGCGACGACCTACGGTTATGACTCGGTCACCCAGATGCAGGAGAGCAAGACCACGCTCTGCCGCATCGAGGCCGCGTGAGGAGGACCTGAGCTATGGCACGTATGAAGTTCCTTTGTGACGCGGAGCGCTGCATCGAGTGCAACGCCTGTGTAACCGCGTGCAAGAACGAGCACGAGGTCCCCTGGGGCATCAACCGCCGGCGGGTCGTCACCATCAACGACGGCAAGCCCGGCGAACGCTCGATCTCGGTTGCTTGCATGCACTGCTCGGACGCGCCTTGCATCGCGGTCTGTCCGGTCGACTGTATCTACCAGACCGACGAAGGCGTGGTCCTGCATTCCAAAGACCTCTGCATCGGCTGCGGCTACTGCTTCTATGCCTGCCCCTTCGGGGCACCGCAGTTTCCGCAGGTCGGCAACTTCGGCAGCCGCGGCAAGATGGACAAGTGCACCTTCTGCGCCGGCGGTCCGGAGGCGGACAACTCGGCCGCCGAGTTCCAGAAGTACGGTCGCAACCGTCTGGCCGAGGGCAAGCTGCCGCTCTGTGCCGAGATGTGCGCGACCAAAGCGCTTCTGGCCGGCGACGGCGACGTGGTGTCCGACATCTACCGCGAACGCGTCGTGGCGCGCGGCTTCGGGTCGGGCGCCTGGGGCTGGGGGGCTGCTTACGAGCAGAAGTCCGGCTCCTGAGGTCGCGGTGGCCGTTTTCGGCTTTGGGGGGCGGCGGCTTACGCCGCCCCTCGCTTTGCCGGAGGGGGGAAGCGGTCACGCATGGCCGTGATTGGCGTGACGGGGCCTAAGAACGACGGAGAACCCAATGGCGATGCGCAAGCGTAGGCACCTCTTGACGATCGTCCCATTCGCACTGGGTGCTCTCGCCTTGGCAGGCTGCGACGAGCAGGAGCAGGGGCGAATTCTGCGCTACGACAAGGGCGTCTATCTGGGTCAGCCCGATCCCGCGCTCGCTGAGCAACAGGTCGAAGAGTTGCGGCAGAGGACGCGGCTGCAACAGGGAATCTGAAATGCGCGGCGTGAGCTCAGCATGCCCTCGAGGTAGGGCTGCGGGTCGTGACGCTGTGCTTGGGAGTGGAGAGCCGATGATGATCTGCGCTTGGAAACGAAGCCGCCGGTTGTCCGTTGCCGTTGTGGTGGCCCTCGGGCTCGCGCTGAGCGCGGGCGTGCCACAGGGCGCGCTGGCGCAGACTGGTCAGCCGACGGTCGCCCAGGAGAGCCCGACCGGCGGCACGGCGCCCGGACAGGCGCTCGGCAGCGACAGCAGCAGCGAGATGTGGCGCGCCGTGCGCGAGGGCATCCAGGGCAGCGTCTCGATCCCCGACCAGAAGGCCGGCGTGCTGATCCAGTCGGAAGGCGACAACTGGCGGGCGATGCGCAACGGGCCGCTGACGGTGGCCGGCGGCTGGATCATCCTCGGCTTCATCGGCCTCGTGGCCCTGTTCTTCCTGCTGCGCGGCCGGATCAAAATCGAAGCCGGGCCGAGCGGCCGCACCATCGAGCGCTTCAACACTGTCGAGCGCTTCGCCCACTGGCTGACCGCCGTCACCTTCGTCATATTGGCGCTGACCGGGCTCAACATCCTCTACGGCAAGCATCTGCTGCTGCCGCTGCTCGGTCCCAGCCTCTTCGCCGACCTGACCCTGGCGGGGAAGTATGCGCACAACTACCTGGCCTTTCCCTTCATGCTGGGCGTGGTGTTGATGTTCGTACTGTGGGTGCGCCACAATATTCCGAACCGCTACGACATGGCCTGGATCGCGAAGGGCGGCGGGCTCTTCACCAAGGGCGTGCATCCGCCTTCCAAGAAGTTCAACGCCGGCCAGAAGTTGATCTTCTGGGTCGTCGTCCTGGGCGGCCTGTCGCTCTCCCTGACAGGCCTGGCGCTGCTGTTCCCCTTCACCTTCGTCATGTGGGACCCTACCTTCGCGGCACTGAGCGCCGTCGGTATCGGTGTTCCGACGGGAGTGACCCCCATGGAGGAGATGCAGCTCTCGCAGCTCTGGCACGGTTTCCTGTCGCTCATCATGATCGGCATCATCATCGCCCACATCTACATCGGCTCGCTCGGCATGGAAGGCGCCTTCGCCGCCATGGGATCGGGCCAGGTCGACGAGAACTGGGCGCGCGAGCACCACAACGTCTGGGTCGCCGAGGTCAAGGGCGAGCAGCTGCCGGACATCGACTCGCACGGCGGAGGCTCGGCACAACCGGCGGAGTAGACATCGGGAGGCAAGGGCGGCCATGACGGTGCAAGTCAGGTACGGCGGCCTGTTGAGCGGGGCGTTGCTGGTGACCCAATTGGTTTTCTCCAACAGTGCCGCCGCCATCAGCCAGGACGAAGCGGCGCAGCAGATCGCCGAGCGCTTCGCGGTCGAGGTGCTCGACGTCAAGGCGGGCCAGATCGACGGCCAGGCAGTCTGGCTGATCACCGTCATGAAGCCGGGCGGCAACCGCAACGACGCCTTCCAGGTGACCCGCCTGGCGCTTGACCGGGAGAGCGGCGAGCTGCTGCCCGCCTTCCGCCACGGGACCAGCGGTTACGAGCTGCCCGAACGCTCGGTGCAGGGCGAACGCATCGACCTGCGGCCTGATGCGCTGCGCAGCGGGACTTGGCGCTAGCTTCCGGGCGCTAGCTTCCGGGCGTTAACTCCCTGGAGGTCTTGGTCGGATGCCACAACCGGGTTGTTCCGCCGCCCCGCTCTCCGGCATAGTTCGCTCGGTTCGCCTCGCCTGGCCGTCATGTCCAGGACTCTGGCGGGCCGATTGCGGCCTCGAGGAGGTCAGAACGCCAAGCATGACTGATCGCGATAGGACAAGCGAAGGCAGGATCGCTCGATGCCGTGCCGCGGCACCGGGCCTGCTCGTCGTCCTGGGCTTCGCCATACCGGCTCTCGCCGCACTCGATCAGGCCGCGGTGCCACAGCAGGGCGGGAAGCTTGCCTGGAGCGAAGCGGTGCAGTTCGCCCAGGCCGGCCAGGGTCGGGTGAGCAGCGTGCTGTTCCACGATCTGCCGCCGGGATTCCCCGTCGAGGTCATCAGCTTCGACGACACCGAGGCCGACCTGGAGATCCGCGGCCGTTTCGAGGAGGAGCTGCAGAAGGCCGGGCACCTGGTGGCCGGCGGAGCGCCGTTGGAGCTCTCCTTCACCGCCGAGGTGATGCAGGGCGATCTCGCCACGCGGCAGCCGAGCCTAGGGCGGATCGGCGGCGGCAGCGAGCACGACAAAGGCAACCGCGGCTCCGACACCGGGGTCGACGTCGAGCTCAATGTCTGGTCCTCGACCCAGGATTCGGTGCTGGGTGGCCGCCAGTCGCGCGGCGGCGGCGGCGGGGCGCGCTATCACATGACCGCACAGCTGCGCGACCGCGAAAGCGGCCGGGTACTGTGGCAGGGCGACGCCTATTGCGAGATGCAGGGCAGCGACCGCCTGCGCCTGGCGCGCTCGATGGTCCGGCCGCTGGTCGGCGCCTATGGCCGCTCGGTCAAGGACGAGCCCTTCACGATCGAATAGCCGGTAATTCCGGCGCTGGGTGGACTAATGGCGGATGGGACTGCATTGCGATTGACTGGGTTTGTTGGAGCTTTCCGGCCGGCTGGCATGGCGGGCGTGGCGCCACGGCGCTGCCTGGCGGTCCTGGCCGTACTCGGAGCCGTCCTCGCGACCGCCGCCGCACCGCGCGCCGAGCTGGCCGGCCACGGTGGCTTCGTCAAGGACATCGCGGTGTCGCCGGACGGTGCGCGCGCGCTCACCGCCAGCTTCGACTATCGCCTGATCCTCTGGGACGTCGAGCGCCAGACCGAGATCCGCGACTTCAACGAGCACCGCGGCTCGGTCAACGCGGTCGCCTTCCTGCCCGACGGCAAGCGCGCGCTCTCGGGCAGCGACGACGGCACGGTGATGCTCTGGGCGCTCGACAGCGGCGCCCTGCTGCACACCTTCCAGGGCCACCAGGGCAAGGTGGCGGGCGTCGCCGTCTCGCCCGACGGCCGGCTCGCTGCCTCGGCCGCCTGGGACCGCAGCATCCGCATCTGGGACCTGGAGCAGCTCCGCGAGGTCGCCGTGCTGAACGGCCAGGGCGACAACAGCAACGCGGTGCTGTTCCTGCCCGACGGCAAGCATCTGCTGAGCGGCGGCCACGACGCCAGCATCCGGGTCTGGGACCTGGCCGAGCGGAGCGTGGTGCGCAGCCTGCAGGGCCACGAGGGCGGCATCACGTCGCTCGACGTCAGCGCCGACGGCAAACGCCTGCTGTCCGGCAGCGTTGACGAGACGGTACGCCTCTGGAACCTGGAGAGGGACAGCGAGATCCGCAACTTCATCGGCCACGAGGGCTCAGTCATGGCGGTGGCTCTGTCGCCCGACGGCCGCATTGCCGCCTCGGCCGGGGTCGATCGCGCGGTGCATCTCTGGGACCTGGAGGAGGGCGTCGAGCTGGGGATCCTCTCCGGCCATGCGCAGCCGGTCTGGGCCCTGAGCTTCACTCCCGACGGCAAGCGCCTGTTGTCGGCGGGCGCCGACGAGGTGGCGCGCGTCTGGGACGTCGCGAGCGGCGAGGAGATTGGCAATCACGAATCGGCCCTGGCCTCGGTCGAGGATGCAGGGAATGAGCAGGTCGCCGAGGGTGAGAGCCGCGGCGCCATGCTGTTCCGCAAGTGCAGCGTCTGCCACACGGTGACGGCGGATGGCGGCAACCGGGCCGGGCCGACCCTCTATGGCCTGTTCGGCCGCCGCGCCGGCAGCGTCGCCGGCTACAAGTACTCCGAGGCGCTGCGCGACAGCGACGTGATCTGGACCGAGGAGACGGTCGACGCGCTTTTCGCCGAGGGTCCGCACGAATACACCCCGGGCTCCAAGATGCCGCTGCAGCAGATGCCCGACCCGCAGGACCGGGCCGACCTGATTGCCTATATGAAAAGGATCACGGATCCGGCGAATCAGTAGCTATGATGGGTGGAAAGGAAACACGAAAGCGCGGCGCCGGGTTCCCGGCCCAAGGGGCCAAGTGGCGCACGGCGTCGTCAGGAGGAATCGCATGAAGGCCTTCATCGCCGGCTGCGTCGTGGCCGTCGTCCTCGCCGTGGCGGTGGCCGTCGTCATGCAGCAGCTCGGAATGTCCACGGCCGACGTCTACTCGACCCCGAACGTGCGGCTGTAGGTTAGGCTCCGCGCTGCGACGCGCGCCGAGCCTTTTTCACCCTCACCCTCCCAACGCTTCGCGTTGGGCCCCGCCCTCTCCCCTCAAGGGAGAGGGGATTCAATGCGCCAGTTTCTTTCCCTCTCCCTCGGAGGGGA
This sequence comes from Kiloniellales bacterium, assembly GCA_050330055.1. Lineage (GTDB taxonomy): Bacteria > Pseudomonadota > Alphaproteobacteria > Kiloniellales > JAKSDN01 > JBHJOF01. The sequence continues at coordinate 7,467 of JBHJOF010000177.1, forward strand.
GAGGGAGGGGCCTGCGCGCGTCAGCGCGCGGGAGGGTGAGGGTGACAAGAAGGGAGTTCTTCGCGCGGGCGATGAGCCGGTGAGAGTTACACCAAGGACAGATTGAAGCGCTGCGCTACTGCGTCGCGCCGGCCTTTCGCAGCAGGGCGGCGATCTCGTCGTCGCCGATCATCTCGGCGGCCTGCAGCGCGGTCCAGCCGTCATCCGCCACCGCCTTCACGTCGGCGCCGGCCCGCAGCAGCAGCTCGACCACCTCGAGTTGGGCCCGGTTGGCGGCCAGCATGAGGGCGGTGTTGCCGCTGCCCTCGGCGCGCGCGTTGACGTTGCCGCCGCTGGCCAGCAGCACATAGAGGCTGCCCGCCTGGCCGGCCATGGCGGCGCGCATCACCGGGGTCAGGCCGTCGCGCTCCGGCGCGTTGACCTCGGCGCCGGCCTCGATCAGCGCAATCACCGTGTCGATCTGGCCCGCCACCACCGCCAGGCCGAGCGGCCGGTCGCCCTCCTTGCCCTGGGCCGCGACCTCGGCGCCGGCCGCCAGCAGCGTCTTGACCACCGACGTGAATCCGCCGGCGGCCGCGCGGTGCAGCGCGCTCAAGCCCTCGCCGTCGCGCGCCATGACGCCGGCGCCTTCGGCCAGCAAGAGCTGTACGCCCGCCTCGTTGCCGCGCCCGGAGGCTGCGATCAGCGCGGTCAGGCCGTCCTTGGCCGCCACCTCGGGCCTGGCGCCGGCGGCCAGCAGCTCGGCCAGGATCGGCGCGTTCAGCGGATCGAAGGCGGCGTTGATCAGGGGCGTGTTGCCGTCGCGCTGGTCCTGACTGTTGGGATCGGCGCCGGCCGCCAGCAGCACCGGCACCACCAGGCGCTGGCCGCGCCGCGCCGCCAGGTGCAGCGGCGTGTTGCCGAAGTCGGCCTCGCGCGCCTCGAGCGGCGCGCCGCCCGCGACCAGGCGCGCCGCCACCCGGTCGAAGCCCTCGTAGGCGGCGTAATGCAGCGCGGTCCCGCCGTCGTCCGGCGTGCGCGCTGCCGGATCGGCGCCGGCAGCCAGCAGCAGCTCGACCACCCGCAGGCTGTTGCTGAGCGCCGCCAGCATCAGCGGCGTGTTGCCGCGCGGATCGCGCGCCTCCAGCGCCGCGCCCTTGTCCAGCGCGAAGCGGGCCAGCTCCACGTCGTCGATGACCGCCGCCTGCAGCAGCGCCTGATCGGCGACGGACGGTTCGGTTGCTTCGGGCTGTTGCGACGGCTGCTGCGCCCAGGCGAGGGGCGCGCTCAGCAGCAGGACGACGACGAGTGCCGCGGCAAGCCGCGGCGCCAGCGCGATCAGCCGCAGGCCTCTACGATCGAGCCTACCCTCACTCCGCCGCCTGCTTCTGCGGCGCGGGGGTGACGCGGGCGGCGCAGAACTTGAACTCGGGGATCTTGCCATAGGGGTCGAGCTGCGGGTTGGTCAGGATGTTGGCCGCCGCCT
>JBHJOF010000178.1:0-29860 GCA_050330055.1 Kiloniellales bacterium
GTCACCGTGCCGTGCGCCGCCTCGGCCTCGATGGTATCGCCGTCCGGCGTCATCAGCACCGAGGTCATCAGGCCGAGCGAGCCGAAGCCCTGCGCCACGGTATCGGACTGCACGTCGCCATCGTAGTTCTTGCAGGCCCAGACGAAGCCGCCCGACCACTTGAGCGAGGCGGCCACCATGTCGTCGATCAGGCGATGCTCGTAGGTGATGCCCTTGGCTTTGAATTTGCTGGAAAATTCGGTGTCGAAGATATCCTGGAAGAGGTCCTTGAAGCGGCCGTCGTAGGCCTTGAGGATGGTGTTCTTGGTCGAGAGATAGACCGGCCAGCCAAGCGACAGGCCGTAGTTCAGGCAGGCCCGCGCGAAGCCGCGGATCGACTCGTCCAGGTTGTACATGCCGAGCGCCACGCCGGACTCCGGGAAGTCGAAGACCTCGTAGCTGACCGGCCTGCCGCCATTGGCCGGGGTGAAAGTCATGGTCAGCTTGCCGGCGCCCGGCACCAGGAAATCAGTGGCGCGGTACTGGTCGCCAAAGGCGTGACGGCCGATCACGATGGGCTCGGTCCAGCCCGGCACCAGGCGCGGCACGTTGGATATGATGATCGGCTGGCGGAACACCGTGCCGCCCAGGATGTTGCGGATTGTGCCGTTGGGCGAGCGCCACATCTTCTTCAGATTGAACTCCTTCACCCGCGCCTCGTCGGGGGTGATGGTGGCGCACTTGACGCCGACGCCGTGCTGCTTGATGGCGTTGGCGGCATCGACCGTGATCCGGTCCTCGGTGGCGTCCCGGCTCTCGATCGAGAGGTCGTAGTACTTCAGCTCGATGTCCAGGTAGGGCAGAATCAGCTTGTCCTTGATCATCTTCCAGATGATCCGGGTCATCTCGTCGCCGTCGAGCTCGACCAGCGGGTTCTTCACCTTGATCTTGGCCATCGGTTCAGTCCGCCTCTCAGAATGGCTCCCCCGTCAGCGGGACGGGCGGCGCGAAGATAGCAGCTGGCCCGGCTTGCGCAAGCTGCCGGGGCGGCTCACATGTGCCGGATATCACTGGGCTCGCGGGGCTCCGGCGCCGCGGCGACGGCGCTGAAGACCGCCTCGACGCTGTCGACCACGGTGAACAGCTTGCCGTGGTCGTTGCGGATGTAGCCGCCGGCGCTCTGGTGGCCGATCAGGCTCAGCAAGGGGTCCCAGAAGCCGCCCAGGTTGACGATGGCGATCGGCTTGTCGTGCAGCCCGAGCTGGCGCCAGGTGATGATCTCGAAGGTCTCGTCCAGGGTGCCGAGCCCGCCCGGCAGGGTGCAGAAGGCGTCGGACAGCGCCGCCATGCGCAGCTTGCGGCTGTGCATGGAATCGACCACCTCGAGACGGGTGATGGCCTGGTGGCCGACCTCGCGGGATTGCAGGAGCGCGGGGATGATGCCGACGACCGCGCCGCCGGCCGCCAGCGCGGCGTCGGCCAGCACACCCATCAGGCCGACCCGGCCGCCGCCGAACACGATCTGCACGCCGCGCTCGGCCGCCAGGCGGCCCAGGGACGCCGCGGCTTCCAGATGCGTCGGGTTGACGGCGCTGGAGGAGCCGCAATAGACGCAGAGCGAGGTGAGCCGGGCCATGGAAGGAATCCGCTGCTGGTGCTGCGCGGCCAGACTCGGCGCCGCGCCGCCTGCCGCGTGGTAACCCATCCCGGCGGAACCGGAAAGGCCAAATGGGGGCGTGAAAGGGCCGATTCCGGCCCTCCCGGGCATGATTGCGCGGCTCCCCCATGCGTATTACCCTAGTCGGCTCATGCGAGGGAGGTGGTGCCTTTGAGCAGGCAAAGAATCCTTGCCGCGTCGGGCGCCGCGGTCGTGGTTGCGGTTGCCATCCTCCTGGCAATTTTTGGCCGGGAGGAGCTCGGCCTGAATGGCGGGTCGCCCCAGCCCGACGAGACGAGCGTCGCCGGGGCGCCGCAGCAGCAGGACCAGATCGAAGCCGCGAGCCAGGCCGCCGACGAGGCGCCGGTGAGCCAGGCACCGACCGGCGACATGGCCGGGAGCCAGACGGCGGCATCCCAAACCGGCCCGGGCGAGGCGACGTCGAGCGAAACGGTCACGGAGACCAGCGCCCAGCCGGTGCAACAGGCGAGCGACGAGTCGACCACAGCGGCCGAGCCCTCCGCTAGCCCAAGCGCGGAGGAGACGAGCGCCGAGACCTCCGCCAGCAGCGAAGCGGGAGCGGGCAGCGACGAGGCGCCGGAGCAAACCAGCGAGTCTCAGGCCAGCGAATCCCAGCCCAGCGAATCCCAGCCCAGCCAATCCCCGCCCGGCGAGACCCAGGCGAGCGAAACCGGGACCTCGGACCAGGCGCCGTCGAGCGCCTCGATCGGCGTGACCATTGCCGTGCCGAGCCAGTCCGGCGAAGCGGACGGCGACAGTCCGCCGATGATGGAGCTGCACGAGCAGTCGCCCACGGACCAGCAGCAGGCCGCCTTGCCGGACACCCAGTCCCAGACGCCGCCGCAGATCCGGCCGGGCTTCGACGTGGTGCGCGTCGAAGGCAGCGGTGATGCCGTGATTGCCGGCAGCGCCCATCCTGGCGCGGTCGTAACCCTGATGGACGGCAATGTGGCGCTGACCTCAGTGGTCGCCGACCGCAACGGCAACTGGGTTGTTCTGACCGACAAGCCGCTGGCGCCCGGCAGCTACGAGCTGACCTTGCGCGCCCGTCATCCGGACGGCGTCGAGCTCGAGTCCGACCGCGCGGTAATCGTGATCGTGCCGGAGCCGCCCAGGGCGGTAGCCGAGGGGACGCCCCAGACTCAACCGGAAGGTCAGGTCGAAGACGAGGGGCCGGCGTCCGGCGACAAGGCGGTGGCGCTGCTGGTACCGCGTCGCGGCGACGGCGCGGCAGAGGTGCTGCAGCAGCCGGAGGGCGAGGGCCTGAAGGACCGGGAGCTGGTGGTGGCGTCGGTCGACTACGACGAGAGCGGCCGCATCGTGATCCGCGGCCGGGCCACGGCCGGCGCGGTCATCGTGATCTTCCTCGACGGGCGGCCGATCGGCCGCACCAGTGTCGGCGCCGATGGCCGCTGGGCGCTGTCGCCCGAGGGCGGCGTAACGCCGGGCCTGCACCGCCTGCGCGTCGACCAGCTCGACCAGGCCGGGACCGTCGTCGCCAGCGTGGCCACGCCCTTCTCGCGGGCCGAGATGCTGACCACGCTGCCGGGCGAGCGCTTCATCATCGTGCAGCCGGGCAACAGCCTGTGGCGGATCGCGCGGCGCACTTACGGCGAGGGCGTCCGCTACACCGTGATCTTCAGCAAGAACCGCGATCAGATCGGCGACCCGGATCTGATCTATCCGGGCCAGGTCTTCCTCTTGCCGGAGCTCCAGTAGCGCTCCAGCGGCGCGCCGGTCAGCGCGGATTGGACTGGGGCGAGTGGTCGGCGCGCAAGACCTCGGCCAGCAGCTCGATGTAGGGCTTGGCCTCGAGCAGCAGCGCCGCGACCGTGGCCATGATGCTGATCGGCGTGCGCGGCTTGGGCGGCACGGTGCTGGCCTCGATGGTGATCTCGCCGCGCTCCGACAGCACCAGCCGGCCGCGGTTCAGCTTGTCGGCCGCGGCGAAGAGGCGCTGGACGACGCGGCGTCCGATGTCCGATTCGGCGGTAAACGGCAGCACGCCGAGGGCGCCCTTGAGGTGAACGGAGCCGGCTTCGCCGCTCTCGACCAGGACATCGAAATCGAAGCCGCGGAAGCTGAAGCGGAAGCCAAGCGGCTGGTCGCCTTCGCGGGCCCGCAGGTAGCCTTCGTCGTCGACCTCGATGCGGCCGACCTCGAGCGGCAAGCTCTGATCTCCCAGCACTTTCACGGAGCGTCGCAACTCGGACTCCCGGGCGAGAGTCGCGCCGCCCCGATCCTCAGCGCCATTGCTCACCGCGGTCGCCTCCAAGGCCGTGCCGGGCCCCCAGGGGCGGGCACAGGCAGGGTTATTCGGCCAGATTGCCTTGCGGGCTTTAACGATCGGTAAAATATGCTGTGCAGCAACGACTGGATCGCTATGCTGCCGTCACGCCGGCTTTTCCTGGAGGATCAGCGGCTTGCTGGATCAGGTTCTGGTACCAATTCATCGTGCGGGGTGGCCCTTCGTGGCCGCTTTCTTTGCCGCCTCGGTCATCCTCGGCTTCCTCTGGCAGCCGCTGTTCTGGCTCGGCCTGGTGGCGACGGCTTGGTGTCTGTTCTTCTTCCGCAACCCGCCGCGAGTCACGCCCGTGCGGCCCGGCCTGCTGGTTGCCCCGGCGGATGGCCGCATCCAGTGGGTCGGACCGGCCACGCCACCGCCGGAACTGGGTCTCGGCGAGGAGCCGCTGATGCGCATCAGCATCTTCCTCAACATCTTCGACGTTCACATCAACCGGATCCCGGTCGACGGCATGGTGGCGGCGTTGCACTATCGACCCGGCAAGTTTCTCAACGCCTCGCTCGACAAGGCCTCGGAGGAGAACGAGCGTCAGTCGGCGCGGATCGAGTCGACCGACGGCCGGGCCATCGGCCTGGTGCAGATCGCCGGCCTGGTGGCGCAGCGCATCATCTGCGAGCTTGAGGTCGGCCAGCCGGTGCGCGCCGGAGAATACTTCGGCCTGATCCGCTTCGGCAGCCGCACCGACATCTTCCTGCCGCCAGGTGTGGCGCCGCTGGTCGCGGTCGGGCAGCGCGCGGTCGGCGGCGAGACCGTGCTGGCCGATCTCGCCTCGGGCGAGACGCAGCGCCAGGGGGAGGTGCGTTAGATGCCGGTGATACGCGGCCTCGGAGACGGACGCGGCGGTCATTCGCTGAACCGCCTGATCCCCAACGCGCTGACCCTGCTGGCGCTCTGCGCCGGCATCACCGCCATGCGCTATGCCCTCGACCAGGCCTGGGAGCGGGCGGTGATCGCGGTCATGGTGGCGTCCGTGCTCGACGGTCTGGATGGCCGCATCGCCCGCGCGCTGAAGGCGCAGAGCCGCTTCGGGGCCGAGCTCGACTCGCTGTCCGACATCGTCTGCTTCGGCGTCGCACCGGCGGTGGTGATCTATCTCTGGAGCCTGAACGCCGCCGGTGGCCTGGGCTGGGCGCTGGCGCTGCTGTTCGCGGTCTGCTGTGCCCTGCGGCTGGCCCGCTTCAACATCGCGCTCGATGAGGTCGATCGCCGGCCGGCCTGGATGCACAACTACTTCGTCGGCGTGCCGGCGCCGGCGGCTGCCGGCCTCGCTCTGCTGCCCCTGGTGCTCGGTCTGCAGTTCGAGGAATCGGCCTTCGCCAATCCCGGCATCACCGGCCTCACCATGATCGGCGTCTCGGCCTTGATGGTGAGCCGCCTGCCGACTTTCGCTTTCAAGCGGGTCAAGATTCCCGGCCGCTACGTCGTCTTCGCCCTGCTGGGAGTCGGCGCCAGCTTCGCCTTCCTGATCAGCACGCCCTGGATCACCCTGGCGGTGGCCGGCTTCGCGTATCTCGCCTCCATTCCCTACGCCAGCATGGTCTTCAAGCGCCGCCAGCGCGAGCAGGCGGCCGGCGAGCTCGACGACCAGAGCGAAGTCGAGGACGAACTGGCCGAGTAGGGTTGGGGGACGCCTATTCGGCGGCCTTGGGCAGCGGCGCTGGCGCGGCGATGGCCGGCTTCGTCGACGCCCCGTCCGCATGGCGCCGCCGGCGCCAGCGCGCCAGCTTCTCGCGGAACATCAAGGCCGAGGGGGTGACAAGCAGCGTCAGGATGGTGGCGAAGCCGAGGCCGAACACGATCGCGGTCGAGAGCTGTCGCCACCACTGGGTCGAGGGCGCGCCGATCTGGATCTCGCGGGCGAAGACGTCGATGTTCATGCCCAGCACCATGGGCGTGAGGCCGAGGATGGTGGTCACCGTGGTCAGGATGACCGGGCGCAGGCGCTGGGCGCCGGTGCGCAGGATGGCCTCCTCGACCGTGGCGGTGGTCCGCTTCAGGCGGTCGAAGGTGTCGATCAGCACGATGTTGTTGTTGACCACGATGCCGGCCAGCGCGATCACGCCGATGCCCGACATGACGATGCCGAAGGGCTGGTTCGTGACCAGTAGGCCGATCATCACGCCGATGGTCGACATGACCACGGCCGAGAGGATCAGGAAGGCGCTGTAGAAGCTGTTGAACTGGGTCACCAGGATGATCGCCATGAGGAACAGCGCCACGGTGAAGGCCTTGCCGAGGAAGTCCTTAGCGGCCTCCTGCTCCTCGTCCTCGCCCTTGAAGGTCACGTTCACGCGCGGGTCCAGGTTCGCCCCGGCGAGCCACTGGCGGAGCTGGCGCACCTTGTCGTCGGCAAGCACGCCAGGCGGCACGTCGGCCTTGATGGAGATGGCGCGGTCGCCGTCGACCCGGCGCAGAATGCTGACCTTGGGGCGCGCCTCGCGGGTCACGAAGTTGGCGATCGGCACCATGCCGGCCGCGGTCTGCACGCGAATCTGCCGGAGCTGCTCGAGGGTACGATAACGCTCGGGCAGGCGCACGACGATATCGACTTCTTGGTCGGCGTCGTCCGGCCGGTACTCGCCGAGCTTCATTCCGTTGGTGATCATGCGGACGTAGTTGCCGATCAAGGTGACGTCGGCGTCGAACTTGGCCGCCTGGGCGCGGTCGACGGCCAGCTCCCACTGGATGCCGGGAATCGGCCGGCCGTCCTCGACGTCGACGAAGCCGCCGATCTCGGCCATCGCCTGGTTGATGCGCGCGACGGCCGGCTCGATCAGCGCCGGGTTGCTGGCGGTGACCTGGAGCTGGATCGGCTTGCCGACCGGCGGGCCGTGCTCCTCCTTGCGGGGCTCCACGTAGATCCCGGCCAGATCGGCCGTGCGCGCGCGGATCTCGTCCAGGACCTCGTCGGCCGGGCGGCGCAGGTCCCAGTCGGTGAACTCGAGCTGGATGGTGCCGATCAGGTCCTCGGCCTCGTCGTCGCGCTGCACCCCGGAGGAGGCAACCGAGCGGGCGTAGATGGCGTGGAACTCCTGCTTCTCGCGCTGCAGCTCGATGATGCGCCGCTCGACCTGGCGCAGCAGGAAATCGCGTTCCTCGATCGACAGGTTGCCGCGGCCGTGCACCTGCAGGGCGATGTTGTCCGGCTCGACCTCGGGGAAGAACTCGACGCCGCGGCCGAAGGCGCCGTAGGCGAAGTTGACTCCCACCAAGAGCCCGGCGGCGATGGTCAGAATCAGCCCCGGTCGCTTAAGACATCGCTCAAGGAATCTTACGTAAAATCCAGTAAATCCTCCGATATCATGCAGGTCTCCATTCTCACCGGCGGCCAGCGCCTTCATCGTGCCGGGGTCCGCCGCGCCGCCGGGCCGGCCGAGCACCGCGCCCATGGTCGGCACGAAGATCAGCGCCATGGCCAGCGAGGCGCTGAGCGTCGCGATCAGGGTGAGCGGCAGGAAGCGCATGAACTCGCCGACGATGCCGGGCCAGAACATCAGCGGCAGGAAGGCGGCCAGCGTGGTCGCGGTGGCGGCGATGATCGGCCAGGCCATGCGCTTGGCCGCAAGGCCATAGGCGTCGCGCTTGTCCAGGCCCTCGCTCATCTTGCGGTCAGCGTACTCGGTCACCACGATTGCGCCGTCGACCAGCATGCCGACCGCCAGGATCAGGCTGAACAGGACGACGATGTTGACGGTCAGGCCGGCGGCGGCGAGCACCAGGATGCCGGTCAGGAAGGAGCCCGGGATGGCGATGCCGACGAAGGCGGCCGAGCGCAGGCCGAGGGCCGCGACCACCACCACCATGACCAGCAGCACGGCGCTCAGCACGTTGTTCTGCAGGTCGTTCAGCATGGTGCGGATGTCGGTCGACTTGTCCTGGCTGTAGCTGACAAAGACCTCGGGCGGCCAGGTCTGGCGCTGCTTCTCGACCACGGCGCGGACCTGCTCGATGGTCTCGATGATGTTCTCGCCGGTCCGCTTGGAGACTTCGAGCGCCAGCGCCGGTTGGCCGTTGATGCGGGCGAAGCCCTCCGGGTCCTTGAAGGTGCGCTGCAGGGTGCCGATGTCGCGGAAGCGCACCACGGCGTCGCCCTCGACCTTGACCGGCATGTCGAGGATGTCGGCGGCGCTCTCGAACAGGCCCGGCACCTTGACCGCGAAGCGGCCCTGGCCGGTGTCGAGCGAGCCGGCCGCGACCAGCCGGTTGGAGCGGCCCACCGCGTCGATGATATTACGCGCGTCCAGACCATAGCTCTCCAGCACCAGGGGATCGATGATCAGCTCGACCAGCTCATCGCGGTCGCCACCGATCTGGGCATCCAGCACGCTGCTGATGCCCTCGACTTCATGCTGCAGGTCGCGCGCCAGGCGCAGCAGGCTGCGCTCCGGCACATTGCCGGCCAGGGTGACGACCAGGATCGGGAACTGGCTCAGGTTGATCTCGTGAACCGTCGGCTCCTCGGCGTCCACGGGCAGCTCCGGCTTGGCCAGGTCGACCTTGTCGCGCACGTCCTGCATGGCGATGCTGGCGTTGAAGCCGGCCTCGAACTCCATCACCACGTTGGCGCCGCCCTCGTAGGCGACCGAGCGCATCTCCTTGACGCCCTCGAGGCCACGCAGCTCCTCCTCCAGCGGCCGCACCAGCAGGCGCTCGGCGTCTTCGGGCGAGATGCCCTCGTGCACCACGTTGACGTAGAGGATCGGGATGTTGACGTCGGGATCGGCCTCTTTGGGGATTTCCAGGTAGGCGACGGTGCCCGAGATCAGGATCAGCACCAGGGCGGCGATGACCGTGCGCGCGTGGCTGATCGCCGCGTCGATGATCGCGTTCACGAGGCGCTGCCTCCCTGCGCCTCGCCGCCTTGCATGTCAGTCGCCGCCGGATCGGCGGCGCCTTCCGGCGCCTCCAGGCTCTCCTCGCTGACCACGCGGACCTTCTGGCCGTCCACGACGAACTCCTGGCCCACCGTGATCAGGGTGATCTCGCGCGGCAGGCCGCCCAGCCAGACGCCCTCGGGCCCACTGTCGACGATCTCCACACCGTGGAAGCGGACCACGTCTTCGGCGTCGACCAGCTTGACGCCCAACACGCCATGGTCGCTCAGGCTGAGGATGGCCGGCGAGACCCTGTGCGCCCAGACTTCCTCGATCGGCAGTCGGAGCTCGGCCGACACGCCGTCCGGGATGGCGCCGTCGGGATTGGGCACCTCGAGCTCGACCCGGAAGGTGCGGGTCGCCTCGGCGGCCATGGCGGCGACGAAGCGCACCTGTCCGGCGACTTCGAGACCGGTGATCAGGCGCACTTGGCCGATGCCGCCGACCTCGACGCGGCCGATGTCGATCTCATTGACGTGGGCGACCACCAGGATGGGATCGAGATCGACGATCTGCGCGATGGGATCGCCCGGCTCGACATAGGCGCCGCGCTCGACCAGGCGATCGTCGACGCTGCCTTTGAAGGGCGCGGTGATCTTGGTCTTGTCCAGCGCCCACTGGGCCCGCTGCAGGGCGGCGCCGGCGGCGTCATGGGCGGCCTGCGCCTCGGCGACCTGAGTGTCGGCGCGGTAGCCCTTCTCGGACAGCTGCTTGGCCGCCTGAAGCTCGATGCGGCGGTGCTCGAGCAGGGCTCGGGCCTCGGTGACCGCGGCGGGCCGGTCCTTCGGCGCCAGGCGGACCAGCATCTGGCCCTCGGTCATTCGGTCGCCGCGCTCGAACAGCAGCTCTTCGACCAGGCCTTCGGTCTCGGCCTTTACCACGACCGAGCGCAGCGCCTGGGTGCGGCCGCGCAGCACCAGCTCGGTGACGTGCGGTGCGGCGCTCTGCTGGCGCACCCGCACGCTGGCGAGCTGCTGGGCGGCGGCGAGCTGCGCCGGCGGCTTCTGCGCCTCGGCCTGGCGCTCGCCGTCGAGCTGCCCGGAGAGCACCCAGGCGGTGGCAGCCAGCGCCAGTGCGGCGGCTATGATGTAGGAGCGTTTCATCCGTGCCTCTGTCGCGCGCCGCCGCCCGACGCGTCTCTGTCGGGATCCGCGGCGGGCGGTTGCGCTGCTGGGTGATACGGGCTCATGGCCGGGAGCGTCCCTATTCGGCGACCTGGCGGGGATCGGCCGCCGCGCTGGCCAGCAGCGCCTCTCGGTTCTGCCTCAGGTAGTCCGCGGCGGCCTGGTAGACGGCAAGGCCGTAGCCGTGCACGAAGCGTTGCGCCCCAGGCGCGTGGGCCACATCACAGCCCCGCATGCGCTCGATCTTCTCGTCGTAGAAAGCGATGCGCGCGTCTATGACCCCGGCCAGGTAGGAGGCCGGGAGCATGCCGCCGTGGTACAGGATGAAGAGGAAATCGGAGCGGAAGCGGTCCGGTGCCGGCGGCTCCATCAGGGCCTCGACCAAGCCCGCGCGGCCGCTCTCGGTGATGGCATAGACCTTCTTGTCCGGCCGCTTGTCCTGCGCCATCTCGGTACAGCTCGCCTGGCCCTCGGCGGTAAGGCGGTTCAGCGCCGGGTAGATCGAACCGAAGCCGGTCTCCTGGAAATGGCTGAAGGGCGCCTCTTCCAGCGCTTTCTTGATCTCGTAGCCGCTGGCGTCGCCACGGGCGAGCACGGCCAGGCAGAGTGTCTTGGCATCCATGGGCAACCCCTCTCGAACCGATATATATCGGTGCGAAATAAGCGAGGTAAAGCCCCTATCCGCGCGATATAGGGGTAGTGCGCCGGCCGAGCGCGACCGTTGTCGAGATTTCATCTCAAATGCGAAACAAATTTTCAATAAATACAAATATTTGACTTATAAGACTTGATGTGAGACATTAGGCCTGCACTATCAGGCGGAGGCCGCATGAACCCGCTCTACAGCATCCCGGTCGCCGGGCTTGCGTTCCAGAGCAAGCGCTTTGCCCAGTCGGCCGAGAACGTGGCGAACCTGGGCAGCACAGGCGTGCGCAGCGATCGCGCCGAGGGCACCGAGGACGGCTTCGTGCCCCATCGGGTGCTCGGTGTGACCGGCGCCCAGGGCGGCGTGCGCGCGGCCTCGCAGCCGATCAACCCGCCGTCGGTCTTCTTCTACGATCCGGGTGCCCCGGACGCCGACGCAGAGGGCGTGGTGGCCCGTCCCAACGTCTCGCTCGAACAGGAGATGGTGATTCAGCTTCAGGCCAAGCAGGCCTACAAGGCCAACCTGAAGGTGATCGAGACGGTGGACGAGATGCTGGGCTCCCTGCTGGACGTGAAGTCTTAGGCTCACGAAAACGGCTTTCTGCCTCCCGGCGCTGGCACGTCCGAGGCGCTTCTTTCCTTAGTCACCCTCACCCTCCCAAGCGCCCTTCGGCCGCTTGGGCCCCTCCCTCTCCCCTCAAGGGAGAGGGGAGATATCGTCGTAGCGAGTTGTTTTCCCTCTCCCTTGAGGGGAGAGGGAGGGCCCCATCGCACCAGCGATGGGAGGGTGAGGGTGGAAAACGGGGTCCATCATGTGAGCGCTGGGGCGGCGAGCGGCAGCGGCTGGCTGCACCAACAAGACCAGTGGTCTAGCGCAGAATCGGCCTGGTCGCGTCGTCGCGCCGCTGCTCCCAGCCGTGCCGGGCCAGCTCCGGGTCCTCGTGCTCTTCCTGCGGATAGCCCAGGCAGAGATAGGCGACCAGGCGCCAGGACTCCGGCGCGTCGAGGCAGGCCCTGACCGCCTCGGGCTCCAGGATCGAGACCCAGCCGACGCCGACGCCCCAGGCCCGCGCCGCCAGCCACAGGCCGTGCACCGCGGTCACCACCGAATAGCGCAGGGTCTCCGGCATGGTGGCGCGGCCGAGTCCCTGGCCGCACTCGGTTGCTTCGTCGCAGAACACCGCAAGCTGCACCGGCGCCTCGTCCAGGCCGGCCAGCTTCAGGCTGGCGTAGAGCCGGGCCCGCTCGCCGTGGTAGGACTCCAGCGCCGCCCGGTTGCAGGCCTCGAAGCTGGCGCGCACGGCGCGGCGGCGCGCCGGATCCTCGACCACCACGAAGCGCCAGGGCTGGCTGTAGCCGACCGACGGGGCCAGGCACGCCAGCTCGATCAGGCGGTCCAGCAGCCCGTCCGGCAGCGGGTCGCGCCGGAAGCGCCGCACGTCGCGGCGCCAGCGGAACAGCGCCTCCAGTTGCTCGCGGAAGGCGGTGTCGAAGCGCGGCGCCGGCTCGGCGCCTGCCTGGCTCTTGGCGTCTTTCGCCTTCGCAATGGGTGCAGAGGGCATGGCGGCTGGTCCCGATGGCGGCGCTGTCGCACCGCGGCTGCCGGCGAGCCTCGCAAAGACAGTGGGCCCGTGGCAAGGACCATGGCCGTTTGCGCTGCTGATCGAGTCCGGGCAATCGCGACGCCGCTGCCTGACAATCCTGGCATCGAGCGGATCGGTCGCTATGATACGGGCCGCGCCGGCGTGCGCGCGATCAGCAAACGACCACAAACACCGCTAGGCTGCATGCAAGGCACCACGCTCCCTCTCATCGCCCACCGCCTGCTTCGCCCCGCCCGATGGACAGCGCGGTCGGCGGTATGAGCTCGCTCGACCTGGCCGTCATCGGCAACTGCACCTTCGGCGCGCTGCTCGACCGGCATGCCCGCGTGGTCTGGTGCTGCCTGCCGCGCTTCGACGGCGATCCCGTGTTCTGCGACCTGCTCAACGACCACGGCTCGAACGATCCAGGAGGGAGCGACCCGGATGGCCGCCTGGATGGCCGGGGGGGCTTCTACGACGTCGAGCTGTTCGAGCTGTCGCACAGCGAGCAGGCCTATCGGCGCAACTCGGCGGTGCTGGTGACCCGGCTCTACGACCGCAACGGCGGCGCCATTGAGATCACGGATTTCGCCCCACGCTTCAAGCAGTTCGGCCGCGTGTTCCGGCCGACCATGCTGATGCGCCGGATCAAGCCGATCGCCGGCACCCCGCGTATCCGCATCCGCCTGCGCCCGGCCTATGGCTACGGCGCGCACCGCCCGGACACGACGCGCGGCTCCAACCACATTCGCTACCTGATGGCGAACCTGGTGCTGCGCCTGACCACCGACGCGCCCTTGAGCTACATCGTGGACGAGGTGCCTTTCGTCCTCGAGCAGTCGATCACGCTTCTGCTCGGCCCCGATGAGAGCCTGCACGAAGGAGTCAATGAGACGGCGCGCGACTTCTTCGAGAAAACCGACTTCTATTGGCGCGAGTGGTGCCGCTATCTGTCGCTTCCCTTCGAGTGGCAGGAGGCGGTGATCCGCGCGGCCATCACCCTGAAGCTCTGTTCCTTCGAGGAAAGTGGCGCCGTTCTTGCGGCCATGACGACCTCGATCCCCGAGGCACCGGGCAGCAGCCGCAACTGGGACTATCGCTTCTGCTGGCTGCGCGACACCTACTTTGTCGTCCATGCCCTCAACAGGCTTGGCGCGACACGGACCATGGAGGCCTACCTCGGCTACATCGCCAACATCGTGGCCATGGCGCCGGACGGCTATTTGCAGCCGCTGTTCGGCATCACGCTGGAGACCAAGCTGCCGGAGCATCAGGCTGACAGCCTTGCCGGCTATCGCGGCCTGGGACCGGTGCGCCTCGGCAACGGCGCCCATACCCAGATTCAGAACGACGGTTACGGCAGCGTCATCCTGGCCACCGCGCAAAGCTTCTTCGACCACCGCCTGTCGCACATGGGCGACGTGGCGCTGTTCCGTCGCCTGGAGACCCTGGGCGAGCAGGCGGTCAAGCGATGGAACCAACCCGACGCCGGCCTTTGGGAGCTGCGCACCCGCGCGGCGGTACACACCTATTCCGCCGTGATGTGTTGGGCAGGCTGCGACCGCCTGGCCAAGATCGCCGCCCACATCGGCGAGGCCGACAGGTCGATCTTCTGGCGCCGGCACGCCGACGAGCTGCGCCACGAAATCCTGCAGCGCGGTTGGAACGAGCAGGTCGGCAGCTTCGCCTCGACGTTCGACGGCGACGAGATCGACGCCAGTCTGCTGCTGCTGCCGCAGCTCGGTTTTATCGAGGCGGATGATCCACGCTTCCTCGGCACGCTGAAGCGCATCGAGGCGCTGCTGCGCCGCGGCAACCATATCTTCCGCTATGCCTCGGCCGACGACTTCGGTCTGCCGGAGACGGCCTTCACCGTTTGCACGTTCTGGTACATCGACGCGCTGGTCGCGGTCGGCCGGGCGGACGAGGCGCGGGCGCTGTTCGAGAACATGCTGAGCTGCCGCAATCCGCTGGGCCTGCTGTCCGAGGATATCGATCCGGCGAGCGGCGAGCTGTGGGGCAACTTCCCGCAGACCTACTCCATGGTCGGGTTGATCCACTCCGCCATGTGTCTCTCGAAGCCTTGGGAGGAAGCCTTTTGAGTCGCCTGGTTGTCGTCTCCAACCGCGTTGCCCCGGTACGCAAGGGTCGCTCCGGCGGGGAAGGGGGCTTGGCCGTCGCCGTGCTGGCCGCGCTGCGCGAGCGCGGCGGCATCTGGTTCGGCTGGAGCGGCCGCACCTCGGAGGCGGAAGCCGACGGGCCGAACATCTTCGACGTCGGCAGGCTCACCTACGCCACCCTGGACCTGACGCAGCAGGACTACGACGAATACTACAACGGCTATGCCAACCGGATCCTCTGGCCGCTGTTCCACTACCGCCTCGACCTCACCGACTTCAGCCGCCGGGACATGGTTGGCTATCAGCGGGTCAATGCGCTCTTTGCCCACCACCTGCAGCCCTTGCTGCGTGACGATGACGTCATCTGGGTGCACGACTATCACCTGATCCCCATGGCCGAGCAGCTTCGCGACGCCGGCTGCAAGCAGCGCATCGGCTTTTTCCTGCACATCCCCTTTCCAACGCCCGAGGTGCTGGTCGCCTTGCCGAACCATCGCGCCTTGATCCGGGCGCTCTGTGCCTATGACCTGGTGGGCTTCCAGACCGAACGGGACGTGCACGCCTTTCTCGAGTACATCGTCATGGAGGCGGGCGGTGAGGTGGAGCGGGGCGGCACGGTCGCCGCCTTCGGCGAAAGCCTGCGTGTCGGCGCCTTCCCGATCAGCATCGACACCGATGCCGTCGCCGGCTTCGCCAAGGAGGCCATGCACTCGCGCCAGACGGCGCGGCTCCTGGACAGCCTGGCCGGGCGCAAGCTGATCATCGGCGTCGACCGGCTGGATTACTCCAAGGGCCTGATCGTGCGGGTCGAGGCCATCGAGCATCTGCTGCGCAGCTATCCGGCAAATCGCCGCCAGGTGGTGTTCCTGCAGATCGCTCCGCCGTCGCGCGCCGACGTGCCCGAGTACATGAAGATCCGCCGCGAGCTGGAGGCGGCGGCCGGCCACGTCAACGGCGCCTATGCCGAGTTCGATTGGGCGCCGATCCGCTATCTCAACAAGGGCTTCACGCGCCAGACCCTGGCTGGATTCCTGCGCGTTGGCCGCGTCGGCTTGGTGACGCCGCTGCGCGACGGCATGAACCTGGTGGCGAAGGAATACGTTGCCGCCCAGGACGGCAAGGACCCGGGCGTCCTGGTGCTATCCCGCTTTGCCGGCGCGGCGCGCGAGCTGGAGGGCGCCCTGATCGTCAATCCCTATGACGTGGAAGGTGTCGGCGAGGCACTGCAGACGGCTCTGACCATGCCGCTGGCGGAGCGGCGCGAGCGCTGGAAGGCGATGTATCATCATCTTCAGCGCTACGACATCGATGCCTGGCGCGAAGCCTTCCTCAAGGCGCTGGCCAGGGCGCCGCAGGCGGCCTGAGCCATGGCGCTTGTCAATCGGACACTGCTGCTGGCCGACATTGGCGGGACCAACGCGCGCTTTGCGCTGGCCGGTCCCGAAGGGATCGGACGGTCGGTCTCGCTTGCGGTCGCCGACTATGCCGAGCCGGAAGCGGCGATCCGCGCCTTTCTCGATCAGGCCAAGAGACACGGCGAGACGACACCGGCGCTGCGCCGAGCGGCACTCGCGGTCGCAGGCCCGGTGAGCGCTGGGACGGCGACCCTGACCAACGGCACCTGGCGCTTCGATGCCGCGGCGCTGGAAGATGCCTTCGGGCTGGAACGGCTCACGCTGGTCAACGACTTCGAGGCCATTGCCTGGGCGCTGCCACGGCTGAGGGAGATGGATCTGCTGTCGCTTGGTGGCGGCAAGGGCGAGGCCGGCGCCCCAAAGGCGGTGATCGGGCCGGGCACCGGGCTCGGCATGGCCGCCTTTCTGCCGGCCACGGACAGGGCGCAGGAGCGGGTCCTGGTGAGCGAGGGTGGCCACGTCACCATGGCGGCGGACAGCGAGCGCGAAGACCGCATCGTGGAAGAACTGCGGCGGCGTTTCGGCCACGTCTCGGCAGAGCGCGTGCTGTCGGGCGACGGCCTGGTCAACCTCTATGAGGCGAGCGCCGCGGTCGATCGCCTGCCGGCGCCCAGCCGCCAGCCGGCGGACATCGTGCAGCACGCCGAGCGCGGCGACTGTCTGGCCAGTCGCGCCGCGCTTGAGACCTTCTGCGCCCTGCTCGGCGCCTTCGCCGGCGACGCAGCGCTGACCCTGGGCGCGCGCGGCGGCGTCTATCTGGCCGGCGGCATCCTGCCGCGGCTGCCCGAGCGGCTGGCGGCCTCGGAGTTTCGCGAGCGCTTCGAGACCAAGGGGCGCTTCCGCGGCTATCTCGAGGCTATCCCGACCTGGCTTATTCAGCGCCCCGATCCCGCCTTTCTGGGGCTATGGCACCTGGCGCGTCGGGAGTAGGGGGCGCGTCGGGACTAGGGGCGGCACTCGCCATTCCTGCCACCACTGGCCGCCGGCGACGCCGTTCGCGGAGCGAGATGTAGATGCCGGCGGCGACAATGACGGCGATACCGAGCCAGGTCCAGTGATCGGGGAAGTCGCCGAAGACGAGATAGCCGATCAGCGTCGCCGTCACGATCTCGCTGTAGCCGTAGGGAGCCAGCAGCGATGCCGGCGCGCGCTCGAAGGCCTTGATGATGAGGAAGTGGCCGCCGGCCGCCACCGCGCCCATGGCCGCCATCAGCGCCAGGTCACTTGCGGCCGGCGCCACCCAGGTGAAGGGCACGATCAGCGACATGACGACGGCGCCGACGACGGCGGTCTGTAGCAGGGTGACCAGTGGCGGCGCGCTGCCCGACAGCTTGCGCGTCGCCAGGATGTAGCAGGCGTATGTACTGCCGGCGGCCACCGCCAGCAGCGAGCCGAGCTGGAACACGCCGAGGCCCGGACGGAACACGATCAGGGCGCCGAGGAAGCCGATCAGCACGGCGCTCCAGCGCCGGATGCCGACCTGCTCGCCGAGCACGAATGGCGAGCAGGCGGTCACGATCAGCGGCGAGATGAAAACCAGCGCGATGGCATCGGCCAGCGGGATCAGCGCGATCGCCGCGAAGAAGAACACGGTCGAGCAGAGCAGGAAGCTGGAGCGCAAAAGTTGCGCCAAGGGACGGCGCGGCAGCAGGCCGCGCTTGCCGTACTGCCACAGCACCAGAGGCAGCAGGATCGCCATGTGGAAGAAGTAGCGCGCCCAGACGATCTGGCTGACCGGATAGCTCGCGCTGAGATACTTGGCGATCCCGTCCATCACCGGCACCACCGCCATGGCTGTGACCAGGAGGGCAATACCGGGCAAGGGCGACTCGTGCGGCGAGTCGTCTGCAGCGGGCCGCGCGGCGGCCGTGGCCGAGGAGGAGGGGCGCGCGGTCATGCGGCAGTGCTACGGTGCGCGGCGGGCAAGCACAAGAGTGTTGCGCCAGGGGGGCGTTGCGCTTGCCGTCCTGCCCGTGGGCTTGGCATTCTTGGGGCATGTGGCGCCTTCTCGTGAGCCTGGTTCTGCTGGTGCTGGTGCAGACGCCGGCGATGGCCGAGATCGCCGGCAAGCGGCCCTACGTGGTCGACGGCGACAGCTTCGAACTGCTCGGCGTGCGGGTCCGCCTCTTTGGTATCGATGCGCCTGACCCGAACCAGACCTGCGACCTGAACGACGCCTCGTGGAACTGCGGGCTCGATGCCCGCTGGGCGCTCAGTGACCGCATCGGCCTCAACTGGGTGGTCTGCGTCGAGCGCGGCCGCGACCCGGACGGAAGCGTCAGCGCCCTCTGCTACCTGGGCGGCATCGGCGGGCCGGAGCTCAACGGCTGGCTCGTCGCCCAGGGCTGGGCCTTGGCACGGCGTCAGGAGTCGTCCGCCTACGTGGCCGAGGAGGAAGCCGCACGCAAGGCCGGGCGCGGCCTCTGGCGCAGCCGGTTCGTGCCGCCCTGGGAGTGGCGTGAGCGATGAGGGCGCGGCGGATGGCTTGGCCGCGCGCCGCGCTCGCCATTGCACTGGCCTGCGCCATGGCCGGTGCCAACGCGGTACCGCTGCGCGCCGACGAGCTCGAGGTCATCAACGGCGACACGCTGGTGCTGGCCGGCTCTCCCATTCGCCTGCTCGGGATCGAGGCTCCGGAGCGCGGCGCCTTTTGCAGGCGCGCCGGGCAGCGCTATCCTTGCGGCGAGGAGGCCGCCCGCGTCCTGCTGCAATTGCTCGCCGGCGCTGAGGTGCGCTGCGACGGGCTCGAAGGCCCGCGCTTCGGCGAGGTCATCGTCGCGAGCTGCAAGGCCGACGGGCGCGACCTGGCGGGCGAGCTGGTACGCCTGGGCTGGGCCCGCGCCGACCGCCGCTACGCCTCGCGCTACGAGCACGACGAGGCCGAGGCGCGCGCTGCCAAGCGCGGCCTCTGGGCCGGTACGCCGCCGTGGCCATAGTAGGGAGTGCAGCAATGCCGGCACGGCGCCGCACGCCGCTCGCGCTGGCCGTCGGTCTTTACGTGGCTCTGCTCTACCATGGGCCGCCAGCGGCGGCAGATGCGCCAACTCCCGTGGATCTCGAGCTCTTTCTGGCGCTCGACGTCTCGTCCTCGGTCAACAAGGAGGAGTACAAGCTCCAGAGCGAGGGCCTGGCGGCTGCCTTCCGGCATCCGGCCGTGCTCGCCGCGATCACCGCCGCCGGCAACCGCGGCATTGCCGTGGCCGTCGCGCAGTGGGCCGAGGAGCGCGATCGCGTAGTTGTGCTGCCCTGGACCCTGGTCGATGGCGCGGCCAGCGCACTTGAGCTGGCCGAGCGCATCGCCGCAATCGAACGTCAGGTCCCGGGCGGTGCCACCGGCATCAGCGGCGCCATCGAGTTTGGCATCAGCGAGTTCGAGAGCAACGGCTTCGAGGGCACGCGCCGGGTGATCGACCTGTCGGGCGACGGCCGGGCCAACCACGGCCCGATACCGAGCTACAGCCGCGACCGTGCAGTCGCCTTGGGCATCACCGTGAACGGCTTGGCGATCCTCAACGAGATCCCGCTGCTCGATCGCTACTTCCGCGAGACGGTGATCGGCGGTAGCGGCGCCTTCGTCATCGCGGCCAACGACTGGGAAGCCTTTGCCCAGGCCATGCTGGAAAAGCTGGTGCGGGAAATCTCGCTATCGCCGGTTGCCGGCACGCAGCACCCGCGCGAGCCCAGCTTGGTCGCGCGGCCGGCAGAGGGAGAGCGCTCGCGATAATTGCCGTAGCAGACTGGTCGGTCGCGCGGGCGCCCGCCTGTTTCATGGAAACATCACTCGCGCCCTCGGGCGCCGCCGCGCAGTCTGGAGCAGCTAGGCCGCGCCACCGGGGCGCGATTGTCGAACGAGGACAGGTGAAACACAGAGCCTCAAGCGGGCTCCAGGTCGATCACCGCCCGGTTTCCCGTGGCTTCGATGGCTTCGCTCATGCGCGCGGTCTTGGTGGCGTGGTAGCGGTTCAAGATTCGCTGCGCCTCGCGATAGTCGACGCCCAAACGGCGTGAGAACTCGGCGGCGGTCAGGCCCTCTCTACGCATGGCGAGGTAGAGGGCGACTTTCATGGCCACCGCGGCATCCGGCGTGATCAGCTTCTCAGTCTTGCGCGCCTTGGAGGGCTCCGGCATATCCTCGCGATACTTCATGCGGAACATCAGCACCGAGTCGATCAGGTCGGCGGCTTCCCGCTGCGCCTCTTCCATATCTGCGCCATCGGTCGCCGCTTCCGGAAGATCGCGAAAGGTCACCAGGACGCGGCCGTCCTCGTCGCGCTCGAACTTGGCGGGGTAGGCGATCTTCATTTGAGGTCGTCCTTGGTCAAGCGCCCGCTACGCCGCCGCATTCCGAGCCCGCACGGCGGCCTCGACGTGCGCGACCGTGAGGCCGCAGCAGCCGCCGAGGATCTGCACGCCGGCCTCGATCCACGCGCCGCAGAAGGCCTCGAACTCGTCGGGCGGGATGACGTCGACGAACTGCCAGTCCGGCATGGCGAAGTAGCCGGCATCGGGATAGGCCATCAGCGGCCCGGCGAAGTGCCGGCGCACCGACTGCAGCGCCTCCGCAACCAGCTCGGAATAGCTATGCATGATGCCGGCGGCGTCCACGCCCTGCCCATGAACGCCATGCTGGGGGATCAGGCCGGTGATGGCGTCGAGCGGCGTTTCCTCGAGCTGATCGAAGCTGATCAGGCGGCCGTCCTTGGCGCGGCGCGCGCTGGCGCCGAACCAGACCGGCAGGCCGGTCGCCAGCGCCGCCTCGAGCACCAGCGGCGTGCGCCGCCGGTTGTACATCATCTCGAGCAGGATCAGCTCGCAGCCGGAGGCGGCGAGGATCTGCGC
Source organism: Kiloniellales bacterium (assembly GCA_050330055.1). Taxonomy (GTDB): domain Bacteria; phylum Pseudomonadota; class Alphaproteobacteria; order Kiloniellales; family JAKSDN01; genus JBHJOF01. The sequence goes on from JBHJOF010000178.1 coordinate 20,563, forward strand.
CAGCTCGTGGAAGGCCTCGGCGATCGTCGCGTCGTCGGGCGTCTTATTGGCATCGACAACGCCAGTGCCGCGCGCCACCGGCACCATGTGCGACAGGGAGCCGGCCACCACCACGTCCTTGTTGCCGGACTGGTCGCGCGCCCTGAGCGCTGCCTCGACGGCGCGACGGTTGATCTCCTCGACCCGGTCGCCAAGGCCGGCCGGCGTCAGCATGAGGCGTGACGAGGCATAGCTGTTGGCGGTGATGACCTCGGCCCCGGCGGCGATGTAGTCGGCATGGATTTCGGTCAGCAGCTTGTCATTGTGCAGCGTCGCCGGGCCGCACCAGGCGGCCGGGTCCATTGGCGCGCCGCGGCGCTGCAGCTCGGTGCCGGTGGCGCCATCCAGGATGACGATCCCGCCGGCCGACAGGCGCCGCTTCAGGCGATCGTAAGGCATGGGGCCTCGTGAGTTGCGCTTGACGCCCACGAGCGGGCGGCGGGAAAAGATAGTCGCCGCAGCCGGTTCTGCAAAGGCGGCTGCACGAAGCCTGGCGCGATGCTCTTCCGACGCCGGCTTCGCTCGTGACGACGATGCCTTGCTGACCGTTGATGCCGCGCTACGGCCACATCTCGCCAGGGGCGTCTGCCGCCCGAGCGCGACGGCCCCCTTTCTCTGGACGGCGCCGCATCAGAACCACGGCTGGGTGGATGGCTGGGGGACCTGGATTCGAACCAGGACTGCTCGGTCCAGAGCCGAGAGTTCTACCGTTAAACTATCCCCCAACGGGATCAGGCACTTGCACAGGCCCACCTTCTCCCCGACCCCTGCAGGGGCGGCGCGGGCAGCCCCTTATGTAGTCCGGACGGCGGGTGCTTTTCAACCGCCTTGGCCGATCGCGCCGGGCGTGGCCGCCGGGCCACTATAGGGCCGTCTGGGCCTCTTCCCTGGACGTCCTGCGGGCCTCCGGGCTGGTGCCAGTAACATCAAGACGTTACCATAGCGTCAAGACTCTCGGGCCGCCGCCCGTCCGGCGGCGGCGGATCGCCTTGTGGGGAGTGCCTTGTCCAACGCGCTCGCGCGCCGGGGCGGCTTCATGCGCCGGCGGGGGAAATCGGGACTGCGGTCGCGCGACGTCTATGCCGCGCTCGACCTCGGGACCAACAACTGCCGGCTGCTGATCGCGCGGCCCGCCGCGAGCGGCTTTCGCGTGATCGACGCCTTTTCGCGCATCGTGCGGCTGGGCGAGGGCCTGGCGCAGACCGCCTGCCTCTCAGAGGCGGCCATGAGCCGCGCCCTCGACGCGCTCAAGGTCTGCGTCCGCAAGATGGAGCGCCGCCGGGTCACCAACGGGCGCGCGGTTGCGACCGAAGCCTGCCGGCGCGCGCGCAACAGCGACGTCTTCGCCGAGCGGGTCAAGCGCGAGACCGGGCTCGAGCTGGAGATCATCTCGAACAGCGAGGAGGCGACGCTCGGGCTCTACGGCTGCACGCCGCTGCTCGATCCGGACGTGCCGAACGCGCTGATCTTCGACATCGGCGGCGGCAGCACCGAGGTGAGCTGGCTCCGGCTGGGGCAAAACGGGCAGGGGCCGGGCGCGACGCCCGCCCCAACGCCCGCCCCAACGCCCGCTGCGACACTGGCCGGCTGGTGCTCGCTGCCGCTCGGCGTCGTCACCCTGGCCGAGCACTATGGCGGCGTCGAGGTCACGCGCGATGTTTATGCAGCCATTGTCGCGGAGGTCGCCGCAGCGCTGCGGCCCTTCGACAGCGAGCACGCGCTGGCCGCCCTGGCGCGACAAGGCCGGATGCAGATGCTCGGCACCTCGGGCACGGTGACAACGCTCTCGGGCATCGAGATGAAGCTGCCCTACTATGACCGCGCGCGGGTCGACGGCTCCTATCTCGCGTTCGACAGCGTGACCGGCCTCAGCCGGCAGATCGCCGCCATGAGCTACGATCAGCGCGTGGCGCATCCCTGCATCGGCCGCCAGCGCGCCGACCTGGTGGTTGCCGGCTGCGCCATCCTGGAGGCGATCTGCCAGACCTGGCCGGTCGGCCGCCTGCGGGTCGCCGACCGCGGCCTGCGCGAGGGCATCCTCTGCACGCTGATGAAGCGGCCAGGCCTGATGGTGCAGCGGCCGGTCCCTGACCGCTCGGCCCTCGATCGCGCGTCCCTGGTATCAGGCAGGTAGCCATGAGCAAGGCCGGCGGCTCCGGTCGCGGCAAGGGGAGTCGGCGCCGCAATGCAGGCGGCGCAGCGGGCTCGAGCCAGCCTAGAGGCCGGCGCCTCGCCGTAAAGCTGCGTACCGCCAAGGGCCGCGGTCTGTCCTCGACCCGCTGGCTCGAGCGCCAGCTCAGTGATCCTTACGTGGCCGATGCCCGGCGCCGGGGCTACCGCTCGCGCGCCGCCTTCAAGCTGGCGCAGATCGACGACAAGTGCCGCATCCTGAAGCGCGGCGCTCGCGTGGTCGACCTGGGGGCGGCACCCGGCGGCTGGTCGCAGGTCGCCCTGCAACGGGTCGGCGCCAGTGGAGAGGGGGGTGGCCGCGTGGTGGGGATCGATCTGCAGGCCGTCGACGCTCTGGCCGGTGCCACTTTCCTGGAGGGCGACTTCCTCGACGATAACGCGGCCGAGCGGCTCAAGGCCGCCCTGGGCGGGCCGGCCGACGTGGTGCTGTCGGACATGGCGGCGCCCGCCTCCGGGCACAGCCAGACCGATCATCTGCGCATCATGGCCCTGGCCGAGGCGGCCTACGCTTTCGCCGCCGAGGTGCTGGCGCCGGGCGGCGCCTTCGTTGCCAAGGTCTTCCAGGGCGGCAGCGAGCGTAGCCTGTTGACCGCGCTCAAGCGCGACTTCAGCAAGGTGCAGCACGTCAAGCCGCCGGCCAGCCGCCCCGAATCGGCGGAGGTCTACGTTGTGGCCAGCGGATTTCGTGGCGGTTTGGGCGGCCGGCGCTCCGAGGGATGACCGGACAGTTGCCTGCCCGGTTGCTTGTCGCGGATCACTCCGATGCTGAGTGAGATCTTAAGACATCCTCGCAAACTATTGAATTTTGCGCAGAAGATGCGCATCGCGCGGGCCCGCTACGGGAAGCCCTACCGCAAACTGGTGCCGCGCTTCTTCCACCTGCTTCTGAAGCGGCACTTCACGCCGAAGGACATCTTCGTGTGGGATCTGCTGGCCAAGGACAGCCTGGAGGAGGTCGTCGACGCGGTGATCAGCAAGCGCGACCTGCTGACCATTCAGCAAGGCCTCAACCCGGGCGCCGCGGCCGCCCTGACTGAGAACAAGATTCTCTTTTCCAGCCATTGCCGCGCCAGGGGCCTGCCGGTGCCTCGCCTGCTGGCGGCGGTCGGTCCCCGCATCGGCTGGACGGCCGAGGGCGACGTCGTGCTGCATTCCTCCCAATGGGCGCGGCTGATCGAGGGGCTGCCGGCAAGCGAGATCGTCATCAAGCCGGCGCACGGCGCCTATGGGCGCGGCATTCGATTCTTCAGCCGCCAAGGGGAGCGCTGGTGCGATGAGGCCGGCCGGCTGGTAGCGGCGGCCGGCATTCTGCAGGGGATGCGCCAGGGCGGCGCGCGCGACGACTTCATCGTCGAGGAACGGGTGAGGCCGCATCCCGACCTCAAGCGGCTGAGCGGTACGGACTATCTGCAGACCACGCGAATTGTTACCTTGATTGCGGAGCAGGGGGGCGCCGAGATCATCTTCGCGGTCATGAAGCTCATTGGGGGCGACGCGACCACGGACAATTTTTCCTTCGGTGCCAGCGGCAACATGGTGGGCGAGATCTCTGTGGCGACCGGCCGAATCAAGTGGATGCGAACGGCTCGGCCGGACGGGGTAGGACTGGTCGAGGTGACCGAGCATCCCGTGACCGGTGCCGCCCTGCGCGACTTCCTGCTGCCCAGCTGGCAGGAGACCTGCGAGTTGGCACGGCGCGCGCAGCAGCAGTTCCTGCCGCTGCTGACCGTCGGCTGGGACATCGCTTTCACGCCGGACGGGCCGCTGCTGATCGAGGGCAACGCCTGGTGGGATCCGCCCAATCAACTGCGCTGGGCGGCGAATTTCCGCGCCCATGCGGAGCCCCCGCTCGGGCGGCCGGCTCCGCTCCAGCCCGGCCTTTAGGGACCTCGAAAAGATATGGCAGAGCCGCTATCCGTCCAGGTCCTGAAGCATCCCCGGAAGCTGCTCAATTTCTCGCGCAAGATACGCATTGCGCGCAAGCTCTACGGCGAGTCCTACCCCGCCATGCTGCGCCGCTTCTTCTATCTTTGCGGGCGCGAGCTGTATTCGCCTCGGGAGATCTTCCTGTGGGACCTGCTGAGCCCCGACCTCGCCGACGACGAGCTCGACCGGGCGATCAGCAAGACCGCCTGCGTCGGCCTGCAGCTCCGGCTCAATCCCGAATCGGCCCGCGGGCTCACCGAGGACAAGAGCGTGTTCTACGGCTACTGCCGGGAGCGGGGCCTGGCTACGCCGCGCCTGCTGGCCATCATCGGTTCACCGCTCGGCTGGACCGCGGAGGGCGCATTTCTACGCAGCGACGCCGACTGGTCGGCTTGGCTCGATGCCTTGACCGTGCCCGACATCGTCATCAAGCCCTCGCTTGGCGTCTATGCCTATGGCGTCCGCCTGCTCAGCCGGCAGGGCGACACGTGGCAGGAGAGCGACGGCCGCCGGCTGAGCTCGGCGGAGCTTCTGGCTGAGCTTCGCGCGGACGAGCGCTACAGCAGCTTTGTGGTCCAGGAGCGAGTCTATGGTCATCCGGCGCTGGCGGCGCTGAGCCGCACCGACTACCTGCAAACCCTGCGCTTGGTTACCTTCGTCTCCGACGCCGCCGGACCGGAGGTGCTCTTCGGCCTGCTGCGGCTCATCGCTAACGGCGCGACCACGGACAACTTCCAGCAGGGCGCCAGCGGCAACCTGCTGGCCGACGTCTGCCTGGAGACCGGCCGGGTCAAGCGCGTCATGGTGCAACGGCCGTGCGGTATCGGCATGGAGGAGATCGCCCGCCATCCCGTATCGGGTGCCGCCTTCGCCGGCTTCGAGGTGCCGTTCTGGTCCGAGGCATGCCAGCTCTCCCGCCAGGCGGCCATGGCCTTTCTGCCCCTGACGTCGATCGGCTGGGACATCGCCATCACGCCGGACGGGCCGGTCCTCATGGAGGGCAACGCCTTCTGGGGCCCGATTCACAATTTGCAGCGGACAATGCGGGAGTTTAGACGACGGACCGAGAAGCTCCTGGATGGAACCACGGCAACGACCGTGCGATAGGCTTGCTCCGCCTGTCTGATCCCTGAGAGCTAGAGTCTGATCCACATGGCAGGCACCGTCGCGGCGACTCTCCCCATGTGGCTCGGCGGTGTGCCCGGCCGCTATATCCGGCCCCCTGTGCGTTGGCCTGTCCAAACTGGTTTGTCGGCGCATGTTTACCTCTCCTTAGCAGCTCCTGTCGGAATATCTTCCGCGCAGCCCCTGTCGGAAAGGCAGGCCACCGCCATGCTTGATCAAATCATTAAGCATCCTTTGAAGATCGTGAGTTTCGCCCGCAAGATGCGCGCGGCGCACGAGCTTTACGGCAAGCCCTATCCGGAGCTGCTGCGCCGCTTCCTGCGCCTCTGCGAGCACGAGCTGTTCACGCCGCGCGAGGTCTTTCTTTGGGACCTGCTCGGTGCGAAGTTCGGCGACGACGAGTTTCAATTGGCCTTGAGCAAGACGGCCTGCGTCTCCCTGCAGCAGCACCTCAACTCTCCCGCGGCCGCCGCCCTGACCGAAGACAAGGCCATCTTCTATCAGTACTGCGCTTCCAACGGCCTGCCCTCGCCGCGACTTCTCGCCGTGATGGGCCCGCAGATCGGCTGGACTCCGGACCGCAGCGTGCTGGCGAGCGATGACGACTGGAGCCGTTTCTTCGCCGAGATCGACTCAAGCAGCATCGTCATCAAGCCGGCGTTGGGTGTCTATGCACGCGGCGTTCGCCTGCTGCGCCGCGATGGCGCGGACTGGGTTGATGCGCGCGGGCACCGGCTGACGCCGCAGGAGCTCACCAGAGACCTGCGGCAGGATGCCAGCTACAACAGTTTTGTCGTGCAGGAGCGGGCCTATCCCCATCCGCGTCTGGTCGAGCTCAGCGGCACGACCTACATGCAGACCTTGCGGGTCGTCACGGTGGTCCTGCCGGGGCAGGGGGCTCAGGTCGCGTTCCCCCTGGTTAAGGTGATCGCCGGATCCTCAGCGGTCGACAATTTCTCCTACGGCGCCACAGGAAACTTCCTGGCCCCGATCGACCTGGCCACCGGCCGCATCGAATGCGCCAGGGCCGCTCGCCCCGGTGGCGTCGGCACCGAGGTGATCGACCGCCATCCGGTGACCGGCGTGCCCTTTGCCGGATTCGAGGTGCCGCTTTGGGACGAGGCCTGCGACCTGGCCCGGCGCGCGGCCATGAGCTTCCTGCCGCTGATTACCATCGGTTGGGATATCGGCATCACCCCGGACGGCCCGCAGCTGATCGAGGGCAATGCCTGGTGGGATCCGGTCCATACCATGGAGAAGAAGATGGACGTGTTCCGCAACTGGACCCGCGCCATCCTGGAGAAAGCGCCGCTGCCCGCCAGCTCCTGAAGCTGCGGCCTGCTCGTCGCCTGCGGCGCTGGAACCTGATCACTCGAACCGACCCGAGGGCCGATTCGCTGGGCGGTGCTTGACACGAACATTTGCCTTGGCTCTCCCTCGAGCCGTCGCTATATGTTTCGCGGCATGCTCCAGGAAGCCCTAAAAAATCCTAGTAAAATCATAAACTTTGTCCGAAAGATGCGGACGGCGCGCCGGCTCTATGGCAAGTCCTATGGCGATCTCCTGCGCCGTTTTCTCTATCTCTGCGGGAAGGCGGAGAGATACTCGCCGCGCGAGGCCTTCCTGTGGGATCTGCTGGGCCCGAAGTTCGCCGATGACGAGCTCGACCGGGCTATGAGCAAGACGGCGCTGGTTCATCTGCAGCAGCGCCTCAATCCGCCGGATGCCGCCGCCTTGACCGAGGACAAGAGCATCTTCTACGGCCATTGTCAGGCCGCCGGTCTGCCGATACCGAGCCTGCTGGCTGTGATCGGGCCGCAGCTCGGTTGGACGGCCGAGGGTGAGATGCTGCGCAGTGATCACGACTGGGCCAGCTATTTTGACACGCTGAGCGCCCCCGACATCGTCATCAAGCCGGCCCTCGGGGTCTACGCGCAGGGTGTCCGCGTGCTGCGACGCCAGGGCGCGCGCTGGCTCGACGCCTCCAGAGAGGCCAAGACGTCGGACGAGCTCGTCGCCGAGCTGCGCAGCGATGCCGGCTACGACCGTTTCGTCGTACAGGAAAGGGCCTTCCCGCATCCGCGGCTGAGCGAGCTGAGCGCTTCGGACTACCTGCAGACCGTCCGCATCATCACGGTCATGTCCGAAGGGCAGGGAGCCGAGATCATCTTCGCCTTCCTCAAGGTCATCGGCAGCACGGCGAGCATCGACAACTTCTCCAACGGCGCCACCGGCAACTTCCTGGCGCCGATCGACCTTCACACTGGTCGTCTGCTCGACGCCTTGGCGGCGCGGCCAAGCGGCGTGGGCCTGCAGTCGGTAAGCCACCATCCCGCGACCGGCAAGGCCCTCGCAGGCTTCGAGGTGCCGCACTGGGCGGGGGCCTGCGCCCTGGCCCGCAAGGCCGCCGTGAGCTTCCTGCCGCTCATGACCATCGGTTGGGATATCGCCCTTACGCCGGCAGGCCCGCTGCTGATCGAGGGCAATGCCTGGTGGGATCCGATCCTCACCATCGATAAGCGCATGCACGTCTTCAGGGACTATGCGCGCCGCCATCTGGAGCCGGATGCGTTCCCGGTGACCGCAGCCCCGGCCGTGGCCCGGGCCGGCGGCCAAGCCGCTGCCCATAGCGCCGCGGGGCCGCGCTCCTAGCCTCCCTTCTGGTCGGCCCGACAGCGGTTCTGAGGCAGCCAGCAATCCGCTTGGCTTTGCGGGCGCGATCTGTATGATGGCGCGCCAATCACCGGCAGGGCATTGGCATGCAGATTCGCGAGGCGCTGACTTTTGACGACGTTCTGCTTCAGCCCGCCGAATCCGCCACCTTGCCGAACCAAGCCGACACCCGGACCCGCCTGACCCGCAGCGTCGAGCTCGGTATCCCGCTGCTCTCGGCGGCCATGGACACCGTGACCGAGTGCCAGCTCGCCATCGCCATGGCGCAGGCCGGCGGCATCGGCGTCGTGCACAAGAACATGGCGATCCGCGAGCAGGCCGACGAGGTCCGCAAGGTCAAGAAGTTCGAAAGCGGCATGGTGGTCAACCCGGTGACCATCTATCCCGACGAGCCGTTGCGCAACGCGCTCGCCCTGATGGAGAGCTACCGCATCTCCGGCATTCCCGTGGTCGAACGCGGCGGCGGGCCGCTGGTCGGCATCCTGACCAACCGCGACGTGCGCTTTGCCGAGAACGAGAAGCAGCCGGTCAGCGAGCTGATGACCAAGGAACGCCTGATCACCGTGAAGGAAGGCGTATCGCGCGACGAGGCCAAGCGGCTGCTGCACCAGTTCCGCATCGAGAAGCTGCTGGTGGTCGACGACGACTATCGCTGCATCGGCCTGATCACGGTGAAGGACATAGAAAAGTCCGAGACCCATCCGAACGCCTGCAAGGATGAGAAGGGACGGCTGCGCGTGGCGGCGGCGACGGGTGTCGGGCGCGACGGTCTGGCCCGGGCCGAGGGCCTGCTCGAGGCCGAGGTCGACGTTATCGTGGTCGACACCGCCCACGGCCATTCCAAGGGGGTTCTGGAGGCGGTGGGCGCGGTCAAGCGCCTCTCCAACCGGGCCCAGGTGATCGGCGGCAACGTCGCAACGGCGGAAGGCGCCCAGGCGCTGATCGACGCCGGGGCGGACGCGGTCAAGGTCGGCATTGGCCCGGGCTCGATCTGCACCACCCGGGTCGTCGCCGGGGTCGGGGTGCCGCAGCTCACCGCCCTGCTCGACGTGGTCGAGGTCTGCCGCAAGAGCGACACGCCGGTGATCGCCGACGGCGGTATCAAATACTCCGGCGACCTGGCTAAGGCGATCGCCGCCGGCGCCGACTGCGTGATGATCGGCTCGCTCCTGGCCGGCACCGACGAGAGCCCGGGCGAGGTGTTCCTCTACCAGGGCCGCTCCTACAAGGCCTACCGGGGCATGGGCTCGGTCGGCGCCATGGCGCGCGGCTCGGCCGACCGCTACTTCCAGCAGGAGGTCGCGGACTCGTTGAAGCTGGTGCCAGAGGGCATCGAGGGTCAGGT
>JBHJOF010000179.1:0-3448 GCA_050330055.1 Kiloniellales bacterium
CTCGGCGCTGGTCTCGACGGCGGCAACGCCGCCCTCGCCGAAGCCGAAGCCGCGCACCTCGGCGGTGAGCAGGCGGCCGCCATGCTGCTGCAGGGCGCCGGCCAGCACCTGGACCAGGCGGAAGTTGTTCACCGTGTGCGCGGTATCGGGATAGAAGACGGCGCGCTTGAAGATCGGCGCCAAGCTGGGCTCGAGCTGGCGCAGCTCGGCCGCATCCAGCACCTCGAAGCGGATGCCGCGGCGGCGCTCCAGCTCGAGGATCGCCTGCGAGTCCTGGAACTCCTGCTCGCTCTCGTAGACGCAGACCCAGCCGCTGCGCCGCACCATGTCGTCGGCGCCGGCCATGGCGGTCAGCGGCGCATAGGCCTCGACCGCGCCCTTGTGCAGGTCGGCGAGCGCGATCGACAGCGCCTCGACCCGCCTGGGGCGGCTGGCCGCGACGAAGCGCAGCAGCCAGGGGGCCAGCTTCGGCAGGTAGCTCCAGCGCACCCGCAGGGGCCCAAGCGGGTCGAGCAGCATGCCCGGCACGCGCCAGAGGATGCCCGGCATGGCGACCGGCGTGACGCTGTCCGGCGTGATCACCGAGCCGTTGCCGAAGGAGGTGCCCTCGCCCGGCGGCCCGCGGTCGATCAGCGTCACCTCGTGGCCGTCGCGGCGCAGGCTGAGCGCGGCGCAGACGCCGACGATCCCGGCGCCGACGACGATGACGTGCTTGGCGGAGTTGGTCGAGGCGGACATCGATGATCTTTAGAGGAGGCGGTGGTGCGGGATCAAGCCTCCCCAAAATGGGGTCAGACCCTTTTCCGAAGCGAAAAGGGGTCTGACCCCATTTTCTTACGCCTCCGCATCCGGGAAGCGCTGGGCCAGGCGCTGGCGGGCGGGGGGCAGCGGCTGGTCCTGCGGGTTGAAGACCTGGCGGGCCAGGAAGTGGCCGGTCAGGCGCAGGCCCTGGCCGACCTCGATCGGCCCGCCGCCGCCGCGCCCGGCGAGGAAGCCCGGCAGCGGCAGCAGGCGCTCGCGGTAGGGCTCGCCGGCGGCCAGCGAGACCGCCCGGCCGCTGCGCGGCGAGACATAGGCGAGCTGGTCGTTGGCGCCGCCGCCGGCGCAGCCCGAGAGATCGAGCCCGAAGCCGAGCTCGCGCAGCAGCGCCAGCTCCCAGCCGACGTAGGCCTCGGCCCAGTGCTCGCCCTCGAGCGCCTGCAGCAGCGCCAGGAAGCCGTGATAGACCGCCGGGTGCGGCTCGCGCTCGGGCAGCGCCTTCTCGGCCACCGCAGCCGCCGCGGCGAGCGCCGCCAGCCGCGCCGGGTCGTCGAGCAGGCGCGCGGCATGGCCCTCCAGCAGCTCGCAGGTCAGCGTGCCCAGGTGCTCGGCCAGGCGCGCGCGCCAGGTGGCCGTGACGCGGTTGCCGGGCTGCAGCAGCGGCCGGGCCTTGCGGCCCTGGCCGCCGTGCACCAGCCCGGCATGGCGGCCGTGCTCGCGGGTCAGCAGCATGGCCACCGCCGCCGTCTCGCCATGCGGCCGCGCCGCCAGAACGATGGCCTCGTCACTCCAGTCCATGGGCCCGGTCCATGCGCTGAGATTTAGCAGACGGCGAACAAGGCGGCGAGCGCGCTAGAGCATGATCCGATTCGATCGGATCGGATCATGCTCTATAACTTCTTGATTGGTCGCATTTTCGGACGGCAAACCGGCTTCCACTTCGCCTGAAAATGCTCTAGGTGTCGAACTCCAGGCCCCAGTCGCGGTAGCGCTCGGGGTCGTCGATCCAGTCCTCGCGCACCTTGACGAAGAGGAAGAGATGGACCGGCCGTTCCACCATGGCGGCGAGCTCGCCCTGGGCCGCGGCGCGCAGCTCCTTTATGGTGCGGCCGCCCTTGCCGAGCACGATGGCCTTCTGCGACTCGCGCTGGACATAGATGGTCTGCTCGATCTTGACGCTGCCGTCCTTGAAGTCCTCCCAGCGCTCGGTCTCGACGGCGAGCGCATAGGGCAGCTCCTGGTGCAGCTTGAGGAAGAGCTTCTCGCGTGTCACCTCGGCGGCCAGGAGACGCAGCGGCAGGTCGGAGAGCTGGTCTTCCGGATAGAGCCAAGGGCCCTCGGGCATCTGTCCGGCGAGATAGCGCCGCAGGTCGGCCACGCCGTCGCCGGTCAGGGCCGAGATCATGAATATGCGCTCGAACAGGCCCTCGGCTTCGAAGCCGGCGGCCAGCGCCAGCAGCTTGTCGCGTCGGATGGCATCGACCTTGTTGAGCGCCAGCACGGCCGGGCGCTTCTGCTTCTTGAGCCCATCGAGGATGCGCCGGGTATCCTGGTCGATGCGCTTGCGCTGGGCGTCGTAGAGCAGCACCACGATGTCGGCGTCCTGGGCGCCGGCCCAGGCGGCGGCGACCATGGCGCGCTCGAGCCGCCGCTTGGGCTCGAAGATGCCGGGCGTGTCGACGAAGACGATCTGGCTCGCGCCCTCGACGGCGATACCGCGGATGCGGCTGCGCGTGGTCTGCACCTTGTGGGTGACGATCGAGATCTTCTGGCCGACCAGGGCGTTCAGCAGGGTCGACTTGCCGGCGTTGGGCGCCCCCAGGAGCGCGACGAAGCCGCAGCGCCGCGGTTCCGCCTCGGCAGTCACGAGTTGGCGCCGGTCAGGCGCTCGAGCAGAGCGCTGGCGGCGGCCTGCTCGGCCAGGCGCTTGGAGCGGCCCTCGCCCTGCGCCGCCGGCCGGCCCTCGACCGCGACCTCGACGGTGAACAGCGGCTCGTGGTCCGGCCCCGCGCGCGCCACCTCGCGGTAAAGCGGCAGCGGCAGGCCGCGACCCTGGGCCCATTCCTGCAACGCGGTCTTGGCATCCTGCGGCGGGCTCGCCTCGGCCTCCAGAAGCGGCGTCCAGCGCGGCTCGATGAGGGCGCGCGCCGCCTCCAGCCCGCCGTCCAGGTAGAGGGCGCCGATCACCGCCTCGCAGGCGTCGGCCAGCAGCGCCGGGTTGAGCCGGCCACCGGCTTCCTCCTCCGCCTTGGCGAGCCGCAGGTGGGGGCCGAGATCGAGCGCCTCGGCCACCCGCGCCAGGCTGTCCTGGCGCACCAGGGCGGCCAGGCGGCGCGCCAGATCGCCTTCGGCCTCGTTCGGGAAACGGCGATAGAGCAGCTCTGCGACGACCAGGCCGAGCACGCGGTCGCCGAGGAACTCGAGGCGCTGATAGCTGGTATTGCGCGCCGCGCGGCCGGTGATGATGCTGGGATGGCTGAGCGCGTGGCGCAGCAGGTCCGGCTCCGCGAAGTCGTGACCGAGCCGCCGTGCCAGGGCTTCGAGGTCGCCGTCCTTTGTCCTGGCCCCGCCGCTCACCGCGCTACTCGATGCCGTGGCCGATGCGGCTCCAGCGGATCGCGAAGGGCCAGCGCCAGACCTCCCAGAGGGCGGCCGAGCCGTCGTGCGAGAAGAACAGGATCTCGGCGCG
>JBHJOF010000180.1:0-3820 GCA_050330055.1 Kiloniellales bacterium
GGCTCCTGCCGCGGCCGGCCAGCGCCAGCGCCTCGTCGCTGCGCCCTGCCTGGTGCAGGCGCAGCGCGGCACGCGCCGTGCGCCGCTCGCCGACGCGGGCCGCGCCGAACTGCCAGAGCTTGACCAGCACGATGGCGAGCGCCACGACCGAGAGCGCGAGCAGGATGACCACCACCGGGCCGCCGGCCTGCAGCAGCTCGAGTGCCCGATCGAGGGTCCCAGCCGCGGCCTGCAGGCCGTCCAGCGGCTCGCCCGTTATCGGATCCAGCGCCACCGGCTCCAAGGTCGCCGGGTCGGGCGCGCCGGGGTCTGCCGCCTGCAGGGCTGCCGAGGGATCGCCGGACGGAGTGGCGGTGTTCTGCGATTGCTCATCCATCTGCGGCGGTTACCCCATCCGATCGGCCCAAACCCGGTCAGCGCCCATGCCGGACATCTGCCGAGCGGGCGCTGAATGCATGCAAATCATTATCATTCTCACTATTTATAACGCCGATCCCCGGCCCGTAAAGAGGGCAGATCGGATCGGGGCGGCTGCGGCGGTAAGAGGAGCCCGACGTCCGGACGGAAGTGCAGGATAGAGGCCACGGGGGCCTTGGCGCTGCCCGGAGCACGATAGAGCCGGCGGCTGCGCGCATGGCAGACCGCCGTTCTTCGCGGTTCTCCCGGGCGTTCGTTGCGCTTAGCGTCCTCGCCGGGTGACGAAGGAGGACAGGCGCGCGTGTCTGCGGCGTCGGCTGCGGTCGGCATAGGTCCCTGGCGGGCGACCTTCGGCGGGCTCTGCGCCGCGCTGGTCGGCATCGGCCTGTCGCGCTTCGCCTACACGCCGCTGATCCCGGCGCTGATCGAGGCCGGCTGGTTCACGCCTGGCCAGGCGGCCTATCTGGGCGCCGCCAACCTGGCGGGCTATCTCGCCGGCGCGCTGCTGGCGCGGCCGCTCGCGGCGCGCGCCTCGACCGCGACTCTGCTGCGCGCCATGATGCTGCTGTCCACGGTCGTCTTCTTCGCCTGCGCTTTTCCGCTGTCCTTCGCCTGGTTCTTCGTCTGGCGCGTCGTCTCCGGCGTGACCGGCGGCGTGCTTATGGTGCTGGCGGCGCCGGCCGTGCTGCCGCTGGTGCCGCCGGCCCGGCGCGGGCTTGCCGGCGGCGTCATCTTCACCGGCGTCGGCCTCGGCATCGCGGCCTCGGGGACGCTGGTGCCCGTGCTGCTCGACTGGGGCCTGGCCGAGACCTGGCTGGGCCTCGGCGCGCTGGCGCTGGTCTTGACGCTGGCGTCCTGGAGCGGCTGGCCGAGCAACGGCCTGCGCGCAAGCCCGGCCATATCCGCGCCGAGCAAGCCCGCGGCCGGCGGCGGCCCGTGGACGCCTGGGGCGCTGAAAGCGCTCTACCTCGAGTACGGCCTCAACGCCGTGGCACTGGTGCCGCACATGGTCTTCCTGGTCGACTTCGTGGCGCGCGGGCTCGACCAGGGCATCGCCAGCGGCGCGCGTTATTGGGTGCTGTTCGGGCTCGGCGCCATGGCCGGGCCGGTGCTGGCCGGCAGGCTGGCCGACCGCATCGGCTTCGGCCCGACCCTGCGGCTGGCCTTTCTCGCCCAGGCCGGCGTCCTCATCATGCTGGCGACGACCGCGAGCCCGCTCTGGCTGATCGCTTCCAGCGTGGTGATCGGCGCCCTGGTGCCGGGCGTGGTGCCGCTGGTGCTGGGCCGGGCGCAGGACCTGCTGGCGCACGACCGCGAGCGCCACACCGCCGCCTGGAGCCGCGCCACGGTCGCCTTCGCCCTGGGCCAGGCCGGAGCGGCCTACGCCTTCTCGTTCCTCTTCGAGCGCACCGGCGACTACCTGCTGCTCTTCGCCCTCGGCGCCGCCGCCCTCGGCCTGGCGCTGGCGATCGACCTGGCGGCCGGGCTGATCGGGCGCAGGCAGTAACGGCCAAGTTGCAGCGCTCCACTCACTCCCAGCCCGTATAGACCGCGAGGCCGCGTTTCCTGATCTGGCCGCCGATGACGGCGCGCTGGATTTCCGAGGTGCCTTCCCAGATGCGGTCGACGCGGATGTCGCGGTAGAGGCGCTCGACCGGGTTCTCGCGCATGTAGCCGCGGCCGCCCAGGATCTGCAGCGCCTTGTCGATGACACGCCCGGCCATCTCGGAACAGTAGAGCTTGAGGGCGCTGGCGCGGGCGTGCACCAGCTTGCGGTCGAGGCCGCGGTCGATCCCACGGTCAATTTCAGCGGCGACGCGGTAGAGCATGGACTTGGCGGCGAAGATCTCGACCGCCATGTCGGCCAGCATGAACTCGATCGCCTGGAAGTCGCGGATCGGCCGGCCGAACTGCTGGCGCTCGGCCGCGTAGTCGTTGGCGATCTCGGCGGCGCGCGTGGCGGCGCCCAGGGTATGCGCGGCGATCTGCAGGCGAGTCTCGACGAACCAGTCCTTGGTCAGCTCGAAGCCCTGGCCGACCTGGCCCAGCATGCGCTCCGGCGGCACCGGCACGTCCTCGAGGCGCAGCTCGGCGTGGTCGAAGGCGTAGTTGTGCATGAAGCGCGGCGAGCGCAGGTGCTCCAGGCCCTCGGCCGGCTTGTCGACCAGGAACAGGGTCGGCTTGTCGGGGTCGCCGTCGACGTGGGCGTGCACGATGATGTAGTCGGAGGCGTTGTAGGAGGTGACGAACCACTTCTCGCCCGTAAGGCGCCAGAGGTTGCCCTTAAGCTCGGCGCGGGTCTCGACCTGGCGCGGGTCGGAGCCGGCGCCGGGCTCGCTGATGGCGAAGCAGCCGCGCCGCTCGCCGCGGTTGCTGGGCTGCAGGTAGTCGCGCTTCTGCGCTGCCGTGCCGAACTTGAGGCAGACCGGCGGCCGCCAGACGCAGGTCCAGAGGCCGTTGCTGGCGCGGCCGAGCTGCTCCTCGATGACGGTCTGCTCGAGCATGGTGAAGCCGC
The DNA here is from genome assembly GCA_050330055.1 of Kiloniellales bacterium. Classification (GTDB taxonomy): domain Bacteria; phylum Pseudomonadota; class Alphaproteobacteria; order Kiloniellales; family JAKSDN01; genus JBHJOF01. The sequence continues at coordinate 2,933 of JBHJOF010000180.1, forward strand.
AGCCGCCGTCCTCCTTGGCGTGGTTGACGCCGGCCAGGCCCCAGTCGACCACCGCCTGGCGCACGCCCGGCCGGCGTCCTTCCGGCAACTCGCCGTGCTCGTCGACCTCGATCTCGAGCGGCAGCAGGACTTGGTCGCAGAAGGCGCGCGCCCGTCGGGCCAGCTCGCGTTCGCGCGGGGTGAGGGCGAGATCCATGGTTGATCCTCGTGTCGAAAGGATTAGCGGGCGCGGCCGGCGATCAGCGCGTCGACCGCGACGGCGCCGCGCGGGCCGGCGATCACCGGATTGACGTCGATCTGGCTGTAGGCGCCGGCCAGATCGGCGGCCAGCAAAGAGAAGCGGGCGATGGTCTCGGCCAGGCGCACGAGATCGGCGGCCGCCCGGCCGCGCTGCGCGTGCAGCAAGGGCGCGATGCGCAGCGACTGCAGCAGCGCCAGGGCTTCGTCGCTGCCGAACGGGGCGAGCGCCACGGCGCTGTCGCGGAAGAGCTCGATCAGGGTGCCGCCGGCCGCGACCATGACGAAGGGGCCGAAAGCGGGATCGTCCACGGCACCGAGGCCGATCTCGACGCCGCTCCCAACGATCTCCTGGGCCATTTCCGCGATCAGCACGTCCGCGCCGCAGCGCACGACCATGGCGTCGTAGGCCGCGCCGAGCGCCATCGCGTCGCGCAGGCCGAGCACAACGCCGCCCTGGTCGGACTTGTGAGTGATCGCCGGGTTGGCGGTCTTGAGCGCGACGGGAAAGCCGATCTCGCCGGCCGCCGCGATCGCCTCGTCGCGTGACGCCACGGGCTGCGCGCGCGGCACGGCGATGCCGTAGTCGGCCAGCAGCGCCAGCCCCTCGCGCTCGCTCAACGTCGAGCCGGCGGCAAGCCGATCCCGCCA
>JBHJOF010000181.1:0-12879 GCA_050330055.1 Kiloniellales bacterium
CTCATGACCGGGCTCCCATGCTTCGAGACGCCGCTTCGCGGCTCCTCAGCATGAGGTGGTAGGCAGTTGATATAGAACGCCATTCCTCATCCTGAGGAGCGTTCGAAGAACGCGTCTCGAAGGATGGGCCAAGAGTCTCTGGTTTCGAGACGGCGTATCAGAAGCTGGCCGACAGGGAGAAGAAGACGCGCGGGCCGTCGCTGCCCGTGGACTGGACCTCGCGATCGATCGGCTTGGCGACCTCCACGCTCGCCAGCCCCCAGTCGCCGAGCCGCAGGCGCAGGCCGCCGCCGAAAGAGCTCAGCGCCTCGCCACTGACGCCGTCGTTCACCTCGTTCCACACCACGCCGGCGTCGTAGAAGCCGTAGAGCTGAATGCCCGGCACCCAACTGCCATCGAAGTTGAGGCCATAGATCAGCTCGGCCGAGCCAGCGACGCCATGCTCGCCGGTAATCTCGGCGAAATCGAAGGCCCGGCCGAACTGGCTGCCGCCGAGCGCGAACTCCTCGGAAGAGAGCAGGGGCTCGCTCGACCACTGTCCCGTGCCCGTGACTTGCAGAGCGAAGCTCTCGCCGATCGCCTGCTGGCGCGTTACGGTCACGCCGACCTTGGTAAAGCGGCTGTGGCCGTCGGCACGGGACAGCTCCGGCGAGCCGGCGCTCGAGGCGCCGAGGGCGTCAAGGCCCTGACTGACCTCGAGCTGCAGGAAGTTGTTGCCCTCGAGATCGTCGGCGATGCTGTAAAGGCTTCGGCCGCGCAGCACCCGCAGGCGGTCCTCCATCACCTTGACGCCGAGCTGGTCTTGCTGCGTGTTGCTCACATCAAATATGCCACTCAGCCACAGGCTCTGATCACGGCGCCGGATCACCGGGTGGTGCAAGCTGAGGCTGACGCCGTTCGATCGGCTCTCCACGTCGAGCGCGTCCAGATCGTCGCCGGCATCGACGAAGGTGACGGACAGGGTCGACGCGAAGCGGGTGCCCTGCGTGCCGAGCGGCTGGTCGTAGGCCAGCTCGGCGTACTGCAGCTCGCTCGGCTGGTTCGGCACCGAGAAGTGGCCGAGCTGCAGGCGCTCGCCGAGCCCCAGCAGGTCGTTGCCAGCGAGGCTGGCCCAGCTCTGCAGCCGGCCTACCGCGGGCGTGCCGCGATTGTCGAGGTAGACCGTGCCGTCGACGGCGTCCCGCTCGATCGCGAGCACCAGCTCGTAGCGTCCGGCGTTCTCGTCGAGCGGCCGGATGCCGGGACTTGCCATGACCCCCGGCAGGTCGTTCAGCAGCAGCACGTTGCGCTCCAGGGTCGCGCGGGACAGCGGCCGCTCATCCTTGATCCTGTCTCCGTAGGGGACGTAGCGGCGCAGCGGCGGTTCGCCCTCCAGGGTGACCTTGTCGACGTAGCCTTCGATCACGCGCACCTGTAACACGCCACCGGCCAGGTCCTGCGGCGGCGCCACAGCGCGCGACAGGAGGAAGCCGGCGTCCTGATAGAGCTTGGTGATGCGGGCGACGATGGCCTCCACCTCGGCCAGCGTGATGCGCTGCGCAAGCTGATCCTGGTAAAGCGGTCCGAGCGCCTCCGGGCCAAAGGCAGTGGCGCCCTCGACCACCACCGCTGTCAGGACGAAGCTCTCGGCCTCGGTCGCCGGCCGGGGCGCCGGCGGCGCCGGAAGCTCGATAGCAGGGGCCTCGGTCGGTCGCGGCGCCTTGCGCGGCTCGATACGGCGCTCGATCTGGCCGGGATCGCCCTGGTCGAGGATGTTGGCCTGGGCCCAGGCCGAGACGGGCAGCGCGCCCAGCAGCAGCATGCCGAGCAGTACTGCGGAATAGCCTGCGCGAAGGGCGGCAGGCGACCTCGAGGATTTGTCTCTATTTTTACTCAATTCTCGAATACTTGCGAAATTCTTGGTAAAACTTTCTAGAATTATCATTTTAACCAACAAATCTAACAATCCGTTAATACGCATACTCTACAAATTTCGCTCATCTCGACCGGAAGTCCCCGGTGGCCCTCGGATGGGCTGCCGGTCTGAACAACGGGCATAAGCACGAAGCGTCGAGGATGGAGGTGCGATTATGAGTTATTTTGTCGGCAAGGCCGGAAGCCTCATTCCTGCGCTCGCGCTGACTTTCGCGCTGCTGGGCTTGGGCGCGCCCGCCAAGGCGCTGGACGAAGGGCCCTGGCTTGTGGCGGAGGTCCAGGGCGATGCCTGGCTGAAGGCGCCGGATGGTGGCAAGACGCCGCTGCAGCAGGGCGCCGAGATCGCGCCGGGGAGCGTAGTGGGCGCGAGCGATGGCGGCCGCGCAACGCTGAGCCGCGGCGGCACCGCGATGACCCTGTCGCCGGCCAGCGAGACCGAGATTCCGCCGGACAGCGATCAGGGCAGCCGGACTACCATCTTCCAGCGTCTGGGCACCCTGCTGCTCAAGGTCGACAAGCGGCCGGAGCAGCACTTCGAGGTCGACACGCCGTTTCTCGCCGCCGTGGTCAAGGGCACCACCTTCACCGTCAGCGTCGATGGTGCGGGCTCGGCGGTCCATGTGGTCGAGGGCGCGGTCGAGGTCGGTTCCTTGGCAACCGGCGAGGTCGCCCTCGTGCGTCCCGGCCAGACGGCTCGGGTCTCGTCGCAGCCGGGCAGTGGCCTGAAGCTGAGCGGCATCGGCGCGCCCTCTGGCCAGTCCGGCGGGAACCAGCAGCAGGGGCAGAATGCTGCCAGTAGCGGGGCGGATCAGGCTGCCGCTGGTCAGTCCGCTGACGGGACCGTTGCGCCCCAGGGGACCAAGGGCCAGGCCGGCACGTCAGGCACGAATGCCGGGCAGCACACTGGCCTTGCCAGGGGCCTCACCATCGAGCAGCCGATCGGCTGGAACAGCATCGACATTGCAGCAGTCAGCAATGGCTTCGTGGCCGTCGTCCCAGATGCAGCCGTGAGCGGTGTCAAGGCCGCCGTGAATGCCGGCGGTAAGCCTGCCGTGGCCAGTGCCAGCACTAACGCCGTGACCATTGGTACCGTCAACACAGGGAATGCCGCCTCGGGTGTCGCTGCGGCCGGCAATGCCGTCTTCGGCCAGGCTGGTGGCGCTGGTGTCGGGTCCGTTGTATCAGGCACCGCGTCCGCGACGGGTGCAGCCGCCTCTGGTGCCGCAACCGCAGCTACAGGTGCGGTGGCCGCGACCGGCGGTACCGTCGGCACTGTCGTTCAGAACACGGTGGCGGCGGTGCAGAACCAGACCCAGAACGTGGGCTCCGCGGTCAACTCCCTGCTTGGCGGCGGCAAGAATGGCAAGGGCAAAGGCAACAACTAGAGGCCGAGCCGTGATCTGCCGCACTGCCTCTTCGGAGGCGCCGCGGCCTTAGGAGGCGAGACCGCTCGTCGCCGGACCATAGCACCGCGCCGTCCTCTCACCGGGAACGGCGCGGTCGCTTTGGGCCTACGCCCGGCAACGAAAAGCGGACGAAAGTCTTTCTTAATCAACATCTTGTAGTGTTTCCCTAGCGGCCCTGGGCGTCCGCCCCGCGGTCGCGGTTGCCTGCACAGGCGGTTCGCACAGTGTTGTACCGACTAGTCACATCGCTCATCCGTTGGCCTCGGTCGAACGCGCGCCTGTCGCCGCTGCTGGCGTTTGCCCTGGTGGCAGGGCTTTACCTGGGCGGCTTCTTCGCGTTTCTCGACCGTGAGCTGCTGGATCTGCGGTTCAGGCTGCTCGAGCGGCAGGCGACCGACGATCTGGTGGTTGTCGCGATCGATCCGTCAAGCCTGCGGGAGCTCGATGTCTGGCCTTGGCCGCGCGGCTACCATGCAAAGCTCATAGAACGGCTGCTCGACGCGGGAGCGCGGCGAATCGCTTTCGACGTCGACTTCAGCTCGTCCTCGCTCCCCGAGATGGACGGTCGCTTCGAACAGGCGCTGGCGGCGGCTGGCGGGCGCGTGGTGCTCCCGGTGTTCCAGCAGCTCATTCGTGAGCCGGACGGTGCACGGCTCGTTCTGACTGAGCCGCTGCCGCGCTTTCGGAGCCATGTTGCGCTCGCCTCGATCAACGTCCGGTCCGACGCGGACGGGCTGGTGCGTCGCATCACTCGGCAGGAGCAGTGGTCGGGGGCGCGGGTGCCGACCATGGCCGCTCTGCTCGCCGGCGCCGGCGGCCGGGACGCCGGCGCATTCACCATCGATTTCTCCATCGATCCGGCGACGATTCCGCGAGTCTCCTTCGCCGACGTGCTGGCCGGCCGCTTCGATCCCGAGCTGCTGCGCGGACGGCAGGTCCTGATCGGTGCGACGGCGGCCGAGCTGCAGGACGTCATGCCGGTACCGGTCTACAAGTCGCTCGCCGGAGTCCTGCTGCACGCCATGGCGTACCACTCCCTGGCCCAGGGACGCGCGCTGCAGCACTTGGCGGAGTTTTGGACCCTCATCCTTTACGGCATCCTGGCGCTCGCGCTTGCAACGCTATTCGCAAGGCTGTCCTGGCGCGCCGGGCTGGCGGTGGGCGTCGCCAGCAGCGCTGGCACATTTGCCCTTTCGCTTGCCGCGCAGGCGGTGGCGCCGCTGGTCGTGGACGTCGCGGCCGGGATCGTTCTGATCAGCTTGCTCTACCTGATCGGCCTGATAAGCCGCGTCGACCGGCAGGCCATCAAGCTGTTGGTACAGGGCGTCAAGCTGCGCCGCGCCAACGCCATCATGCACGACATCGTCGAGCACAGCTTCGACGGCATTCTCACGTTCGGCGACGACGGACGCATCGCGACGGCCAACGGCGCGGCGCATCGGATCTTTGCCCTGGCCGACGGCGGCCTTTCGGGCCGGCACCTCGAGACCCTGGTGCCCTCGCTCCCCGCAAACTTGGCCGAGACAGCAGCCGCCAGCAACCGGTCGCGTCCGCACGAAGTTACCGCCATTCGCAGCGACGGCTCGCCCTTTCCCATGGAGCTGGCGCTCAGCGTAACGCGGATCGGCGACGACGAGCTGCGCGTCGCGATCGTACGTGACATCACCGAGCGCAAGGCGCAACAGGCTTTGCTCGAGCACCAGGCCCTGCACGATGCACTCACGGGCCTGCCCAATCGCACCCTGCTGCATGACCGTCTTGAACATGCGATAAGAAGTGCGAAGCGCACGCAGCAGTCCCTGGCGCTGCTGCTGCTCGATCTCGATCGCTTCAAGACGATCAACGACACCCTGGGACATCCGGTCGGCGACCGTCTGCTGCGCGATGTGGCCTCGCGGCTGGCCGCGCAGCTCCGTGAATCCGACACTATCGCGCGCATCGGCGGCGACGAGTTCGCGGTGCTGCTGCCCGCCGGCGGTGGCCTGCAGCGGGCCGAGCGGGTCTCTCGCCGCCTGCTGGCGTCGCTCGAGCAGCCCTTCGAGATCGACGGCCTCATGCTTGAGGTCGGACTCAGCGTGGGAATCGCCCTCTATCCCGATCACGCCAAGGAGCCCGCGGCGCTGCTGCAGAGTGCCGACATCGCTATGTACATGGCGAAGCAGGAGCAGAGCGGGCTGGCGGTCTATGACAACGAGAAGGATCGAAACAGCGTTCGGCACCTGACACTCACCGGTGAGCTGCGCCAGGCGATCGAGCAGGATCAGCTCACGCTGCACTTCCAGCCGAAGATCGATCTGGCGAGCGGCCGGATTTGGGGCGCCGAGGCTTTGGCACGCTGGATGCATCCCGTGCACGGCTTCATACCGCCGGACGAGTTCATCCCGCACGCCGAGCAGACCGGCCTGATCCGGCCGCTGACCCTGTGGGTGCTTCACACGGCGCTGCGCCGGTTCGTGGAGTGGCGCGAAACCGGACACGCGATCGGCATTGCGATCAATCTTTCGGCACGGAACCTGCTCGATCGCGAACTGCCTGGCGTACTCGCGCGCCTGATACAAGAGGCGGGCATCGAGCCCGAGCTGCTGACCCTGGAGATCACGGAAAGTGCCATCATGCAGGATCCGGACTGCGCCCTCGCGGTGCTACGGGGCTTTGAGGCGCTCGGCGTTCGCCTTTCCATAGACGATTTCGGCACCGGCTACTCGTCGCTCGCCTATTTGAGCCGCCTGCCGCTGCACGAGCTGAAGATCGACCGGACCTTCGTCATGAACATGACCGAAAACGAAAGCGACGCGCTTATCGTGCGCTCGACCATCGAGCTGGCGCACAGCCTCGGCCTCAAGGTCGTGGCCGAAGGCATCGAGAGCGAGCAGCATCTGCAAATCCTGCGCGCCCTCGGCTGCGACGCCGGCCAGGGCTACGGCATCAGCCGGCCACTCGACAGCGCCGATTTCACCGCTTGGCTGCAGCGCGGGCCGGGTGCGACTGCTGACGACGCGCTGCCTGTCGTCCAGCCGGCTGCCGTGCGTCTATAACGGCTTACGCGCCTGGTGCGCGAAAGGCATCGAGCGGCGAGCCGGCGATGACCTGGCTGTTGATGTTCCAGGAGGCCGTGATGCGCGGCTGCGCGCCGCCGTAGGGATTGACGCTGTGGACCAGGTGGCTGGGGAACAGCAGCAGGGTCCCCGGCTTGGTCGTCGGCATCAGGGGATTGGTCATGCGCGCCTCCTCGATCAGGCAACAGTCGGGCAGGCGCGGGTCGACGAAGCAGAAGCGGCCGGCGTTTGGATCCTCCGGGTCCGGATCGCCCTCGTCGAGGAAGTAGACCAGGCTGAAGGCCGAGCGCGTGTGCGAATGCGGGACGATGTAGTCGCCCTTGCGGTAGACATTGACCCAGGCGATGTCGACCACCGGCTCGGTCATTCCCAGGGCCGCCCGGCAGAAGGACAGGGCGCGGGCGTTCAGCAGCCTCGCCTCCTGACAGTCCCACTGATCCAGGTGGTAGAGCTTGGTTCCGCCGAGCGAGCGGCCGTATTGCGCGGCATGGCGCGGCTCTTGCGCCATGGCCAGCACCCGGGCGATCAGGCCCGGATGATAGTCGGCGGTGTCGGCGAAGCTGGTGCGCAGGATCCGCACCTCCCGGCCGCGCACCTTGAACTGCTGACCCTCGGGCCAGACCGGGATCGGTCTGGCGCCGACCTGAATGCTGCCTAACTCCATGTACCCCCTAGCGCGGCGCTCGCTGGCGGCCGCCAAGAGCCTTGACCCGGCCCTGACGCTCGGTCTGGGGCGCCATTGTGCTGCCTTCTTGCGGTGCTAAGCAAGCCACCCGCCGGGGTGTCGCGCCGGCATCTTGGCAAGGCGGAAGGCCTTGCTGCAGGGCCTGGCCAGGCCTTTATCCGGCCCGCCCCGCAAGCTAATGTAGCGCCCCTTCAGGCCGCCAAGAGGATCGCCGTGACCGACATCTTTCGCGAGATCGAAGAAGACCTTAGGCAGGAAAAGCTCAAGAAGCTGTGGAAGCAGTACGGCGCCTATGTCGTCGGGTTGATCGTGCTGATCGTCGCGGGTGTCGGCGGCTACCAGGCCTGGAAGGCCTGGGACCTCGAACGGCGCTTCGAGCAGTCGAACCGCTATGCGGCGGCGCTCCAACAACTCCGGACCGGCAATCAGGCCGGGGCCGAGGCGACGCTGACGGAGCTCGCCGGCTCCGGCAGCGGCTACGCGGTACTGGCCCGCTTCGAGCAGGCCGGCCTCAAGGCCGAGAGCGGCGACCTGTCGGGCGCAATCGCCCTGTGGGACCAGCTTGCGCGCGACGGCACGGCGGGCCCCGCCTTTCAGGGCCTGGCCACGCTGCTGTCGGTGACCCACCAGATCGACAGCGGCGACCCGGGCGAGCTCGAGGTTCGCTTGCGGCCCTTGACCGCCCAAGGCAATCCCTTTCGCCCGAGCGCGCTCGAGCTGACCGCGGCGCTGGCGCTGCGCGCCGGCGATAGCGCGCGAGCGCGCGAGCTCTATACCGAGCTGGCCGACGACCGCATCGCGCCGGCGGGCCTGCGCACGCGGGCGGCGCAGATGCTGGAGGCGCTCGATGGCTAGCCGGATCGTTGGGGCCGCCATGCGTCGAACCGCCGCCTTGCTGAGCGCCGCGCTGCTCCTGACGGCCTGCGGCTGGTTCGGCACCAGCGAGGCCCCGCCGCTGCCGGGTACGCGGATCTCGGTGCTGGCGCTCGATGCCGGTCTTGAGGCCGACCCGACCGTTTCCGAGGTCAACGTCGTCCTGCCGCCGCCCTACGTCAACGACGCCTGGGCCCAGCCCGGCGGCAACCCGACGCACGCCATGTATCATCTCGACCTGGGCTCGCCCATCGCGGTGGCCTGGCGCGCCAACGTAGGTAAGGGGTCGAGCGACAAGCGGCGCATCCTTGCCCAGCCGGTGACTGCCGAGGGCACCATCTTCACCATGGACTCGATGTCGACAGTTACCGCCTTCGACGCATCGAGCGGGCGCGAGGTCTGGCGCATCGACCTGGCCAACCCGGACGAGAGAGAAGGGTACTTCGGCGGCGGCGTCGCCTACGAGGATGGCCGCCTCTACGTTACCACCGGCTTCGCCCAGATCTTCGCCGTCGACGCGCTGAGCGGCGCCGTGATCTGGCAGCAGGGCGCACCGGCACCCTTCCGCGCGGCGCCTGCGGTCAGCGGCGGCCGCGTCTTCGCGCTCACGGTGGACAATCAGATTCTAGCCATGGCGGCGGAGGACGGCAGCCGCCTGTGGGAGCACTCCGGCATCCAGGAGACCGCCGGCCTGCTTGGCACCGCCAGCCCAGCGGTGGCCGGCTCGACCGTGGTGGTGCCTTATTCGTCGGGCGAGATCTTCGGCCTGCTGGCGGAGAACGGCCGCGTGCTGTGGAGCGACAGCCTGTCCGCGGTACGCCGGGTCGATCCGATCGCCGATCTCGCCCATATCCGCGGCATGCCGGTGATCGACCGCGGCCTCGTGGTGGCGATCAGCAATTCCGGGCGCATGGTGGCTATCGACGAGCGGCGCGGCGCGCGCGCCTGGGATATCGACGTTGGCGGCATCCAGATGCCGTGGGTCGCCGGAGACTTCATCTACGTCATCGCCAACGACGCGCAGATCGTCTGCGTCACGCGGCGCGACGGTCGCATTCGCTGGGTCCAGCAGCTGCCGCGCTTCGAGAATCCCGAAGACCAGAGAGGTCCGATCCTGTGGTTCGGGCCGGTGCTCGCCGGCGACCGCCTGATCGCCGCCGGCAGTAACCGCAAGGCGCTGTCGATCTCGCCCTATACCGGCGAGATCCTGGGCGAGAGCGATTTGCCCGGTGTGCCCAGCGTGTCGCCGATCGTGGCCGGGCGCACCGTCTACTTCCTGACTGACGACGCGACCCTGATCGCCATGCGCTAGCGGCCAGCCGGCGCGGCCCAGCTGGTTCCAGGGGGCGATCCCGGGGGCAGAATCGAGACATGCGCTTTACCGTCGCCATCGTCGGCCGGCCGAACGTCGGCAAGTCGACCCTTTTCAATCGCCTGGTTGGCCGCCGGCTGGCTCTGGTCGACGACGAACCCGGCGTCACCCGCGACCGGCGCGAGGGCGAGGCGCAGCTCTATGACCTGGCGTTCCGGGTGATCGACACCGCTGGGCTGGAGCAGGCCTTCGACGAGAGCCTGGAGGCGCGCATGCGCCGGCAGACCGAGCAGGCGGTTGCCGAGGCCGACCTGGTGCTGCTGCTGATCGATGCCCGGGCCGGGATAACGCCGCTCGACGAGCATTTCGCCGCCTGGCTGAGGCGCTGCGACAAACCCGTGCTGCTGATCGCCAACAAGTGCGAGGGCGCGCAAGGCGAGGCGGGGCGCATGGAGGCCTACAAGCTGGGGCTGGGTGAGCCTATCGGCGTCTCGGCCGAGCACGCGCTCGGCCTGGCCGACGTGCACGAGCGCATGCGTCCGCTGGCGCCGGCGGCGGTGATCGCCCCGGAACCGGAAGAGGCCGGGGAAACGGCAGCGGCAGAGGAGGAGGGCAAGCCGGAAACGCCCGAGGGCCCGTTGCAGCTCGTCGTGGTCGGCCGGCCCAATGTCGGCAAATCGACCCTGGTCAATCGGCTGATTGGCGATGAGCGCCTGCTGACCGGGCCGGAGGCGGGCATCACCCGCGACGCCATCGCGCTCGACTGGACCTACAACGGACAGGCGTTCCGCCTGATCGACACGGCCGGACTGCGGCGCCGCGCCAAGGTCGTCGCCAGGCTGGAGAAGCTCTCGACCGCCGACACGCTGAACGCGATCCGCTTCGCCCAAGTGGTTGTGCTGCTGGTCGAGGCCGAATCGCCGATGGACAAGCAGGACCTGACCATCGCCCGCATGGTGGTCGACGAGGGCCGCGCGCTGGTGATCGGCATCAACAAGTGGGACGCCTGCGCCGACCGCGACGCGGCTATGCGCAAGCTGCGTGACCGGCTGGAGCGCTCGCTGCCGCAGACCCGCGGCGTGCCCGTGGTGCCGCTCTCGGCGCTGCAGGGCAGCAACCTGGACCGCCTGCTCGACGCCGTGCTGCAGGCCTACGAGGTCTGGAACCGGCGCGTGCCGACCGGCGAGCTGAACCGCTGGCTCGAGGCCATGACCGAGGCGCACCCGCCGCCGGCCGTCTCCGGCCGGGCCATCCGCCTGCGCTTCATGACCCAGGCCAAGACCCGGCCGCCCACCTTCATGATCTCCTGCAGCCGGCCGAAGGAGCTGCCGGACGCCTACTTGCGCTACCTGGAGAACGGTCTGCGCGAGGCCTTTGACTTGCCCGGGACGCCGATCCGCATCAATCTGCGCCGAGGCGAGAACCCCTATGTGCCCCGTCGTTGATGGGCCGCTGACCGGCCAAGGCGGGGAACCGGAGTGAAGCGAATGAGCGAAGCCGACAGCCGCGTCCTCTACATCGTCCACAAGCGTGGCTGGACCGACAGTCGCGTGGCCGACGTGTTGCGCGCCGGGGGGCTCGAGGTCGAGTTCCGCTGCCACGCGGCCGGCGATCCCCTGCCGCCGGACGGCGCCGGCTATCGCGGCGTGGTCATCGGCGGCGGCCCGCACTCCGTCTACAAGACCGGCGAGTATCCCTACCTGGCGCGCGAGCTCGACTGGACGCGGCGCATCGTCGAGCAGGGCACGCCGACCTTCGGCATCTGCCTGGGCGCTCAGATCATGGCTTACGCCTTCGGCGGCGAGGTGGCCGGCCGCGCCGACGGCCTGGCCGAGTTCGGCTTCTATCCGCTCGAGGTGACGCCGGCCGGCAAATCCGTGTTCGGCGAGCTGCGCCACGTCTTCCAATCCCACTACGAGAGCTGCACCAGGCTGCCGGCGGACGCCGAGCGTTTGGCCGGCAGCGAGCATTTCGCCAACCAGGCCTTTAGCCTCGGCGAGCGCGCGGTCGGCGTGCAGTTCCATCCCGACGCGCGTCTCGACATGATCCCGAAATGGTACGCCGAGAACGGGGGCGGCTACGATGGCCGGCTCGGAGTGCAGGGCCTGGAGCAGCAGCTCCGCCTGGGCCCGCAGTGCGAGGCGGCGATCCAGACCTGGCTCGAAGGCTTCATCCGGCGTTGGCTCGATCTGGCCTCATAGCGGATTCACGGCTGTCCGGTTAAGGCTCGTTCACACCAACCGTCATGGTCGGCGAAGGCCGACCATCCACGAGTTTCTTCTGAACACCACCCCAGTTTGGGCCGAAATCCGCGACACTCTGATCTAATGCACCGCAGCTCAGCTACCCCCGAACACAAACACGTGGATGGTCGGCCTTCGCCTGCCATGACGGCAGCGGGAGGCAATAAACATGTCATTGCCGGGCTTGACTCGCCTGCGGGGCCGAAGCCCCTTCGGCGCGGCGAAGACCCCGCAATCGATAGTGCAGTGACACGATGGATGCCCGGGTCAAGCACGGCAATGACAACGAGTAAACAAGACATTCGAGCGTCAAAACTTTGGAGCCGGCTGCGACTATGCTCTCGTCCCACGCCAAGGGCCTGCTGATCACGGCGGCCGGGGTGTTGATCATCACGCCGGATGGCCTGCTGACGCGGCTGATCCAGGCCGATCCCTGGACGCTGCTGTTCTGGCGCTCGCTGCTGTCGAGCGTGAGCTTGCTGCTGGTGCTCTCGATCCTCTACCGGAGGCAATGCTGGGCGCGCATCCGCGCCATCGGCCTTCCCGGGCTGATGGTCGCCGCGCTGTTCGGCGTCGGCGGGGTGACCTTCATCCTGGCGATCACCAGCACGACCGTGGCCAACACGCTCTTCATCGCCAGTACCTCGCCGCTGTTTGCCGCGCTGATCAGCTGGCGCCTGATGGGCGAGGCGGTGCCGCGCCGCACCTGGATCGCCATCGTGCTCGCCTTGCTCGGCATCGCCATCATCGCCTCGCAGGGGCTGGCCGGCGGTTCGCTGTTCGGCAATCTCGCCGCGCTGACCACGGCCATTGCCCTGGCATGCAGCTTCTCGCTGATCCGCTATCACAAGGAGCGCGATCTGATTCCGGCCATGGCGCTCTCCACCGTGATCGCCGCGCTGATTGCCTTGCCCTTCGCCACACCGGCCGCCATCAGCGCCGGAGACGCCGGCTGGCTGGCTGTCATGGGCCTGCTCATGCTGCCGCTGGCCTTCGCGCTGATGTTCATCGGGCCACGCTATATCCCGGCGGCGGAGGTCAGTCTGATCTTGCTGCTCGAAGCCATCCTGGGGCCGTTCTGGGTCTGGCTGGTGGTGGGCGAGGAGCCCGGCGCGCGCACCCTGGTCGGCGGCGCGATCGTGATCGTCACCCTCTCGGCCAATGCGGCGCTCGGCCTGCGCTCCAGCCGAACAAGCGGGATGGTGCCGGGGCCAGTCGGGACGGCCGGTCGCTGACGCCTCATACCAGATCCCGAAGTCTTTGACCTGGCCCCCATGCTTCGAGACGCCGCTTGCGGGCGGAGGCCCGCTCCTGCGGACTCGCGGCTCCTCAGCATGAGGTGGGAGCATGCTGATATAAAACAACATTCCTCATCCTGAGGAGCGTTCGA
>JBHJOF010000182.1:0-7421 GCA_050330055.1 Kiloniellales bacterium
CTGAAGCAGGAGATCGGCCTGCCGATCCACTTCCACACCCACGACACCAGCGGCCTCTCGGCGGCCAGCGTGCTGGCGGCGGCCGAGGCCGGCGTCGATGCGGCCGACGCCGCGGTCGACGCCATGAGCGGGCTCACCTCACAGCCCAACCTGGGCTCGATCGTCGAGGCGCTGCGCGGCGGGCCGCGCGACACCGGCCTCGACCGCGAGGCCCTGCGCACGCTTTCGTCCTACTGGGAGACGGTGCGGCGCAACTATCTCGCCTTCGAGAGCGAGATGCGGGCCGGTGCCGCCTCGGTCTACGAGCACGGCATGCCCGGCGGCCAGTACACCAACCTTCGCGAGCAGGCGCGCGGTCTCGGCCTGGAGCGGCGCTGGCCGGCGGTCGAGAAGGCCTACGCCGAGGTCAACCGCCTGTTCGGCGACATCGTCAAGGTGACTCCGGTCTCCAAGGCGGTCGGCGACATGGCGCTCATGATGGTGACCAACGACCTCACGCCCGAGGAGGTGCTCGAGCCGGCGCGCGACATCACCTTTCCGGCCTCGGTGGTGCAGCTCTTCAACGGCGAGGTCGGCCAGCCGCACGGCGGCTTCCCCGAGTCGCTGCAGCGCAAGATCCTGAAGGGCCAGAACCCGATCACCGTGCGGCCCGGCGCCGTCCTGCCGCCGGCCGACCTGGAGGCGGCGCGGCGCGAGGCCGAGCAGAAGCTGCGGCGCCAGATCGACGACCGTGAGCTCGCCTCGTATCTCATGTATCCGGGCGTCTTCATCGACTACGCCAAGCACCGGCGGCAGTACGGCGACGTCAGCCTGCTGCCGACGCCGGTCTTCTTCTACGGCATGCAGCCGGGCGAGGAGACGGCGGTCGACATCGAGCGCGGCAAGACCCTGATCATCACCAAGCTGGCCACCGGCGAGCCGGACAGCGAGGGCCAGCGCACGCTGTTCTTCGAGCTCAACGGCCAGCCGCGCACGGTCAAGGTGGCGGACCGCAGGCTGGAGTCGGCCGGCCGGGCGCACCGCAAGGCCGACGAGGCCGAGCCGGGCCAGATCGGCGCGCCGATGCCCGGCCTGATCGTCAGCATCTCGGCCAGCGCCGGGCAGCGCGTCGCGCAGGGCGACCGGCTCTTCACCATGGAGGCCATGAAGATGGAGACCGCGGTCTACGCCGAGCAGGCCGGCACGGTCAGCGAGATCGTCGCCCCGGTCGGCACCCGCGTCGAGCCGCACGACCTGGTGCTGGTGCTCGAAGTGGAGGCAGAGGCCGCGGCGGCCGAGTGAGGCTTGCAGACGACATTAGCAACACACTCCGCCGTCGTCCCGGGGCTTGTCCCCGGGACCCATTGGCGTCAGCGGCCGAGTAGACGGATAGGGCATTGGGTCCCGGCAACAAGTGCCGGGACGACAGTTTGGCTATGGCCAGGGCGAACCTCGCCTGCATGAGGCTGGCGCAGCATTCCGTGACGCCTAGCACTAACTCCACTCGTTCACCGGGCCGGCGAAGCTTGGCGGGCTCTGCGGCACGACGCAGAAGCGGTGGCCGCTCGGCGCCTCCATCACCCACCAGTCCTTGATGTGCTCGAGGCGCTTGGCGCCGAGCTTCTCCAGCCGCGCGACCTCGGCCTCGACGTCGTCGGTCTTGATGTCGAGGTGGACGCGGCTCGGGTGGTCGACCTTCTGCAGCAGCAATTGGAGCTCGCCCGGCGCGGTCTTAAGGCCCGCGTAGTGTTGAAAGCCGGGATCATCATAGCGCTGTATTGTGCGGCCAAGCGCTTGGCTCCAGAAGGCCATGTCCCTGTCGAAATCATCGGTCAGACAGTCGATCACCAGCGCGCCCAGGCGGCTCTTATGCATGTCGGATCCTCCGGTCTTGTGCGGGTTGCTCGCTTTCGGGCGCCGCCAGGAACGGCAGCAGCGCCGCGACGATGGATTCCGGCGCGTCCTCCTGTACCAGGTGCCCGGCGTCCGGCACGGCGACGAAGCGGGAGCCCGGAATCGTCGCATGCAGCTGCCGGCCGCGCTCTATCGGGATCCACTGATCGTCTTCGCCCCAGAGGATCAGCGTCGGCGTGACAATCTCGCCGTAGCGGCCCTCCACCTCGTCAGTGTAGGCCTGGTCCATCTGGGCGATCTGCCGGTAGAAGGCGGGCTGTCCGGCCTCGCCGAGCCAGGGCGCGACGTAAGAGGCAAGCTCCGCGTCGGTCATGCGCCGCCTGACCGCATCACGTATGTAGGCGGGCACGACGGCCGCGTGGATGTAGCCAGGGAGGCCGTCGAAGGCGGCCGTGTGCTGGCGCACGTGCCGCACGAAGGGCGAGCCCCAGGGCGCCACCGCGACCGGGTCGATCAGGGTGATGCTGCGATAGGCCCGGCCGTTCAGCAGATGACTGCGCAGCACCGTGGCGCCGCCGAAGTCATGGCCGACGATGTCCGGCGCCGCGAGCCCCCAGTGCTCGAGCAGCGCGGCCAGCACCTCGTTCTGCACGCCGAGGGAAACGTCCTGCCCCGCGCGCTTCTCGGACTGGCCATAGCCCAGCAGGTCGTAGACGTGCACCCGCCGCTCGCGGGCCAGCAGCGGCGCAATGCGGCGCCAGACGGTCGAGGAGAAGGGCGTGCCGTGCACCAGGACGATCGGCGGGCCGTCACCCAGGATGTCGTAGGCCACCGAGCCGCCTGAGACGGCGAAGCGGCGCGACAGGGTCCAGCTGTGCATAGCTAAGAGTCCTTGTATCCAGTCCAGGCGCGGTACACTGGGATTGCCATCAGCGCCCTTCGCGCCTATAACCAATGAAACTAGTTTTGATAGTCAGAATAGTGGTTCTGACGCCCTATCCAGTCAAGTGATTTTTGAAGGTTAGAAGATGGCCGACGGGGAAAAGCCCCGAACCTGGGAGTCCGACAGCTTCGTCGGCGGCGCCCTGTGCCTCGATTTCGCCAACACGGTGGGCGGCACGCACAAGGAGCGCGCGCCGGACTACCTGCGGAGCTATGCGGACCTCCTCGCCTGGGGCCGCGCTGCCGGCGCCGTCGAGGCGGTCGACGCGGCGTTTCTGGAATGGCGCGCCGAGCGCGAGCCGGAGCGAGCGGCGCAGGCCCTCGCGCGGGCGCTCGAACTCCGGGAGGCGATCTATCGCCTCCTGTCGGCCAAGGCGGCCGGCGTCCCCGCCGACGACGCCGACCTCGCCAGCCTGAACCGGGCCGTCCTGCGCGGCCTGGAGCATGCGGCGATCGAGCCGGAGGGCGCGGGCTTCGCCTGGCGCTGGGCGGGCGACGCCGACGACCTGGAGCGCCCGCTCTGGCCGGTCCTGCGCTCGGCCATGGCGCTCATGACCGGGCCGGAGCTCGCCCTGCTGCGCGAGTGCGGCCGCTGCTCCTGGCTGTTCCTCGACCGCAGCAAGAACAAGCGCCGCCGCTGGTGCAAGATGGAGGCCTGCGGCAACCGCGCGAAGTCGCAGCGGCACTATCGGCGCGCCACTGGACGTGGCGCTTCGAGCCGCACCTCTTAGGGCCGGCGACAAAGGTGGGTAACGAGCTCCGCTCCGGTCTAGGCGCTGATGCAGCGAATGGATGCTCAGCTGTCGCGCTGTAACAACTGATCAAGCATCTCCTCGCTCAAACCCTTGGCTTGCGCTTCCCGGTGCATCTGCTCGACGGTTTGCGGCAGCCGAAGACACGCTGTGCCGCGCATGCGTTCGTAGTCATTCACCGACATCAGGACAGCCACAGGGCGGCCGTTCCTCGTCACGGTCACTGGCTCGTGCTGAACCGCGTCCAAGAGCTGGCCAAAGCGGTTCCGGGCTTCGAAGGCCGACATCCTGCGCATCCGGCCATTACAGCGATCTCGACCGCCTCATGCCACTGGATTTCGGCTGCAGCGCACCATGCACGGCCCGGCCCTTGCGTCCGCGGGCCTTGACTCCTGCGCCAGGCGTCCCTATTTTACCGAAAGGTTATTTAACCAAACGGTTCTATACTGCCATGTCCGACCGCCTCAGCAGCACCTTCGCGGCCCTGGCCGATCCGACGCGGCGGGCGATCCTGGCGCGGCTCGCCCTGGGCGAGGCCACGGTGACGGAGCTGGCGGCGCCCTTTGACATGAGCCTTCCGGCCGTCTCCAAGCACCTCAAGGTGCTGGAGCGCGCCGGCCTGATCACGCGCGGCCGCACGGCGCAGTGGCGGCCCTGCCGCATCGAGCCCGGCGCCTTCCGCGAGGTCGACGCCTGGCTCGAGGACTACCGGCGCCTCTGGGAGGCGCGCTTCGATCGCCTGGACGACTACCTGAGAGACCTGCAAGCCAAACAAAGCAAGGGAAAGCGAGATGACCGCGAGGCTGAGTAAAGTGGAAACCGGCAGCGACCGCGAAATCGTGCTGACGCGCCTGTTCGACGCGCCGCGCGAGCTGGTGTTCGAGGCCTGGAGCGATCCGGCGCAGCTGGCGCAGTGGTGGGGGCCGGACGGCTTCACCACCACGACCCACACGATGGACCTGCGGCCGGGCGGCGTGTGGCGCTTCGTCATGCACGGCCCCGACGGCCGCGACTACCCGAACAAGGTCACCTACATCGAGGTCGAGCGCCCGTCGCGGCTGGTCTACAGGCAGGGCGGGGAGGAGGATCTCGAGGACATCCAGTTCCACGTCACGGTGACGTTCGAGGCGCAGGGCGGCAAGACCAAGGTGACGCTGCGCTCGGTCTTCCCGAGTGCCGCGGCGCGCGACCGCGTGGTCAAGGACTACGACGCCATCGAGGGTGGCAGGCAGCACTTGGCCCGCCTGGCCGGATACCTGGAGACCATGGCACAGGACCGCGGCACGTCTCACGAGTTTTCCATCACGCGGACCTTCGATGCGCCGCGCGACCTGGTGTGGCGGGCCTGGAGCGAGGCCGAGCGCCTGGCGCAGTGGTGGGGGCCGAAGGGCTTCGTCACCAGCATCAAGACGCTCGCGTTCCGGCCGGGCGGCATCTTTCACTACCGCATGGACTCGAGCGGCGGCCAGGTCATGTGGGGCCGCTTCGTCTATCGCGAGATCGTCGCACCGGAGCGGATCGTCTACGTCAACGCCTTCTCCGACGCGGCGGGCGCGATGACGCGGGCGCCCTTCGCCGGCACCTGGCCGCTCGAGATGCTGACGACGGTGACCTTCGTCGAGCAGGGCGGCAAGACGACGGTGGCGCTGACCGTGCGGGCGATCAACGCGACGGCAGAGGAGCGCGCGACCTTCGAGGACGGCTTCAAGTCGATGGAGGGCGGCTTCGGCGCAACCTTCGACCAGCTCGCCAAGTACTTGGCGCAGTCGCGAGACTGATAGGACGACCGGACGTGCGGCGGCGTCAGGCCGGCGTCGCCGCACGTCCCGTCTCGGCATCGTACTGCGCCTGCGAACGCTTGGCCTGTTCGACGATCCAGGCGCGAAAGGCGGCGATCCGCGGTCGATCCTGGCTACCCTCCGGACAGACCAGGAAATAGGCCACGTCGGCCGGGCAGTGAACCTGGAACAGCCGCACCAGGCCGGCCGCCGCCAGGCTGCTCTCGATGCCGTCGGGGCCGTCGACGTGGGCGCTGCGCACCAGCGCCACGCCCTGGCCTCGGATCGCCGCCTGCAGCGCCATGTGCGAGTTGGGAAAGCGCGGGCCGTGCTCGAGCGACAGTTCGGTCACGCCGGCGGCGCGCAGCCAGTCGTCCCAGCGCGGGCTGTTGTCCAGGTCGCTGCGCAGCAGCAGTGGATAGCGCGCCAGGTCAGCCGGTGTCGCGGGCGGTCCCAGGCGCTCGATCAGGCTGCGGCTGCAAACGGGGAAGGCCTGCTCGCGCAGCAGGAAGGTGCAGTGCAGGCCGGGATAGCGGCCGTGGCCGAGGCGGATCGCCAGGTCGACCTCCTCGCTCGCGAAGTCGGCCAGCGCCTCCTTGGTCGAGAGCCAGACGTCGACCTCGGGATGGCGCTCGCGGAACTCGCTGAGCCGCGGCACCAGCCAGGTCAGCGCGAAGGATTCCAGGAGGCTGATGCGCAGGGGTCCGCGCGTCTCTTCGGCGCGCAGCCCGGCCAGCGTGCCGCGCAACCGCTCCAGGAAGTCGCGCGCGACTGGCGCCAGCGCCGCGCCGGCCGGGGTGAGGGCCAGCGGCCGGCTGCCACGCCGGAACAGCGCCAACCCCCAGAGCTCTTCCAGGTGGCGGATCTGGTGGCTGACCGCGCTCTGCGTCACGTGCAGCTCGGCCGCGGCCCGGGTGAAGCTGCCGTGCCGGGCGGCGGCTTCAAGCGCCTTGAGGGCAGCCAGCGGCGGCAGGTGATCGCTCGTCATGATCATGAACGATAACTCATGTCATGAATGAGGACAATTTGCTTGAAGCTGGCGCGATCTGGCGTCAAATCCTGTACATGGGCCCCCGCCCCCCGCATCCATGGAATGAGCAGCTATGATGGAAGACGAGCCTTGTCCGAGCGTCGCGCCATGACCGGTCAGAGAATTCTGAGGGATCGCTGGGGCGAGCCCGCCGAACCTGGCGCGGTGCCCGACGAGCTTCCACTGCCGCCGTCCGGCGATCGCGCGACCTTGGCCCAGCAGCTGCTGCGGCTCTACGACGAGCGCGGCGCGCTGCACTACGGCGAGGGCGTGAGCCAGCGCGAGCACGCCCTGCAGGCGGCGGCGCTGGCCCGCGCAGAAGGCGCCGATGATGCGCTGGTCACCGCCGCCCTGCTGCACGACATCGGCCACCTGCTGCACAAGCGCGGCGAGGACGTGGCGGCGCGCGGCATCGACGCCAAGCACGAAGCGATCGGCGCCGGCTGGCTGGCGCGCCACTTCGGCCCGGCGGTCTGCGAGCCGGTGCGGCTCCACGTGGCGGCCAAGCGCTACCTCTGCGCCGTCGAGCCGGGCTACGAGGCGCGGCTGTCGCCCGCCTCGACGGTCAGCATCGCCCTGCAGGGCGGGCGCATGAGGACCGATGAGGCCGCCGCCTTCGAGGCATTGCCCTTCGCCGCCGCGGCCCTGCGCCTGCGCCGCTGGGACGAGGCCGCCAAAGACATCGACCTGGCCACCCCCGCCTTCGAGAGCTTCATCCCACACATCCTGGCGGCGCCGGCCGCTTAGGCCGAGCGGTCGGACAATGCGTCTGCTGCTGTCGGAGGATTCTCGAACACCGAACCGCCCCCACGCGGTCATGGTCGGCGAAGGCCGACCATCCACGGGTTTGTTGTCGTCGGGGTAGCTGAGCTGCGCTGCATTAGATCAGTCTGTCGGTGATGTCGGCCCAATCCGGGTTGGTGCTCCGGATCAGCCGCACCAAGAAACGCGTGGATGGTCGGCCTTCGCCACTGCTGTCCGGTTTAAACAAGAAAGCCTTTGTGTTGTCCGCTTCGCGGACGCCCCCCTCCCAACCCTCCCCCTCAAGGGGGGAGGGAAAAGCAAGGCGCGGCAGCAACTTATTCG
>JBHJOF010000183.1:0-16228 GCA_050330055.1 Kiloniellales bacterium
CTCTCCCCTCAAGGGCGAGGGGAACAAACCGGTGCGCAGCAAAATCCCTCTCCCTCGGAGGGGAGAGGGAGGGGCCCAACGCGAAGCGTTGGGAGGGTGAGGGTGAAAAAAAAGAGTCCGTCGCTTCAGCGATGAACAAATGAGGTCTGAATCCTCAACAGGTCAACTGAATCACACTTACCGCCCCGTCCCCAAGGTCGCGCGGGTGAAGGTCTCGGCGTAGTCGACCAGGCGGTCGGAGGCTTCGGCCGCGCCATCGGGGTCGCCCTCGCCGATGCGGCGCGCCAGCTCGGCGTGCAGGCGGGCGCAGAGCGGCAGGTCGGCCGCCTCGCGATAGTGCATGTACCAGAAGCGCCGCGACATGCCGTGCATGAGGCGCATGGCGCGGCTGGCGTACTCGTTGTGCGCCGCCTTGGCGACCAGCATGTTGAGCTGGTGGTCGTAGCGCATGAAGGAGATGTCGTCGTTGTCGCGCGCCGCCTTCTCCATGCCCTGGGCGATCTCGAAGAACTCGGCGCGCTCGGCCTGGGTGCTGCGGATCGCGCCGGTCCGCGCCATCAGGCGCTCCAGCTCGCGCCGCACCTCGAGCACGAGGAGCTGTTTGCGCGGGTTGATCTCGGACACCAGGATGCCCTTGCGCGGCAGGATCACCACCAGGCCCTCGCGCGCCAGGCGCTGCAGCGCCTCGCGGATCGGCGTGCGGCCGAAGCCGAGCTCGCCGGCCAGCGTGCTCTCCGACAGCACCGCGCCGGGCTCGAGCCGCAGGGTGACGATCAGCTCCTCGAGGCGCTTGTAGGCCTGGTCGGTCAGGCTCTCGCGGCGCGCGCCGTTATCCGGCTGGCTGACCTCTGCGCTCTGCATCCTGGACATGTGCCCCTTTCCGTCTTTCTATCGCCCGGCGGGCAAGTCTACATCTGCCTGCGCTTCTCGACCAAGCTCGCGAAGCGCTCGTAGACCTCGTCGCTGACGCCGTAGCTGTGCTCGTCGTCGGGGAAGCTGCCCTCCTTGACCTCCTTGACGTACTGCCGGATGCCGCCGACCGCGACCTCGGTCAGGTTGGCGAAGCGCTTGGTGAACTTGGGCTTGAAGTCGGTGAAGACGCCCAGCAGGTCGTAGCACAGCAGGATCTGGCCGTCGGTGCCGACCCCGGCGCCGATGCCGATGGTCGGAATCTCGAGCTGCTGCGAGATCAGGCCGGCGATGCGCGCCGGCACCGCCTCGAACTCGAGCATGAAGCAGCCGGCATCCTGGATCGCCAACGCGTCCTCCAGGATCGCCATCGCCGCCTCGGGCGTGCGGCCCTGGATGCGGAAACCGCCGAACATGGCCACCGTGTGCGGCGTCAGGCCGATGTGCGAGGCGGTCGGGATGCCGGCGTCGACCAGCGCCTTCAGGATATGCGCCTGGCTCTTGCCGCCCTGCGGCTTGACCGCGTCGCAGCCGGCCTCCTGCATGAAGCGGGTGGCGTTGACCAGCGCGCGATCGACGCTGTTGTAGCTCTGGTAGGGCATGCAGCCGAGCACGAAGGTCTTGGGCGCGCCGCGCCGCACCGCCAGCGAGTGCAGCACCATCATGTCCATGGTCGCGGGGATGGTGTTGGGATGGCCGTGCGCGATCATGGCCAGGCTGTCGCCGACCACCGCCACGTCGACGCCGGCCATCTCGGCCCACTGCGCCGAGGTGTAGTCGGGCACCGACATGTAGACCATCTTTTCGCCGGTCTGCTTGGACTCGCGGATATCGGTGATGCTGCGCTTCTTGCGCACTGGCTTGTCCCCTGGCGTCTCACCCTCGGGCATGACCGCTTCCCCCTTACTGATCTATCAGTGATATATTATATTCATTGTTTAGGCGCGGCACCATAGCCGGTCAAGCCGCCCTGGTTTACTCGAAGGCCGTCGCGGAAGGAGCCTCGGACAAATGCAGTGGCAAGGGACCTGCGTGCTTGCCCCCGATCACGGGCTGCCGGTCCTGGCCGAGGTCGAGGTCTGCGTGGTCGGCGGCGGGGCGGCCGGCGTCGCCGCGGCGGAAACCGCGGCGCGCCACGGCCGCTCGGTGCTGCTGATCGAGCGTTACGGCTTCTGCGGTGGCAATGCGGTGGCCGGAATGTCGGGCACCATCTGCGGCATGTATCTTTCGTCGGAGCGTGCGGTGAACCGGCCCGAGCAGGTGGTCTTCGGCTTTACCGAGCGCTTCCGCGCCGCCATGGCGGCGCGTGGCGGCATCACCGCGCCGCAGCGCTATGGCCGCACCTGGACCGTGACCCACGATCCGCTGGTCTGGCGCGAGGTGGCAGACACGGTCCTTGCCGAGGCGGGAGTCAAGGTCCTGTTCCACAGCCTGGTGACGGGCGTAGTCATGGAGGACGACGCGATTCGCTGCCTGCTCGTCGAGTCCAAGGCTGGGCGCGGCGTGATCGCGGCCAAGCGGGTGATCGACGCCAGCGGCGACGGCGACGTGGTGTTCCGCGCCGGGCTCGGCTTCACCCTGGGCCAGGACGGCACGGTGCAGAACCCGACCATGATCTTTCGCCTGGGCGGCGTCGACCTGGAGCGCTTCCTCGCCTACTGGGGGCCGGACACCATCTGCCCGCCCAAGGTAAGCGAGCTCTTGCTGCAGGAGCACGCGGCCGGGCGCGCCAACCTGCCGCGCGCAAAGATCTGGGTTTTCCCGACGCCGCGGCCGGGCGAGCTCTTGTGCAACGCCACGCGGCTGATCGGCACGGACGGGCGCATGCTCGATACCACCGACCCGGAGGACCTGAGCGAGGCCGAGCTGATCGGCCGCCGCCAGGCGCGCGACTACGCGCGTTTCTTCCGCGATGTCATTCCGGGCTGCGAAGCGAGCTTCATCAACGACACCGGCGTGCAGGCCGGCATCCGGCAAAGCCGCTCGATCGTCGGCGTCGAACGGCTGAGCAACGGCGACGTCACCGGCCGGCGCAAGCGGCCGGACGGCATCGCCCGCTCGCCCTGGCCGATCGAGCTGCACGTCGGCGACAAGCCGAAGCTGGAATGGCTGCACGACGACTACTACGAGGTGCCCTACGGCGCGCTGCTGCCGGCGCACGGCGAGAACCTGATCGCGGCCGGGCGCTGCTTCAGCGCCGAGCATGAGGCGCTGGCCTCGGCGCGGGTCACGGCGCAGTGCTTCGCCTACGGCCAGGCCGCCGGCCTCGCCACGGTGCTGTCGCTCGAGAGCGGACGCGCCCATCGCGCGATCGAGGGCGCCGAGCTGCGCGCTCGCCTGAACCAGGACGGCGCCCGGCTCGACGGCTGAATCGGAAATCCGGCGGACGACAGCGGCCCGCCGGAAGGAAAGGAGCAAGACCCATGCCGACCAACATCCGCGCTGGACTGTCCGTCGTTGTCGCCCTGGTGGCGGTCGTCGCCTTCTATTTCGAGAACAAGGCTGGCTCCGGCCTGCTGCCGTGGCTGGCGCTCGGCCTGGGCGCGGTCATGCTGGGCGCCATCTGGCTTTTCCCGGAAGCGAAGGGGACCAAGGACTGAGGCATGGCGATATCAGGTTCGATGGGACTCCATTTCCGCGTCCCCATGCCGCGGCAAAGCACCTTCCGGCCGCGGCTGGAAAGGACTTGGACTGGCAGCGGCGATTGGCGCGAATGCGACACCTAGGAAACGGGCACGGAACCAACTCTCTACGACGACCCGGCCAAACCAAGGAAGCCGCACTGGACATGACAAGGGCCTGGCGGGATCTCGCCAGGCCCTTGCTGCGTCTGGTTCCGGCCGGCTAGAGCATGATCCGATCCGATTGAATCGGATCATGCTCTATGACTTCTTGATTGGGCGCATTTTCGGACGGCGAACCGGTTTCCACTTTGCCTGAAAATGCTCTAGGCGGCGCGGACGCGCTGCAGGAACTTCTCGACCTCGCCGGAAAGGGCCGTGGCCTGCTGGGCGAGCTCGCCCGAGGCGCCCAGCATCTCGCTGGCCGACTTGCCCGCCTCGCCGGCCGCCTGGGCGACGCCGTCGATGTTGGACGAGACCTCCTGCGTGCCGGCCGCGGCCTGCTGCACGTTGCGCGAGATTTCCTGGGTGGCCGAGCCCTGCTCCTCGACAGCCGACGCGATCGTCGTGGCGATCTCGTTGATCTCCTTGATGATCTCGCCGATGCCCCGGATCGCCTGAGCGGAATCGCTGGTGGCGCCCTGCATGGTGGTGATCTGCTGGCTGATCTCCTCGGTCGCCTTGGCCGTCTGGGTGGCCAGCGACTTGACCTCAGAGGCGACGACGGCGAAGCCCTTGCCGGCCTCGCCGGCGCGCGCCGCCTCGATCGTGGCATTGAGTGCCAGGAGGTTGGTCTGCTCGGCGATGTCCTGGATCAGGCCGACCACGTCACCGATCTTCTGCGCCGCGGCGACCAGGCTCTCGACTTGGACGTTGCTCTTCTCGGCCTGATCGGCGGCATCGCCGGCGATCTTCGAGGACTTGGAGACCTGCTGGCCGATCTCGCCGATCGAGGCCGTAAGCTCCTCGGTGGCGCTCGCCACGGTCTGCACGTTGCTCGCCGCTTCCTCGGAGGCGGCCGAGACGGCCGAGGACTGCATCTTGGTCTGCTCGGCGGTCGCCGACATGGCCTGCGCCTTCTGCTGCATCTGCGCGGCCGTCGCGGAGACAGAATCGACGACCGACTTGACGCTAACCTCGAAGGTATCGGCCAGCTCCAGCATGGCCTGGCGCTTCTCTTCCTGCGCTTGGCGCTCCTTCTCCGCCTGCGCCTCGCGCATGCGGTCCATCTCGAGGGCGTTCTCCTTGAACACCTGGACGGTCTGCGCCATCTCGCCGATCTCGTCCTTGCGCTCGGTCGCCGGGATTTCTACCGTCTTGTCGCCCTCGGCCAGCCTGGACATGGCGTCGGTCAGCTTGCGGATCGGCCGCGCCGCCGAGGTGCCGGCAAACAGACCCACCGCCAGGATGATGACGACGCAGGCGGCGATGGCGATCAGCATGGTGTGCCGCACGTGCAGCACCGTCTGATAGGCTTCCTCGTGCGGGATGCGCACCAGCACCGACCAGCCGAGACCGGGATAGTCGTAGGCGCCGTCGGTGTGCGCGTAGCCTGTGGCCTGCAGCACCTGCTTGCGCGCGTGCAGGCTGTCCATGCTGCCGGTCTCGCCGCGCACTGCGGCGACGGCCGATTCGACGCCCCGCTCCGCCAGGTTGAGCTTGCCGATGACCTCCCAGTTGCGCCGATAGTCGGTCCAGCCCTGGCCGGTCGGGTCGTAGTCGACGATGACGCGGCCGTTGCTGTCGAGCACGGTCACTTCTGCATGGGCCTGACCTTGGGCGGCCATCCCGGCGTAGGACTCGGCGACGATCTGCTCGACCAGACCGAAGTCCGCGAAGTTGATCCAGGCGCCGATGACCTGGCCCGAGGCGTCCTTGACCGGCGCCGAAAAGGTGATCACGAAGTCGTCTTCGCCGTAGAACTCGTGCACCACAGGGCTGCGTGACGGCTGGCCCACGGCGGTGCCAGTGAAGCCGTTGCTGCCGATCAGGAACTGGCCGATCATGGCGTTGCGGAACCAGTCGGCGTCGGCAAAGCTCCGTCGATAGAGTGCGTCCGTGTCGAGCGGCCTGCCCTGCGCATCGACCGTGTTCACCGCCAGGACCTCGCCCCGGTCGTCGAGCAGCAGCATCAGCTTGTAGATGCCGTAGCCGGTCATGTAGCCGTTCATGGCCCGGATCAGCGGGTTGTCGCTCGAGGGGTTGCGCCAGTTCATGGGGTCGAGCGCCGCGGTGTTCAAGCCGAAAGCCTGCACGTCGCCATAGCGCTCGAAGAGGTTGCGATCGATCACGTCGCCGAGCTTGGCGGCTTCCAACTCGATGGTTCCTCGGACGGCGTCCTGGAACTCGCTCTGGGAGGCGCTGTAGACGGTGAAGATGGCAAGCGCCGGAACGATGCCAAAAAGCAGGACCAAGGCGGTGAGCTTGGTCCGGATTTGATTGAACCGGACCGACGTCAAGGCGAGAGCCATGGGTGGATTCTCTACGTTTGTTATATGTCTATCTGGCTAGGCTAAAGCTGAATCATTAAACAATCTCGAATGTGCGGGAGTGGTGCGGGTCGGCGCGCATCAATTGACATAGCTCAACGACCGGATCCGGCGGCTGCTGTTGCATGGCCCGCTGGCGCGGCCGTGCGGCCGCGCGCCGCGTCGCAGCAGCGGAGCCGGAGCCATGGAAACCTGGGAAATCTTGTTCCTTTCGGGCGTTTTGAGCGCCTTCGTGATCTTTGCCGGCGTGATCGCCCTGCTGTCGCTGCGCCGCTAGCGTCCGCCCTTAACGCCCGGCACTGGCGCCCGACGCGCGACGGCCGGGCCAAGCGGCTTGCCCGCCTTGCCTTCGCCCGGATGTTCGGATTCAATCGCCCGGTAAGCGGCGGCAGCCGCCCGGAGCGCGGCCCATGAGGGGCTCGCGGCCTCCAGGGTCAGCGGCTCGGCCGCCGCAGCACTGTTCTGCAGAGGTCCGTTGCCGCAGCAAGCCACGATAGCCTCGGCGGCAGCCTGGTCCCTGTTTGCCGCCGGACAGCACTGGTCAGCCAGGCAGGGACCGCGCGATGGCTGAGATCGTCGCGGTGGCCAACCTGAAGGGCGGCGTCGGCAAGTCGACCATCGCCGTCAACCTAGCCTGCTGCCTGCGCGGTCCCGACCGCACGGCGGTGGTGATCGACGCCGACAGCCAGGGCACCAGCAGCTTCTGGAGCAACATCGGCGGCCTGCCGGTCAGCCTGCGATCCATGCCGCTGGAGGACAACGACCAGCACGGCTGGCTCAGCCGGTTCAGGCGGCGCCAGGCGGTGCAGGACGGCAAGCTGGCGCAGGCCTGGCTTTCCGCCCTGCGCGGCATCGAGGCCGACTACCTGGTGATCGACTGCCCGCCGCACGTCGGCCTCGCCACGCGCGCCGCGGTCTGGGCGGCGCACCTGGTGCTGGTGCCGGTGACCGCCTCGGCGGCCGACGTCTCGGCCACCAAGCCCGCCCTGCAGCTGATCCAGGAAGCACGCGCGGTGCGTCAGGACCACGGCCCCAAGTGCCTGATGGTGCCCTCGCGGGTCGACCGCTCGACGGCGACCGGCCGCACCATCGAGTCCATACTGAAGCATCTCGGCGAGCCGGTCGGCCCGGCCATCGGCCAACGCGTCGCCTTCGCCGATTCCGTGGCCTTCGGGCAGTGGATCGGCGACTACGCGCCGAACAGCGTGGCGCACCGCGAGATGATCGACCTGGCCTACAGCGTGCGCCGCGTGCTGCGCGAGAAGCCGAAGCGGCGTTAGCGTCGAGTTATGCCCAATCTGACTTGCTTGTCACCCTCACCCTCCCACGCTCCCTTTGGTCGCGCGGGCCCCTCCCTCTCCCCTCAAGGGCGAGGGGAACAAACTGGCGCGCCGCAAGAACCCTCTCCCTCGGAGGGGAGAGGGAGGGGCCCATCGCGTAAGCGATGGGAGGGTGAGGGTGAAAAAAAGGCTCATCGCGCCAGCGATGGCGACAGAGACGTAAAGCTTGATCTCCGCTGTCCCGATCCTGCGCTAGCCGGCCAGCGCTTCGGCGGCGGCGGCCGGGCTGGCGCCGTTCAGCAGCCGCAGCAGGAAGTCGAGAAAGGCGCGCACCTCATCCGGCCGCGCCAGGACGTAGTCGGCCAGGCTGTCGCGCTGGTCGCCGCCGACCACGATGCCGATGCCGCCTTCATCGATTTGATCGGGGCCCCCCAGTTCATGCAGCGCGCGGAAGGCGTCCTCGTCGGTGATGTCGTCGCCGATATAGATCGGCACGACGTTGGTGCCCTTGCCGTCGAGAAAGCGCAGCAGCCACAGCATGGCCCGGCCCTTGTCCCAGTCGACGGCCGGGCGCAGCTCGAAGACCATCTTGCCGCGTACCAGGGCGAGCGCCGGATGCTCCGCCAGCACAACATCCACCGCCTGCGCCACGCGCTCGTGCCCGGCCGGCGCCACCTGGCGCACGTGGACGGCCAGGGAATAGCGCTTGCGCTCCACCAGCAGGCCCGACAGACCGGCCAGCATCAGACGCAGACCGGCTTCAGCGGCGTCGAGCGCCGGCTGCAACGCCTCGCCGCCCTGCCCTGGGTGCGCGCCCGCCGAGCGGGTATCCCCTGAGTGGGCGTTCGGGGGCCCGGCGATGTCGAAGCCGTGGCTGCCGGCGTAGACCAGTTCCTCGATGCCGACCTTGGCGCGCACGTCCTCCAGGTCGCGGCCGCTGATCACGGCGACGAAGCATCGTTCGGCCAGGGCGCGCACCACCTGGCGCATGGCCGGGTCGAGCAGGGCCAGCTCGGGCCGTTCGGCGATTGCGGACAGGGTGCCGTCGTAGTCGAGGAACAGGGCAAGCCTGCGGCCGGCCAGCCGCTCGGCGATGGCCGCCGCCTCGGCGCGGGCCGACGGCAGGCTGCTGATCGGTCGGCCCTGGCTTGGCCTGGCTGGCGCGTCGTTCATCTTGTTCCCTGTCATCCCATGGCGGACGCGCCACTAAGGTACGGGCGGCGGCTTAATCTGGATCAAGGCGCAGGCGGTTGCGTTGGTCAAGCATGGAGGAATTCATGCACGCCAGCCTGGGGTAGCCTTGGGGCGCTCGACGCTGCCGCGGCGGGGAGGCTAGTCTGTGCGCCAGCGCAAGGAGGAGGGATGACGAGGCAGACCAAAGGGGGGGCGCCGGCTCAGGTTGCGCCGAAGACAGCGGCCTTGCCGGCGGCGGCGCTATGCTGGCGCTGCACGGCGGACCAGTTCACCTTCGAGTCGACCGAGGAGCTCGAGGATCTGACCGAGGTGATCGGCCAGGACCGTGCCGTCGAGGCGATCCGCTTTGCCATCGGCATGGCGCGGCCGGGCTACAACGTTTATGCCCTGGGCCCGGCCGGGACCGGCAAGCACACTCTGGTGCGACAGTTCCTCGAAGAGCACGCCGCGACGGCCGGCCCTCCCGACGACTGGTGCTACATCGGCAATTTCGGCGACCAGCGCAAGCCGACCGCGCTCCGGCTCTCAGCCGGCCGCGGCGCGGTCTTCCAGGCCGACATGGAGAGCTTCGTGAACGAGGTGCGCGACGCGCTGCGCAGCGCCTTCGAGAGCGACCAGTATCGCACCGCCCGGCAGGTCATCGAAGAAGCCTTCAAGGAGCGCCAGGAAGCGGCTATGGGCGAGGTCGAGAAGGAGGCGGAGGCAGAGCGCATCGCGCTGCTGCGCACGCCGGTCGGCTTCGCCTTCGCGCCGGTCTCCGAGGGCCGCGTGGTCGCGCCCGAGGTCTTCCAGCAGTTCCCGGAAGCGGAGCGCCAGCGCATCCAGCAGGTGATCGAGGGCCTGCAGAAGAAGCTGCAGGACGTGCTGCGCCAAACCCCGGTGTGGATGAAGGAAACCCGCGAGAAGCTGCGCAAGCTGAACAACGAGACCGCCACCTTCGCGGTCGGGCACCTGATTGCGGCACTGCGCAAACGCTACGAGGACCTGCCCGCGGTGTTGGCCTATCTCGACGCGGTCAACGAGGACGTGATCGACAACGTCGAGGCCATCGTAAACGCACCGGAGCGCGGCGCGCCCGGCGCCGCCGAGACGAGCGACGGCCATCCGCTGTTCCGCCGCTACCGCGTCAACCTGATCGTTGACAACCAGGGCCAGCA
This sequence comes from Kiloniellales bacterium, assembly GCA_050330055.1. GTDB lineage: Bacteria > Pseudomonadota > Alphaproteobacteria > Kiloniellales > JAKSDN01 > JBHJOF01. Next base: position 9,651 of record JBHJOF010000183.1, read on the forward strand.
GCATGCCCCGGTGATCTACGAGGACGATCCGAACTACGATCGCCTGATCGGCCGGGTCGAGCACCGCGCGGAGATGGGCGCGCTCCTGACCGACTTCCACCTAATCCGCGCCGGCGCCCTGCACCGCGCCAACGGCGGCTATCTGATGCTCGACGCGCTCAAGCTGTTGACCAAGCCGATGGCCTGGGACGGCCTCAAGCGCGTGCTCAAGGCCCGCGAGATCCGCATCGAATCGGCGATGCAGGCCATGGGGCTGCTCAGCACCGTGACCCTGGAGCCGGAGCCAATCCCGCTCGACGTCAAGGTCGTGCTGGTCGGCGAGCGGCTGCTCTACTACCTGCTGGCCGAGCTCGACCCGGAGTTCGGCCGCCTGTTCAAGGTGGCGGCCGACTTCGACGAACGCATCGAGCGCAACGCCGACAACAGCCTGCGCATGGCCCGGCTGCTCGCGACCATGGCCCGGCGGGAGAAGCTGCGGCCCTTCGACGGCGGCGGCGTCGCCCGCGCGCTCGAGTTCAGCGCCCGCCAGGCCGGTGACAGCGAGCGCCTCTCGACCATGCTCGAGGAGCTGGCCGACCTGTTGCGCGAGGCCGACTACTGGGCCGGCGTCAACGGCCGCGCGCGGGTCGGCAAGGACGATGTGCAACAGGCGGTCGATGCCCAGGTGCATCGCCTCGACCGCGTGCGTGAGCGCATCCAGGAGGAGATCCGCCGCGGCACCATCATGATCGACAGCCAGGGCAGGACGGTCGGCCAGGTCAACGGCCTCTCGGTCATGCAGCTCGGCGGCTTCGCCTTCGGCCGGCCGAGCCGCATCACCGCCCGCATCCGCCTCGGCAAGGGCGAGGTGATCGACATCGAGCGCGAGGTGGCGCTGGGCGGGCCGCTGCATTCCAAGGGCGTGCTGATCCTCGGCGGTTACCTGAGTGCGCACTATGCGCACGAGCGGCCGCTGTCGCTCTCGGCCAGCCTGGTGTTCGAGCAGTCCTATGGCGGCGTCGATGGCGACAGCGCCTCCTCGGCCGAGCTCTACGCGCTGCTCTCGGCGATCGCCGAAGTGCCGATCGACCAGTCCTTTGCCGTCACCGGCTCGGTCAACCAGTACGGCCAGGTGCAGGCGATCGGCGGGGTCAACGAGAAGATCGAGGGTTTCTTCGATCTCTGCGCGGCGCGCGGTCTGACCGGATCGCAGGGCGTGCTGGTGCCGGCGGCGAACGTCAAGCACCTGATGCTGCACCGCCGGGTGGTCGAGGCGGCGGAAGCCGGCCAGTTCCACGTCTACCCGGTTGAAACCATCGACCAGGGCATCGAGATACTGACCGGGATGCCGGCGGGCGAGCGCGACGCGGACGGCCGCTTTCCCGAGGGCACGCTGAACCATCGGGTGGAGAGCCGCTTAATCGACCTGGCGGACAAGCGCCGCGCCTTCGGCGCGCTGCAGAGAGGAGAGGGCGCACCATGACCACGCTTGCTGCGCGCCAGCTAAGGCGCGTCCTGGTGGCGCTGGACCCGGCGGCGCAGTGCCGCGCGGCGCTGGAGACCGCGGCGCGCCTGGCGGCCGAACGCGAGGCCGAGCTGGTCGGGATCTTCGTCGAGGAGGCTGACCTGCTGCAGGCCGCCGCCCTGCCGGTGACGCAGGTGATCCGCGACACCGATTTCATGCTCGACGCGCTCGACCCCAGCAAGATGCAGCAGGGGCTGCGCGCCTGGGCGGCACAGGCGCGCGCCGCGCTCGACGCCGTGGCCGCGCGCTGGCACGTGCAGGCCTCCTTCCGGGTTATCCGGGGCAGCGTCGGCGAGGCCCTGCTGGCCGAGGCCGACGGCTACGAGCTGATCGCGCTCGGCACCGTCAGCCGGGCGTCGCAGCGCCGCCGCTTCGGCGGCACCGCACGCCTGATAGCGCGCGCTGCGCCCTGCGCGGTGCTGCTGATGCGCGGCGTCCAGCAGCCCGGCGAAGCGGTCGTGGTGCTCTATGAGGGCTCCGAGCAGGCGCTCGCGCTGGGCCGCGAGCTGGCCGATCTCAACGGCCAGCCGCTGAGCGTGCTGGCGCCGGGTGAGGCGCTGGCCGAGGCGGCCAGGGCCTGGCTCGCCGAACGGGGCCCTGACGCCAAGGTCGAGGTGCTGGCGGAGACGGCGGCCGCGCCGCTCGCCGCTCGGCTCGGCCGGGCGGCGGCCGGCATTGTGGTGCTGGAGCGAAAAGGTAAGCTGGGCGGCCAGATCGACGTCGAGGCCGTGCTCGCCGGGCCGGCGAGCTCGATCGTCCTGGTCGGCTGAGGCCGCCCCTGGCAAGGGCCCGCGGAACGCGGCGGATGGGGACTGCGCGTCAACACGAGCAACAGCAAGGAAGGACCATGACGAGCGAGGCAACGGAGGCGCGGCTGGTCAAGCTGGAAAGCTTGGTCGCGCAGAACCAGAAGACCATCGAAGAGCTGAACGAGGTCGTGGTGGACCAGGGTCAGCAGCTCGACCGGCTCAAGGGCGAGATCGAGGTGCTCGGGCGTGAGATCCTGCTGCAGACCGAGGGCGAGGCCGGTCCCCACATCAAGGCGGGCTAGCCCACCGGTCCTCCGCGGTCGGCCCTTTCCAGTCGATCCCCAGGGCATCGACACATCTCAGGCAGGAGAGGCTCGCCCCTGCCACGGCTGCAGCGCTGCGCAGTCGTCCCGACACTTGTTGCCGGGACCCATCGACCTATCCGTGTCACGGGCCAACGCCATTGGGTCCCGGGGACAAGCCCCGCCTGCGCGGCCGAAGCCGCTTCGGCGCGGCGAAGGCCCGGGACGACAGTGGTGTGTGTAACTGCATTGTGAGACCGCCGCGCGAAAGTGTGAATCCTGTAGGGTCGATCCGGGAGGCTGGGCCCTGCCGACGGACTTTGCCCCGAAGCCCCAAAGGCAGCAATCCCCTGCCTTTTCCGTGCTTTAGCGGGTCCGCCCGGCGTCCCGTCCGGGCGCGGCCTTCAGGCTCTGTAAACCAATCTCTGCTACCCGATGCGGTGGCAATCCGCCTCTAAGGTACAGCAATGACGAAGTTTCTCGTGACCGAAGAGAATCCGACCGGCTACAAACTGGAGGAGATCCTTGCGGTAATCCGCAAGGATATCATCCTTCGAGCTACGCGAATCCTGGACGATGACCGCGCGCAGGCGCGCCACGTCCTGGAGAACAACATCAAGATTCTGAACATGCTGACCGAGTGCATCCACCTGGCCGAGGACAGCACCAAGACGCTTGACCACGCCTTCGGCCCGCACAAGGACGGCGAACCCAGAATCGGCGTCTAGCCCGCCCGATCTCCGCGGCTAGTGGGCGCACCCGGAGCGACGACGCGCCGATAAGCGGACTGTGCGCTGAGCGCCAATTCATTGGAAAACAACTGAATCGCCTGCATCCCCGGCGGCCCCGGGTGCTGGGCCGGCTGGTCCCCGGCCGCTTGAAGCTCGGCCCCGGCCATACCACATTAACACTCGGCGGTGCCGGAAATCGGGCCGCCGCGCTCTGGAAGGCCGCGGACACGGATTTCGGGGCGCTTTGGACGGCAGCCCTTGCTCATGGTCGAGGAGGACGCCCAGCATGACCCGCCTGTCACTTTTCAATTCGCCGCTGCTGCTCGGCTTCGATCATTTCGAGCGGGCGGTCGACCGTATCTCGAAAACCGCCACCGACGGCTACCCGCCCTACAACGTCGAGCAGCTCGCCGAGAACCGCCTGCGCATCACCGTGGCGGTGGCCGGCTTCGCGGCCGAGGACCTGCAGGTCCAGGTCGAGGACAATCAGCTCATGATCCGCGGCAAGCAGAGCCCGGAGCCGGAGCGCGTCTACCTGCACCAGGGTATCGCCGCGCGCCAGTTCCAGCGCAGTTTCGTGCTGGCCGAGGGCATTGAGGTCATCGGCGCGGCGCTCGACAACGGCTTGCTGCACGTCGATCTCGAGCGGCCGTTGGTCGAGCCCAAGGTGCGCACGGTCGCCATCAAGTCGAGCGGTCCGGCACAGCCGGAAACCATCGAGGCAGCGGCGTCCGACAAGCCGCGCAAGGCGGCGTCACGTCAGGCGGCGGAGTCTTGATGACCGCGGCAAGCCGCAAAGAGGGCTTCCGCGCCCAGGGGATCCAGCCAGTAGGATTGGATGAGGATCCAGGAAGGATAGGCAGATGAACAACGCACCCCAGAAGCTCTCACAGATCTCGGCCCAGGACTTCCTCGCCCTGGGCATGAACGACATGGCCTACGTCAAGCCGGTCGTGATCGACCAGCAGCCGCTGTTCGCGGTGCACGCGGCGGACGGCCGGCAGATCGCGGTCATGCCCAGTCGCGAGGTCGCCTTCGCCACCGTGCGGCACAACGACCTGGAGCCGCTCTACGTGCATTGATGAGGCGGCCGGCGCGGCGATTCGGTCCGGCCGGTTTTGCCACCCTCACCCTCCCAAGCGTCCTGCGGCCGCTTGGGCCCCTCCCTCTCCCCTCGAGGGAGAGGGCATTTCAGCGCGCCATTTTTCCCTCTCCCTCGGAGGGGAGAGGGAGGGGCCCATCGCGCAAGCGATGGGAGGGTGAGGGTGATTCCAAAGAAACCCACGCGCACGTGATGAGCAGCAGCGTCTGCGTTGTTTCCGTGCAGATGCCTCAGGCGGCGTGGCTGGCCGCCGACTCGGTCAGCAGGGCGTATATGGCGTCGGCCGAATCACTGCCGCGCAGCTTCTCGCACATCGTCGGATCGCGCAGCAGGCGCGAGATGCGGGCCAGCGCCTTGAGGTGATCGGCGCCCGCCGTCTCCGGTGCCAGCAAGAGGCAGATCAGGTCGACCGGCTGCTCGTCGATGGCGTCGAACTCGATCGGCGTGTCGAGCCGGGCGAAAAGGCCATAGAGACGATCCAGGTCGGGCAGCTTGCCGTGCGGGATGGCGATGCCGTTGCCCACGCCCGTGGTGCCGAGGCGCTCGCGCTCGATCAGCACCTCGAAGATCGCCCTTTCGCTCTGTCCGGTGATCTCCGCCGCCCGCTTCGCCAGCTCTTGCAGCGCCTGCTTCTTGCTGGTCACGCGCAGCTTCGCGATGATGCCGGACGGGTCGATCATGTCAGCGATGTCCATAATGATCCCTTGTTCTCTGACGGCGCCAGCTTGCGGTACTCAGGCGCTGCGATTGCCGCGCGGGTCGATCCAGCCGATGTTTCCATCCTGGCGCCGGTAAATCATGTTGAGGCCTCCGTGGGCGCTGTTGCGGAACAGCATGGCCGGCAGATCGGCCAGGTCCATGCGCATCACCGCCTCGCTCACCGTGAGGCTGGGAATATCCGTGGTCATCTCGGCCACCACCGTCGGCTGGCCGTTCAGACTTGCCTCGGTCTCCTCATCGGACTCGCCGTTGGCGAGGATAAACTGCTGCGCCGGCAGCGGCGCCTGCTCGGGCGTCACTTCTTTGTGATGGTCGCGCAGCCGCCGCTTGTAGCGCCTAAGGCGCTTGGACAGCCGCTCGGCCGCGGCGTCGAAGGCGGCGTAGGCGTCGCCGGCTTCGCCCTGCGCCTCGAGCTGGATGTTGCGCCCGACGTGCGCCGTCACCACGGCGCGAAAGAGGTGCGCTTCCGGGGACAGCGTCACATGGGCGTCGATCGCGGTGCCGAAATACTTGCTCAACATCCTGTCGAGGCTGTCCGCAATATGGCTGCGGAGGGCGTCGCCAACGTCGAGCTGTTTCCCTTTGACGGAGAGCTGCATTCGAGCCGAATGTTGGAATCCAAGATAACGGGAGCGCCCGCGCTGCCCCAAGGGACGCCGGACCGGGTCCGAGCCGTCAACGGGGGCGCACCTTAGAGTTGGCCTTGTTTCCTGTCAATAGCGGCTGGCGGCCTTTTCCCGGCTTGCCGAGGTCAATATAACCATATGATAATATTGATATTTGTCTGTTCAGCCTGGGAATGACGCGGATTCCCCGCCGGTGGCGGCCCAAGCCCTTGGCAGGGGGCCGGGCGACGCTACGGAGGGGCCTCGAAAAGGCCCCAGGCACGTCTTCGGAGCGGGGCGACAGGGCGCGGTTTGCTGGCCCTTCGGGCTCGGCGGGAGCGTGAGGAAGCATGATCGGTCCCGATGAGATTTACCGAGACGACCTGCTGGTCAGCGCCTATGAATCGGACAATCTCTGGGACCAGGCCGACGAGTTCTATCGGGCGCTGGCCGCCGAGGCCGGCCCGAGGCTGCTCGACCTCGGCTGCGGCACCGGCCGCTTCGGCGCCAGGCTGGCGTCGCTCGGCCACCAGGTGGTCGGCGTCGACCCGGCCGAGGCCATGCTGTGCCTGGCGCGCGGCCGGCCGCACGGCGATCGGGTGACCTGGGTGCTGGGCGATGCGCGCAGCCTGCGGCTCGACCAGCGCTTCGACCTGGTGATGATGACGGGGCACGCCTTCCAGGTCTTCCGCAACAAGAACGATCAGCGCGCCCTGCTGCAGACCATGGCGGCGCATCTGGCGCCGAAGGGCCGCTTCGCCTTCGAGACGCGCAACCCGGTCGTGCGCGAATGGCTCACGTGGAACCCGGCCGAGTCGCGTCGCCGCATCGGCACGGCCACCGAGGGCCCGGTCGAGATGTGGGA
>JBHJOF010000184.1:0-2685 GCA_050330055.1 Kiloniellales bacterium
AACTAAAGGGCCGTCGCCGCTCATCTTTTCCCTCCCCCCTTGCGGGGGAGGGTTGGGAGGGGGGCGTCCGCGAAGCGGACAACACGAAGGCTTTCTTGTTTAAACCGGACAGCAGTGGCCTTCGCCGACCATGACGGACTGTGTGAATAAGCCTAAAGCGGACGGCCGTGAGTTCAGCCCGGCCATGACAATGGAGCGAGCTTGGTACGGCGAGGGCCTTGCTGCGCGCGCGAGAGCATAAACCCTTGCCGCGAGCCTAGGTGCGTCGTCTATCATGCCGCCATGACGACCCTGACCGACGCGCAGATCGCGGCCTTTGACCGCGACGGCTTCCTGATCCTCGACCGCTTCCTCGATCCCGCGAAGGCGGCGGCGCTGGCGGCGCGCTTTGCGCCGCTGTTCCGCGGCGAGTTTCCGACGGGGCTCCAGCCCGACGAGTGGAACTGGCGCGAGGGGCGCGATCCGCCGCATCTGGCGCGGCAGATCTGCAATGGCTGGAAGAGCGACCCGGCGGTGGCCGGCGTCGTCCTGAGCGCCGCGGTCGGCCGGCTCTGTGCCACGCTCGCCGGCTGGCCGGGCGCGCGCATCGCCCAGGACAACGTGATCTGGAAGCCGCCCGGGGCCACGCCGCTCGGCTTTCACCAGGACAACAGCTACATAAAGTGGGTGGTGCCGTCGGACTACATGACCTGCTGGATCGCGCTCGACCCGACCAGCGCCGCGGGCGGCACCATCGAGTACGTGCGCGGCTCGCACCGCTGGGGCGATTTCCCGCCGATCCGCCAGTTCCACGATCCGGAGGACTACCGCGAGGCACTGCAAGCGGCGGCCGCGCAGGTCGGCCAAGTGCCGGAGATCGTCAAGGTCGAGGTGCCGGCCGGCGGCTGCGCCCTGCACGCCGGCGGAACCTGGCACGGCTCGGGCGCCAACCGCGGCGAGCGGCCGCGCCGCTCGCTGGTGGCGCACTGCATCTCCTCGGCGGCGCGCTTTCACCCGAGCGAGATCAGCTATGTCTACAGCCGCTACAAGCGGCGCGACAGCCTGGAGATGGACGAGAGTTTCTTCCCCATCCTCTGGACCCGAGACAGCTACCGCACGCCCTGGCTCGACGATTATTGCGAGGGGGCGACGGCGTCGCCGGAGACGCAGCCCGCCTGAGCGCGGCGATCGGTCGCGGCCCAACCGCGCCTCATCCTTGTCCCTGGCATAGCGCAAGTATCGCTTCGCAAACTTCGCGCAGGAGAGGACCCACGGATGAGACCACTCGAGGGAAAAGTCGCGCTCGTCGCCGGCGGCACGCGCGGGGCGGGGCGCGGCATCGCGGTCGAGCTGGGCGCGGCCGGCGCGACGGTCTACGTGACCGGCCGCACGACGCACAGCCAGACGTCCGACTATGGCCGTCCCGAGACCATCGAGGAGACCGCGGCGCTGGTGAGCGAGGCCGGCGGTGAGGGTATCGCGGTCCGCGTCGATCATCTGGTGCCGAGCGAGGTCGAGGCGCTGGTCGCCCGCATGCGGAAGGAGCGCGGCCGGCTCGATATCCTGGTGAACGACATCTGGGGCGGCGAGAAGCTGTTCGAATGGAACAAGGCGGTCTGGGAGCACAACCTGGAGAACGGCCTGCGCCTGCTGCGGCTCGCCGTCGACACGCACCTCATCACGGCACACCACGCGCTGCCGCTCATGATCGAGAAGCCCGGCGGCCTGCTGGTCGAGGTGACCGACGGCACGGCCGAGTACAACGCAGATCACTACCGGCTCAACGTGTTCTACGACCTTGCCAAGCTGGCGGCGATACGCATGGCCTGGGGCCACGCCAAGGACCTCGCGCCCCACGAGGGCACGGCGGTGGCCATCACGCCCGGCTGGATGCGCTCCGAGATGATGCTCGACAACTACAGCGTGACCGAGGAGACCTGGCGCGACGCCACCGCCATTTCGCCGCACTTCGCGATCTCCGAGACGCCGCGTTTCGTAGGCCGCGCCGTCGCCGCGCTCGCCGCCGATCCGCAGCGCGCCCGCTGGACCGGGCAGTCGCTCTCCAGCGGCGGCATGGCGCAGGTCTACGGCTTCACCGACCTCGACGGATCGCAGCCGGACTGCTGGCGCTACCTGCTGGAGGTCCAGGAGGCCGGGAAGCCGGCCGATGCGACCGGATATCGGTAGCCCGCGATGCGAACCAGAGCGATCGAGCCTGGAGCCCAGCGGCGCGCCGCGCGGCTAGCCGCAAGCATTTGATTGCAAAATGGCTTTCCGATCCGATAGAAACTGTCGCCGGGTGCCCGGCGGGGGGCTTTCGTCGCCCCCTTGCGCCCCGCTATACTCGCCGCCAATTCCACAGCAATAGCTACCCCTAACGCCCCGGGAGGACGTGATGACCGCGCAAGCGAAAGCCGTGACCGGCAACGGCACGCCGCAGCTCAAGGACATGAGCCTGTTCCGCCAGCAGTGCTACGTGGACGGCAAGTGGATCGACGCCGATTCCGGCAAGACCGTCGAGGTGACCAACCCGGCGACCGGCGAGGTGCTCGGCACGGTGCCCAAGCTCGGCGCCGACGAGACGCGCCGCGCCATCGAGGCGGCCGAGCGCGCCTGGCCCAAGTGGCGCTCGCTGATCGCCAAGGAGCGCGCCAACATCCTGCGCAAGTGGTTCAACTTGATTCTGGAGAACCAGGACGACCTTGC
>JBHJOF010000185.1:0-2482 GCA_050330055.1 Kiloniellales bacterium
GGTGCAGGCCGGCCAGCACCGGCGCGCGCAGCTGGTCGAGGATCACCGCCGCCAGCCGCGCCTGCGGGCCCTCCGGCGCATAGGCCGCCGGCCCGGCGATGAAGGCGGCGATCAGCTCGCGCAGCAGCGGCGAGACGGCGATCACCCGGCAATCGGAGGGCAGCCCCTCGAGGCCGTCAAGCAGGTAGAGCGAGCGCATCTCGGTGGCGCCGGCCATGGTGATCTCATGGCCCATGCGGGCCGGGATCCAGACCGCGCGCTGCGGCGGCACCACCCAGAATCCGACCGTCGTCTCGACCCGCATCACGCCGCTGCTGGCGTAGAGCAACTGGGCATAGTCGTGGTGGTGACGGGAAACGTATTGCCCGTCGGGGTAGGAGTGGGCGAAGCCGGCCACGGGATGGGCGGAGTTGGGCACCGGCCGGCCCTCCGGGTCGTGGTGCAGCCGCAGCTCACCAGCCTCGTCCGGCAGGGGTCGGCCCGTCCCAGATTGTCCGAATCTCGACATCCTTTGACATGATGCCGATAGATGGACAGACCTGACAAGACTATTTTGCCTGGAAGACAGTCTCAGGGGATTCCGAAGCCGCCGCCATGCTGAAACGTCTCGCCGATATCTGGGCCAGCCTGCGGCGCTACGGCTGGCGCTCGCCGGAAGCCCTGCTGCTGTTGCTCGGCGCCGCCAGCGCCCTCTCTTTCGCCACCTGGATGGCGCTGCTCAACAACTTCGCGGTCGAGCGCGCCGCCTTCACCGGCGCCGAGATGGGCATCCTGCAGAGCCTGCGCGAGGTGCCGGGCTTCCTCGCCTTCACCGCGGTCTTCGTGCTGCTGCTGCTGCGCGAGCAGCCCTTCGCCCTGCTGTCGCTCGCCCTGCTCGGCCTGGGCACGGCGCTGACCGGCTTCTTCCCCAGCGTGGTCGGCCTCTATTGCACGACGATCATCATGTCGATCGGCTTCCACTACAACGAGACGCTGCAGCAGAGCCTGGCGCTGCAGTGGGTCGGCAAGGAGCGCGCGCCGATCGTGCTGGGCCGCGTCATCGCCGCCGCGAGCCTGGCGTCGCTCGGCGGCTACGCGCTGATCTGGGCCGCCTTCGAGTTGGCCGGCACCGACTACCTGGTGGTCTATCTGGTGGGCGGCGGCCTGACCGTCGCGGCCGCGCTTTTCGCCTGGCTCGCCTACCCGCAGTTCCCGGCCAAGGTCGAGCAGCACAAGACCCTGATCCTGCGGCCGCGCTACTGGCTCTACTATGCCCTGGTCTTCTTCTCGGGCGCGCGGCGGCAGATCTTCATCGTCTTCGCCGGCTTTATGATGGTCGAGAAGTTCGGCTACACGGTCGGCAACATCACGCTGCTGTTCCTGATCAACTACGCCGCCAACGTCTGGCTGGCCCCGGCCATCGGCCACCTGATCAAGCGCTGGGGCGATCGTAAGGCGCTGACCGTCGAGTACATCGGCCTGATCGTGGTCTTCACCTCCTACGCCTTCGTCGAGAGCGCCATGCTGGCGGCGACGCTCTACGTGATCGACCACCTGTTCTTCGCCATGGCAATCGCCATCAAGACCTATTTCCAGAAGATCGCCGACGTGCCGGACATCGCCCCTACCGCAGCCGTGGCTTTTACCATCAACCACATTGCGGCGGTGTTCCTGCCCGCACTGCTGGGTTACCTCTGGATCACCTCTCCCACCTCGGTCTTCATGCTTGCGGCCGCAATGGCAGCATTGGCCATCGCGCTGGCCGCGATGATCCCGCGCAACCCCGAGAAGGGGAACGAGACCGTGTTTTCGGCCCTCCGGCGGTCGGCCACACCTGCGGAGTAGCCAAGGCGCCCCCGAAGACTATATGCTGCAGGTGCGAAATGACTCGGGGGAGTCCGGCGATGTTCCTGTTTGCGTCGAAGAAGATGGAGATGGTGTCGCCCGATGCGGCGCTGAAGGGCCGGCCGACGCCGCTGCCCACGGCCGAAACGCACTATGTGAACGGCCGCCCCCTCAAGGGCGACGTTCCGGCGGGCTTCCAGCAGGCGGTCTTCGGCATGGGCTGCTTCTGGGGCGTCGAGCGCAAGTTCTGGCAGGTCCCGGGGGTCTGGGTTACGGCCGTGGGCTACGCCGGCGGCTACACGCCCAATGCCACCTACGAGGAGGTCTGCACCGGCCAGACCGGCCATAACGAGGTCGTGCGCGTGGTGTTCGACCACGCACAGTTGACCTACGAGGACCTGCTGCGGGTGTTCTGGGAAGGCCACGATCCGACGCAGGGGATGCGGCAGGGCAACGACCGCGGCACGCAGTACCGCTCGGGCATCTACGTCTTTGATGAAGACCAGCGCGCTGCCGCAAAGGCATCCAAGGCCGCCTACCAGGAGCGCCTCGGCACGGCGGGATACGGCGCGATCACCACCGAAATCCTTGATGCGCCCGACTGCTACTACGCCGAGGGCTACCACCAGCAGTATCTCGCCAAGAATCCCGGCGGCTA
>JBHJOF010000186.1:0-13061 GCA_050330055.1 Kiloniellales bacterium
GCCGAAGATGGGCGGTATCCTCCGCGTATCCATGCGCGTGCAGGAGATGAGCGACCCGGCCACCTTCGACTGGGTCGAGAAGTCGAACGTGGCCCGCGGCATGGTCGAATACCTGGTGAAGACCGGCAACGACAACGTCACCCGGCCCTACCTGGCCGAGAAATGGGAGGCCTCCGACGACCTCAAGACCTGGACCTTCCATCTGCGCCAGGGGATCAAGTGGTCGAACGGCGACGATTTCGGCGCGGACGACGTGGCCTACAACTTCCAGCGCTGGCTCGATCCGGCGACCGGCTCGTCCAACATCGGCCTGTTCGACAAGATGGTCGAGCAGGTCGACACCGGCCAGAAGAACGAGGACGGCTCGCCCAAGATGGCCAAGCGCATGATCGAGGGCGCGGTCGAGAAGGTCGACGACCACACCCTGCGCCTTCACCTCAAGTCGCCGGAGCTGGCAATCCCCGAGAACCTCTACAACTATCCGACGGCGATCGTGCACCGTCGCTTCGACGAGGAAGGCGGCGACCTCTCCAAGAACCCGGTCGGTACCGGCCCCTTCGAGCTGGTCGAGTTCGCCGTCGGCGAGAAGGCGGTGCTGCGACGCCGCGAAGGCTATTGGGGCAAGCCCGCCCTGGTCGACGAGGTGCACTACATCGACGTCGGACAGGATCCCTCCGCCGGCATCGCCGCGCTGGCCTCGCAGCAGGTCGATCTGGCCTACGAGGTCGACGTGACCCAGCTCGACGTGGTCGAGAAGCTGCCCGGTGCGGTGATCCACGAAGCGGTGACCGCGCAGACCGCCGTCGCCCGCATGCAGGTCGACCAGAAGCCCTTCGACGACGTGCGCGTGCGCCGGGCGGTGGCCGCCTGCATGGACCATCAGAAGCTGCTCGACATCGCCTATCGCGGCCGCGGCGCGCCCGGCGAGAACCATCACGTGGCACCGATCCACCCCGAGTACGCCAAGCTGCCGGCACCCAAGCAGGACCACGAGCTGGCCCGCAAGCTGCTGGCCGAGGCCGGCTATGCCGACGGGCTGGAGATCACCATCGACGTCGGCAACACCAGCGGGCCCTGGGAGCTGGCCTGCATCCAGGCCTTCAAGGAGCAGTGCGCCCCGGCCGGCATCAACCTGAAAATCAACACCATGCCGGCGGCGCAGTACTGGGAGGTCTGGGACAAGACACCCTTCGGCTTCACCACCTGGACGCACCGTCCGCTCGGCGTGATGGTGCTGAACCTGGGCTACCGCTGCGGCGTGCCCTGGAACGAGAGCCACTACTGCAATCCGGAGTTCGAGAAGGCGCTCGACGAGGCCGGTGCCACGCTTGATGTCGAGGAACGGCGCAAAATCATGGCCCGGGTGCAGCAGATCCTGCAGGACGACGCGGTCATCCCGCAGCCGCTGTGGCGTTCGGTCTTCTCGGCCGGATTGGGAAGCGTCAGGGGCTACTCGACCCATCCGACCCTCTACCATTCCATGGACGAGGTCTGGCTCGCCTAGCGCCCGAGGCTGCGACATGTCCACATCTCGGTCAGGAGAGGCTGGCCCTTGCCACACGCAACGCTGTCGTCCCGGCACTCGTTGCCGGGACCCAATGGCCTAACCGTTCACGCGCTGACGCCATTGGGTACCGGGGACAAGCCCCGCCTGCGCGGCCGAAGCCGCTTCGGCGCGGCGAAGGCCCGGGACGACAATGGTGTGTGTAGCGGCGTTGTAGGGGTCGGCGCCGGAGATATGTGAATCTTGAAGGTTCCTCGGGGGGTGGGGTGCGCCGCGGCTCGGCCATGACCGCGGCGCCCCAAATGGAAAGGGCGAGTCCCGCGGGACCCGCCCTTTCTGTTCCTGCGCCGGCCCTTAGGCCGCGCTGAGGTTCACAGCCTTCACACCGCGACGGTCGGGCATCACCTCGAAACTGACCCTCTGCCCCTCGGCGAGGGAGTCCAGGCCGGCCTGCTGGACGGCGGTGATGTGAACGAAGACGTCCTTGGAGCCGTCCTCGGGCGTGATGAAGCCATAGCCCTTGGTGGTGTTGAAGAACTTGACTGTGCCAGTCGTCATGCTTGCATTCCTCTGCATTACTACGTGAGCGCCGCGACAACGCATCGCGGCGACGTGAGGGGCATTGAAACTCGGAGATCGTCGGTGGAAGACGCGGTTGCCTCCGCGCGAGTCTTCTGCAGTCACAGTGCAGCCGTCACGCGCCTGATATGAGGCTACCGCTGGCCCTTGGCAAGAGACATTTCGGGGACTCCCAGGGAGCGTCCGGCGGGGACGGGCCCGGCCTGGCGGGGAGCCCCTAGCGCCCCCGGCCCTAACGACCAGCGACGGCTGCTGTGCCGCCCCGGGCCCGCTCCAGGGCCGCCAGGACCGCCTCGCTGGTCAGGAGCTCGGGCAAGGCCTCGCCCTGCGGCAGGCCCGGGCCGTAGACCGCGTTGAAGGGGATGCCATAGCGCCCGAAGCTGGCCAGATAGGCGGCGATCATGTCGCTCGGCCGGGTCCAGTCGCCGCGCATGGCGACCACGGTCTCACCGGCCAGCTGCTCCGCCACCGGATCGCGGTCGATCACCAGGCTCTTGTTGACCTGGCAGGTGATGCACCAGTCTGCGGTGACGTCGACGAAGACCACTTTGCCCTGGGCCACCAGGCGGGCGATCTGCGCCCGGTCGAAGGGCTGCCAGGCCTCGGCGGCCAGGACGGGCGCCTGGGGCCGCTCGGCCGCCGGGAAGGCCAACGGCGCGCCCAGGGCAAGCAGCGCCGCCAGCCCGGCGCTGACTGTCAGGGGGGCGGTCAGGGCCGGTCGCCTTCCGTGGCGCAGGGCCAGGATGACGGCCAGGCCGACCAGCAGGGTGGCCACGGTCAGGGCGGCCGCCGGGCCCGACTGGGCGGCCAGCACCGACAGCAGCCAAGCGGCGGTGGGGGCCAGCGCCAGGCCCAGCAGCCGACGCAGCCAAAGCATCCAGGGGCCCGGTTTGGGCAGCCGGGTGGCGAGCGCCGGCACGGCGGCGACCAGCAGATAGGGCAGCGCCAGGCCGAGCCCGAGGGCGGCGAAGATGGCGAGGATCTCGGCCGCGCCGCGCGCCAGGGCGAAGCCGACCGCGGTACCGAGGAAAGGCGCCGAGCAGGGCGTCGCCAGCAGGGTGGCGAAGGCCCCGGTCAGGAAGTGGCCGCCCAGACTAGGCGCGCGGTGGCCAGGCTTTGGAGCACCCGCACTTGCAGCCAGATCGGCGACCCGGCCGGGCAGGACGATCTCGAACAGGCCGAAAAGGTTGAGGGCGAAGAGCGTGATGATCAGCGCCATGGCCGAAAGGAAGAGCGGCTGCTGGAACTGGATGCCCCAGCCGGCGGCCAGCCCGGCGCCCTTCAGGGCGACGGCGACCGCCGCCAGGACCAGGAACGAGGCGACAATGCCGGCCGCCGAGGCGAGGAAGCTGAGCCGCACGGCGCCGCGGTCGCGGCCGCCGTGGCTGACCACCGACAGGAGCTTGATCGACAGCACCGGCAGCACGCAGGGCATGAGGTTGAGGATCAGGCCGCCGAGCACGGCCAGCATCAGCATGACCGGCAGCGAACTCACGACGCCGGCCTGCGAGGCCGTGCGCCCGTCCGACGTGGCCGCCAGCACCGCGGCCTCGCCGTAGCGGCCGATCACCTCGGCCTCCAGGCCGCGCTGGCCGTCGGTGAGGGTCAGGGTCAGGCGCTTGCCCTCGAGCACGCCTTCGGCGGCCGGGCCGCGCGCGCCGTCCAGGCGCAGCAGGGCGCGCGTTCCGCCCTCGCTCAGCGTCACCTGGGGCTTGTCGAAGACGAAGCCCGGCGGCGCCTCGACCAACAGGTCGGGAGCGGCAAAGGGCGTAGTCGAGCGCGCCACCACTTCGAGCAGGGGCGCTGCGCCCGCTTGGTCCGGTGGCTGCACCAGATAGGCCTGCTCCAGGCTCAGCCCGACGTCGCCGCCGTCGCCCGGCACCAGGCTTTCGTACTGCTCGATCAGGTACGCGTCGGGCGACGAGGTCTGCGGCCCGGCCGGCAGCGCGAGCGTCAGCATGCCGTCGTGCGGCACGCAGATCTCGGAGCAGACCAGGTAATTGAGCGACGCCTCGAGGGCGAGTGGCGCGCCGGCCTCGCGCGGCCGCGCGACGATCGGCAGCACCACCTGGTCGGCATAGCCGAAGGTCTCGAGCCCGAACAGCGTGAAGCGGTGCGGTACCGGCCAGCGCAGCTCGGCGCTCTCCAAACCCGGCGTGTCGCTCCAGTCGAGCTGCGGCGGATAGCCGGCGTCGCCCGGCGAACGCCAGTAGATCTTCCAGCCCGGCCGCAGCTCGAACTGCAGGCCGAGGCGCAGCGCCTCGCCCGCACCGCTGGTTTCGGAAGCGGCAATCAGACGCACCCGCGCGTGCTCGTGGTCGAGCCAGGGGCCGCTTGCGGCGCGCGATTCGCCAGCCATGAACACGCCTGCCGTCAGGGCCGCCAAGACAAGGACAAAGCGGTGCAAGATCAGAACCTTATACACAGGTCCGTGAGACCGGAATGTGGGTTATGGGTATTAACCCATATCCTATCTATATATAGTAACCTAGATAAGCCACGCTCCCGTCACAAAGTTGTGTTGCAGCTAGTTGCAATGCATGACGGAGCGGAGGCGGAGCGGCCGCCGTCGTTGCGCGGCACGGTGCCGCAAGGAATGCGGCCCCTACGACCGGGGTCCACTCGATGCAGCAGCCAGGAACCCGAGCATAATGTCAGAAGCCTCGACCAACGACAGCTATCTCACCGGCAACCTGCTGATCGCCATGCCCAACATGCGCGACCCGCGCTTCGCGCGCACGGTGATCTACATGTGCGCGCACAACGCCGACGGCGCCATGGGGCTAGTGGTCAACCGGCTGATCGGCTCGATCACCTTTCCCGATCTGCTGGAGCAGCTCGGCATCGACAACAGCGGCGTCAGCGAGGAGATCCGCGTGCACTTCGGCGGCCCGGTGGAATCGGGCCGCGGCTTCGTGCTGCACTCGGCCGACTACGAGCGCGAGGGCACGCTGCACGTCAGCCAATCGGTCGGCCTGACCGCCACCATCGACATCCTGCGCGACATGGCGAGCGGCGCCGGCCCGCGCCATTCGCTGCTGGCGCTGGGCTACGCCGGCTGGGGCCCGGGCCAGCTCGACTCCGAGATCCAGGCCAACGGCTGGCTGCACGTCGAGGCCGACGAGCGCCTGGTCTTCGGCCAGGACCTGGACGGCAAGTGGGAGCAGGCCATCGGCAAGCTCGGCTTCGACCTCTCCGCACTGTCGGGCGACGCCGGCCACGCGTGAGGGCCTTCAAGCAGCGGCCGTAACCGCCACGGCGCTTTCCTTCGCGGCAGCCACACGGCGACCTTGGCCGTCACAGTGCCGCTCCCCTGTTTTAGCCAGCCGTTATAGAATTGCCGTCAAGACTGCGACAGCGGTGCGGAAGGTCGTACCGCTTGGCACTTGCGCGAAGCAGTAGGGGGAGGGGGATGCCCCGACTTCCACGGCAGCATCGGGCGGCCCCTTCGTGGGGCCTCGGCCGGCCGGCCGGCTTGCGCCGAAAGCGTCGGCTGCCGGCAATCGCCACGGTCCTGGCGCTGCTGCTGGCGCCTTGCGTCGCGGGCATTGCCCAGGCGGGCGGCCCCGAGCAACAGGCGTTGTCCGCCGTCAAGGCCGACCAGATCGTCGTGCTGAAGGGCTCGCGTACTCTTTGGCTCTTGCGTGCGGGCCAGGTCGTGCAGAGCTTCCGGGTCGCCCTGGGGCCGGACCCGCGGGGCCACAAGAGGGCACAGGGCGACGGCCGCACGCCGGAAGGCCGTTATGTCATCGATGGCCGAAATCCCGAGAGCAAATTCTATCGATCGTTGCACATCTCCTATCCCAATGAGGAAGATCGCGCGATGGCCGAGGCCGCCGGCCGGTCGCCCGGCGGCCAGATCATGATCCATGGCCTGCCCAACGGGCTTGAGATCATCGGCCAGACGCACGCCCGATCCGACTGGACGGAGGGCTGCATCGCCGTAACCAATGAGGAAATCGACATTCTTTGGCACAGCATCGAGGACGGCACGCCGATCGACATTCTCCCCTGACGGAGGCGGGATTGACCTGCGTCAAGGAAGCCATACATGAATCCTTGCAAATGTTCGCGTTAGAACCGAGGCGTACGTAGGTTCCTTCTGCGAGCTAACCGGAGGGGTCATTATGCTGGAGAGATCAAAGATACTCATGACGGCCGCAGCGGCCGCTTCCCTTCTCCTGCTCGGTGCTTGCGCTACCCAGTCGGATATCGACGCGTTGCGCGCCGACGTGGCGGGCCTGCGAAGCGAAGTGACGCAGACACAGGAGAGTGCCGCCGTCGCCGCGGCCGAGGCGAAGGCTGCGGCCGAGCGGGCCGAGCGCGCCGCCGCCGATGCAGAGACGGCGAGCGAGAAGGCGGACCGGATCTTCCGCCAGCAGCTGCGCAAGTAGAAGGAAGCCAGTGTAGTCGGCCGCCTGCAGGATGACTCGCTGTCTGCAGGCAGTTTCGGCGTGTCAGTGGTTTGAATCGGCCGGGTACGATCGTCGGTCGACCATGCGGGCAGTGCAAGTTCGCGCTGCGGCGACGCTCGGCCGCGGCGGAGCAGCCGGAAAGAGGGCTTTGCATGTTCGGACCCGTTAACCGGATAGCGACGGGATCGGGAGGCGGCGCATGAAAGCAGCGGCGCAGCGGCTCGGGCCGGCGCTGGGCGTATTGCTGTGCGCCTGCTGGCTGCCGGCCGTTGCCCTGGCCCAGCTGTCAGGGGACATCATCGGCGAATCCACGCTCTACGTCGCCGATGGCGAGGATACCCTGCTCGACGTCGCCCGCGACCACGACCTGGGCGTGCTGGAGGTCATGGCCGCCAATCCAGGCGTCGATCCCTGGGTTCCGGGGCACGGCACACCGGTTCTGTTGCCCACGGCGCACATCCTGCCGGATGCGCCGCGCCGGGGGATCGTCATCAATCTGGCCGAGCTGCGGCTCTACTACTTCCCGCCCAAGGGCGCGCCCTGGAGCACGGCGATCGGCATCGGCCGCGAAGCCTTCACGACGCCCTTGGGAACCACGCAGGTCGTCAGGAAGCAGGCCGATCCAACCTGGTTCCCGACCGCCTCGGCCCGGGCGGAGAATCCCGACTTGCCGGCCGCCGTGCCGCCCGGGCCGGCCAATCCGCTCGGCAAGTATGCGCTCTATCTCGGCTGGAACAGCTACCTGATCCACGGCACCAACAAGCCCTATGGCGTTGGCCGGCGGGTCAGCCGCGGCTGTATCCGCCTCTATCCCGAAGCGATCGCCCGGCTCTTCCAGGAGGTCAAGGTCGGCACCACGGTGACGGTCGTGGCGGAGAGCGTGAAGCTCGGCTGGCATGACGGCGAGCTTTACCTCGAGGCGCACCCCGAGATCGAGCAGCTCGACATCCTGGAGGAAACGGGCGCCTTTCCCTTGCTCGAGACCGTCGGCCTCGATGAGAGAATCATCGCGGCCGCCGGCGAGGCGGCGGGGCGGCTCGATTGGCCCGTCGTTCAGGCAGCGCTGACCCAGCGCCGCGGCACGCCGGTGCGCATCACGCTGCTCGCCGGAACCTGATCCGGCGCGCGCCGCGCGCAGTCCGTTGACTGCCTAACCGCGCGCGGCCGTGGCGCGCGCCACCGTTTCGATCAGCCAGTCCATCACCGTCCTGATCCGCACCAGCCTGCGCAGCTCGGGATGGACCAGCAGCCAGAGCTCGCGCGTGAGCGGCGGCGAGCCGGTATCGAGTCGCCGCAGGCCCGGCTCGCGCTGGGCGATGGTGATCGGCAGCAGGGAGCGGCCGAGGCCCGCCTTCACCGCCTGCAGGATGGCCTCGGCGTCGTTGACCCTGACGCGCGGCTCGGCCTCGCCGTCGTCGCCGGCGTGCTGCGCCATCCAGCGCTGCTGCGGCAGGTCGGCCATGGCCTCCTCGTAGGTGATCCAGGGCGAGGCTGTGCGGCGCGATCGCGCCGGGCCATAGACCGCATAGTCGAGCCGGCCGATGCGCCGCGCGACGGCGCGCACGCCCTTGCGCGGCCGTGCCAGGCGCAATGCGATGTCGGCCTCTCGCCTGGTCAGGCTCAGGTCGCGCGGCTCGGCGATCAGCTCGACGCGCAGCGCCGGCAGGGCCGGCACCAGGATGCGGTTGACGACCATCGGCACCGACGTCACGCGCACCAGGCCGGCGGCCAGCGCGTCCGCGCCCGACACCTTACGCTCGACGGCCTGCACCTCGTGTTCGACGCGCTCGGCGCCGGCGATCACCGACTGGCCCGCCGCGGTCGGATGCAGCAGACCCTGGTCGCGCTCGAACAGGCGCGCGCCCAGCCGCTGCTCGGCCCGTGCGACGTGACGCGCTACGGTGCTCTCGTTCACCCCCAGCCGCCGTGCGGCGCCCGCCAGCGAGCCGTTACGCGCCACTGCCAGCAGGAAGCGCAGATCGTCCCAATCGAGTGCCCGCATTTTTGCCTGGCAGATTCGCAAATCTTCATGTTCTACCGATAATTCTGCGACGCTATCCTGGGGCCGGTCAATCCCGAGGCTGACCGGTGGCAAGTGGAGCAAGTGCCGTGATCTATGTCGTTTCCTTCGAGGATAACGAGGACCGCGCCGACATGCGCGCCAGGCACATGGCCGCGCATCTCGCTTTCCTGGAGCACAACGCGGCGAGCGTTCGGGCGGCCGGCCCGCTGAAGGACACGGCCGACGCCGCGCCGGCCGGCGGCCTCTGGCTCGTCGAGGCCGCTTCGCCGGAGGCCGTGCACGCGCTGGTCAAGGCCGACCCCTTCTGGCCGACCGGCCTGCGCAAGTCCTACCGCGTCCTTGAATGGACCCAGGTCTTCGCGGAAGGCAAGCGGCGGAATTAGTGTTGTTTCTGCTTGCTTGTACCGGCGATTTACCCCTCACCCTCCCAACGCTTCGCGTTGGGCCCCTCCCTCTCCCCCAAGGGGCGAGGGAAAAGAGGCCGTGCGCCAAGAGCCCCTCTCCCTTGAGGGGAGAGGGAGGGGCCCAAGCGGCCGCAGGCCGCTTGGGAGGGTGAGGGTGACGAGGGGCCCGCGCGCGCCTGCGCCGCCGTAGCGGCGGCTTCGGCGCCGCGAAGGCGCGTCAGCGCGTGGGAGGATGAAGGTGACGAAAGGAAGGGAGCGCTACACCGACTATCATCTCTACTCCTCCCCCTCCCCCCGCACGTCGTCGTGCAGGATGGCGTAGAGGACGTGGTCCTGCCAGGCGCCGTTGATGCGCAGGTACTCGCGCGCGTAGCCTTCCTCCTGGAAGCCGAGCTTGGCCAAGAGCGCGCGGCTGGCCGCGTTGCGCGGCAGGCAGGCGGCGTCGACGCGGTGCAGGCCGAGATTGCCGAAGGCGAAGTCGAGCACGGCCGAAAGCGCCTCGGTCATGTAGCCCTGGCGCGCGAAGCGGCCGCCGATCCAGTAGACAAGGCTGCCGGTCTGCGCCACGCCGCGCCGCACGTTGGAGAGCGTGACGCCGCCGATCAGCTCCTCGTCGACCTCGCGGCGGCCGCGCTTGAAGATCAGGAAACTGAAGCTGCTGCCCTGGCGCATCTCCTGGTTATAGACGCGCAGGCGGCGGCGAAAGGCACCACGCGTGAGCGCGTCGTAGGGCCAGCTTGGCTCCCAGGGCGTGAGAAACTCGCGGCTCTCCAGGCGGAGCTGCGACCAGGCCTTCCAGTCCTTCTGCTGCGCCGGACGCAGCATCACGCGACCGCGCTCCAGTCGCAGCGCCCGCCACTGGCCGGAACGGAAGGGCGTCAGCAGCACAGCCGGCCGTCCTAGCGGAGTCGCGCCGCCAAGCGGTCGAGGGACTCCACCCGGCCGATCGGCCCCAGGCTCGCCAGGGTCGGCCGCCCGGCCAGCAGGCGGGCGGCGAAACGCTTGATGGTCGGCAGATCGACCGCCTCGATCTGGGCGACGATCTCCTCCGGCGGCAGCGGGCGGCCATAGGCCAGGATCTGCTGGCCGAGCTGCTCGGCACGCGCGCCGCTGCTCTCGCGGCTCATCAGGATGCTGGCCTTGAGCTGGGTGCGCGAGCGCGCCAGCTCCTCCTCGGTGATGGTCTCGCTCAGCTTGCAGGTCTCCTCGCAGACCACCGGCAGCAGCTCCTCGACCTCGTTCTCGCCGGTGCCGGCGTAGATGCCGATCAGTCCGCCGTCGGCATAGGCCGAGACGAAGGAGTAGATCGAATAGACGAGGCCGCGGTTCTCGCGGATCTCCTGGAACAGACGCGACGACATGCCGCCGCCGAAGAGGTTCGAGAGCAGCAGCGAGGTGTAGTAGTCCGGATCCAGGTAGCCGACCGAGTCGAAGCCGAGCACCAGGTGCACCTGCTCGAGCTTGCGCTTCTGGCGGAACTCGCCGCCGCGATAGGCGGCCGGCTCGACCGGATGGCGCTGGTCCGGCGGCAGGCTGGTAAAGGCCGCGGCCGCCTGTTCGACCAGTTGCTCGTGATCGAGTTTGCCGGCGGCCGCGATCACCATCTGGCACGGCCCGTAGTTGCCGTCCATGTAGCCGCGCAGACTGTCGCGCTGGAGGCCGGCGACGATCTCCGCCGTGCCGAGCACCGGCCGGCCCAGGCCCTGGTCGGGATAGGCGGTCTCCTGGAAGTGATCGAAGATGATGTCGTCGGGCGTGTCGATCGACTGGCCGATCTCCTGCAGCACCACGGCGCGCTCGCGCGCCAGTTCGCTCTCGTCGAACACCGAGTACTGCAGGATGTCGGCGACTACGTCGAGTGCCAGCGGCAGGTCCTCGGCCAGCACCTTGGCATAGAACGCGGTGGCCTCGCGGCTGGTATAGGCGTTCATGTGGCCGCCGACCGCCTCGATCTCCTCGGCGATGTCGCGCGCCGAGCGGCGCCGCGTGCCCTTGAAGGCCATGTGCTCGAGCAGATGGGCGACGCCGTTGATCTCGGCCGGCTCGTTGCGCGTGCCGACACCGACCCAGGCGCCGATCGACACCGTCTCGACCGAGTCCATGCTATCGCTGGCCACGGTCAGGCCACTGCCCAGCCGGGTCACCTGCACGCTCATGAGTCGCCATCCTCGCTTTCGCTGTTCGAGCGGCCGCGCAGTCCGAGGGCCAGGCGCCGCCAGAAAGATCCCCTGGAACGGCCATCACCTGCAGCGTCCTGGACCCTTGGCTTGCTCGTCTCGCGCCGGATCACCAGCTCGGCGCAGCCGCAGCCTTCGCTGATCGCGACCTGGCGCAGATAGAAGCGCTCGAAGGACTCGCCGCCATGCCGTCGTGCCTGCCGGGTCATGCCGCCCCCTTCATGGCCTGCACCTTGCGGATGTGCTGCTGCAGCGCCTTGAGATCGGGCGCCAGGCTGGTCGCCCGCTCCGGCCGCTCGTAGAGGTCGGCGATGCGCGGCGGCAGCGCCGGCCGCCGGCCGGTGGCGCGCTCGACCGCGTCGGGGAACTTGGCCGGATGCGCAGTCGCCAGCGCCACCACCGGAACCGCCGCGTCGCCCCCATGGGCGCTCGTGTGGGCACGCGCGGCGGCAATGCCGATGGCGCTGTGCGGATCGATCAGCTCGCCGGTCGCCTGGTAGAGCCGGCCGATCTCGGCGATGGTTTCCTCGTCGTCGCAGCGCACGGCGTCGAAGAGGGCGCGCGCCGAGGCGAGCTGCTCCGGCGTCACCGCAAAGCGGCCGCCCTGGCGCAGCGAGCCGAGCATGGCCGTCACCGCCCGGCCGTCGCGGCCGCAGAGGTCGAACAGCAGACGCTCGAAGTTGCTCGAGACCTGGATGTCCATGGAAGGCGACAGGGTCGGATGCACCTCGGCCAGCTCCATGGCGCCGCTCGCGAAGAAGCGGGTCAGGATGTCGTTGCGATTGGAGCCGACGATCAGGCGCGTGATCGGCAGGCCCATCTGACGCGCCGCATAGCCGGCGTAGACGTTGCCGAAGTTGCCGGTCGGCACGGCGAAGGCCAACTCGCGCTCCGGCGCGCCGAGCGCCACGGCGGCGTGAAAGTAATAGGCGATCTGCGCCATGATGCGCGCCCAGTTGATCGAGTTGACCGCCGAGAGGCCGAGCTCGTCGCGAAAGGCCGTGTCGTTGAACAGCGCCTTCACCAGGTCCTGGCAGTCGTCGAAGGTGCCCTCGATGGCGACGTTGTGCACGTTGGGCGAAGCGACCGTGGTCATCTGGCGGCGCTGCACCTCGGAGACGCGGCCGCGCGGATGCAGGATGAAGATCTCGATGCGCTCGCGGTCGCGGCAGGCTTCGATCGCCGCCGAGCCGGTGTCGCCCGAGGTGGCGCCGACGATGGTGACGCGGCGGCCGCGCGCCTCCAGCACCCGGTCGAACAGGCGGCCGAGCAGCTGCAGGGCGTAGTCCTTGAAGGCCAGCGTCGGCCCGTGGAACAGCTCCATTAGCCAGGTGCCCTGGTCGAGCTGCTTGAGGGGCGCCACCGCGCTGTGGCCGAAGCCGGCGTAGCTCTCGCGCGCCAGGGCTGCCGTCTCCTCGGGCGCCAGGGAGCCTGCGACGAAGGGCTGGATCACGCGGGCCGCCAGCGCGTGGTAGGGCAGGCCGCGCAGCGACTTGATCTCCGCCGCCGAGAAACGAGGCCAGGCTTCGGGCAGGTAGAGGCCGCCGTCGCGGGCAAGGCCGGACAGCAGCACGTCGTCGAAGCCGAGCACCGGGGCCTCGCCCCGGGTGGAGAGGTAGCGCAAGCCTGTGGTCTCCCTGGCAGGAAGGCCGGTTAATCTAGAATCCGCGGTCGGGTGGTACAAGCCAGGGGACAAGTTGGGCGGTCTTCGCGTTTTCTCCCCGGAGAGGCTACGGAATTCAGACTTCCCAGCCAGGAGAGGCGTGCCCTTGCCACAGCCAAAACTGTCGTCCCGGCACTTGCCTGTCCCGGCACGCGTTGCCGGGATTGCCGGGACCCAATGGCCTATACGCTTACTCGGCCGCTGCGTCATTGGGTCCCGGGGACAAGCCCCGGGACGACGGTGGAGTGTGCGTAGGCCTTACGAACCGAATGAGCGGGATAACGTTTAGGCGCCTA
>JBHJOF010000187.1:0-11992 GCA_050330055.1 Kiloniellales bacterium
GGGAATGAGTGCCCGCCAGTTTGTTCCCTCGCCCTTGAGGGGAGAGGGAGGGGCCCGCGCGACCGAAGGTCGGGTGGGAGGGTGAGGGTGCCCCATCGCGCCAGCGATGGGAGCGTAAGATAGTGCTCAGCTACATCGAGGCGAACACTGCGCTAGAACGCTGTCGACGCCATGACAGGTTGGATCACTTTTCCCGGCTCTTCGCCCGCGGACCGTAGCTCTTGAACTTCTCGACCACCACGGCAATCTCGTCGTCCGGCAGAATGCTGAGGTTGCCGAGCTGCAGGCTGACGGTGTACTGGCGCGCCAGGGTCTCGAGCTCGACGGCGAGCCACATCGCCTTCTTCAGGCTGACGCCGCAGGCGATCATGCCGTGGTTGGCGAGCAGGCAGCACATGCGGTCCTTGAGCGCCTTGACTGCCGCCTTGGAGAGCTCCTCGGTGCCGAAGGTGGCATAGGGCGCGCAGCGCACCGTAGGACCGCCGGCGGCGGCGATCATGTAGTGCACCGCAGGGATGTCGCGCCCGGTGATCGAGACCGCCGTGCAGTAGGTCGGATGGGCGTGCACCACGGCGTTCACGTCCTTGCGCGACTTCAGGATGTCGCGGTGGAAGCGCCACTCGGACGAGGGCTTGAGATCGCCCACCGTGCTGCCGTCCATGCGCATGAAGACGATGTCCTCGGGCGCCATGGTGTCGTAGTCGGCGCCGCTCGGCGTGATCAGCAGGCCCTTCTCCCAGCGCACGCTGATGTTGCCCGAGGTGCCCTGGTTGATGCCGGCCGCGTTCATCTTGCGGCAGCTCTCGATGATCTCCTTGCGCAGCGCGACTTCGGCGTCGTTCATTGAGGTTGGGCTCCCATTTGCAAACTGGACCTCTCGCTAGCCCTGGCGGTGCGACACGCTGCAGGCCCGGCGGCCGCCCGTCAAGCTGTCACCTGGCACCCTGGCCCGCCGGCTCGCCCAGCAGGGCGCGCGCGGTGTGCTCGTCGGTCACCATGTCTGTGAAGTAGCCGCGCTCCAGGAGCGCGCGCAGCACCGGCACCTTGGTCGGACCGCCGGAAACGATGATGCGGCGCGAGATGCTCAGGAACTCGCGCGGATGGAAGCCGAGCACCCGGCGGTTGACCGGGTGGTCGATGATCTCGGCGTTGGCGTCGAGATAGTAGCCGAGGAAATTGCCGATTGCCCCGGCCTTCGAGGCCGACTGGAACTCGGCCTCGGTGACGAAGCCCATGCGCCGGATGGTGCTGGAATCGACGCCGCCGACGCTGGCCAGCGCCAGGTCGGCCGCCTGGGTCTTGAGATAGACCTCGCGCATCATCGGCTGCTGCAGGATGGTGGCGCGGCTCGCCTCGCTGTCGCAGATGATCGGGCCTGGCAGGTAATAGCACTCGGCGTGGAGGCGCGCCGCCAGCTCGGTCGTCGCCTCGAAGGCGTCGACCGACGAGCGCCGGGTCAGCGAGCCCAGCATCGAGACTACCGCCGCGTTCTTCAGCGGCATCTCTTCCGTCGCCTGCGCCAGCGCCTTCAGGGTGACGCCCCAGGCGATGCCGATGGTCATGTCGTCGCGATAGAGCGGCTGCAGGCGCGCCGCACCGGCGCGGCCGATGACCTCGGCCAGCCGGATCTCGTCGCTGCTGTCGCCGATCACCGCCTCGACCAGCTCGAGGCCGAAAGTCTCCGCCAGGCGATGCTCCAGGGCCATACAGTCGGCCAGCTTGGAGTGGATCGAGACACGCACGACACCGCGCCGCCGCGCCTCGGCCAGCAGGCGGTTCACGCGCACCCGGTTGAGGCCCAGCTTCCCGGCGATCTCCTGCTGGGTCAGGCCGAGCATGTAGTAGAGCCAGCAGATACGCACGGCGAGCTGCTCGGGCCAGGCCTCCCGCGCGCCCTCCTCCTGCAAGCCAATGATCTCTACCCCTGTGCGCGCCATGGCCTTTTCTGCCGTCCTTTGGCCCTGCCTGCCGGGCCGTGGTACGGATTGAACAAATGTTATTGCTAAGAAACAAATGTTATGCCACGATTTAGTTGCACACAACGACAAAACCAGCCGCCGGGGTCCGAGCCGGGTCCGACGGTGTGCCTGGTCACTGGGAGGACGTTGCTTGAGCCGGGAAGGTCTGAGGGCCCGGGCCGGGCATTCGGCTGTTTCGGCCCCTAAGCCGGGCTTCCGGCAGGGAGGCGGCGCATGACGGCGCGCGCCTTGAGGGCGCCGCGCTTCATGGTGTCCGACCACCCGCTGCCCTGGCTGCTGCCGCTGATCGCAATCCTGGTGGTCTTCGCGCTCTATCCCTTCTTCTACAACATCTTCCTCAGCTTTCACGAGTTCGCGCCGCGCAAGCGCGGTCTGGTGCCGGTCGGCTTCGACAATTGGGCGCAGCTCTTCTCAGACCCGCGCATGTGGAGCGCCTTCTATGTCACCCTCTGCTATACCGGCATCTGTCTCGCCATCCAGCTGGTGCTCGGCATGGCGATCGCGCTGCTGATCGATTCCGACGATCCCGGCTACGGCGTGCTGCGCGGCCTGCTGACGCTGACCTTGGTCATTCCACCGGCCATCACCGGCATGATGTTCCTGCTGATGGAGGACGCCCAGTTCGGGCTGATCACCTGGCTGCTGGAATCCTGGGGCCTGCTGACCCCGGCGACGCCGATCCTGGCGACACCGTCGCTGGCGCTCTGGGGAGTGATCCTGGCCGACGTCTGGCAGTGGACGCCCTTCATGGTGCTGATCTTCGTCGCCGGCCTGCGCGCGCTGCCGTCCGATCCATTCGAGTCCGCCATGATCGACGGCGCCAGCGCGTTCCAGGTGTTCCGCCGCATCACCCTGCCGATGATGGGCAAGGTGATCGCGATCGCCGTGCTAATCCGCGGCATCGATCTGTGGCGCATGTTCGACTACGTCTACGTCATGACTTCGGGCGGTCCCGGCACGTCGACCTACACGCTCAGCCTCTACGCCTGGCAGCAGACTTTCAGCTTCATCAAGTGGGGCTATGGCGCGACGCTCAGCCTCTTCGCGCTGTTCGTCATTCTGGTCGTGGCCAATCTCTTCGTCGTGATCGCCAAGGTGAGGTGGTAGGCGATGCTGCTGAGCCGCAACCAGCGCATCCTGCGCGCCTTTATTGCCTGGGCCGTGGTGATGCTCTTCGTCTTCCCGATCTACTACTGGGTCACCGTGGCCATCAAGCTCGACCGCGAGATCTTCGCCCGGCCGCCCAAGGTCTTCAACTTCACTGCCACGCCCAAGTCGTTCGAGCAGGTCTTCGGCGTCTCCTTCGGCTTCGAGCGCGGCCTGTCGGTCCTGCCCGGCGGCGGCGACTTCTACATGACGCCGCGGCTGATCGATTCGATCATCGTCGCCGTCTCATCGACCGCACTCGCCATCGTGATCGCCACGCTGGCGGCCTATGCCCTGTCGCGCATGCGCTTTCGCGGCCAGCACCACTTCGTGTTCTGGATCCTCTCGACCCGCATGATGCCGCCGGTCGCGGTCGCGATCCCGCTGTTCTTCATCTATAAGGACTTTGGCCTCCTGGACACCTACAGCGGCGTGATTCTGGTGCATGCTCTGATGAACATGCCGCTGGCCGTGCTGCTGCTGAAGAGCTTCTTCGACGACATCCCCAAGGAGATCGACGAGGCGGCGCTGATCGACGGCGCCTCGCGCTTCCACATCTTCCGTCGCATCGTGCTGCCCATGGCGACCGGCGGTATCGCTGCGACCGCAGTGCTCTGCTTTGTCTTCTCCTGGACCGAGTTCCTCTTCGTGCTGACCCTTACCCAGACTGGGCTGAAGACGGTGCCGGTGGTCTCCTCGACCTTCGTCACCTCGACCGGCACCGCCTGGGGCAACATGGCCGCGCTCGGCACCGCCGCCATCCTGCCGGCCTTCATCTTCATTCTGCTGGTGCAGAAGAACCTTGTGCGCGGCCTGACGCTGGGCTCGCTCAAACAATGACGTGGCGTCGAACCAGAGATTCGGGGCCGGCGACGCCCGGCGCCGAGGGGGCTGAAGGGCCCGAAACTAGGGAGGAAACCCAATGAGAGAAAGCGATCGAAAACTATACCTTGCCTCGGTCACGGACCGCTACGTGCGCGGCCGGCTCGACCGTCGCAGCTTCCTGCGCGCGGCCAGCAAGCTCGGCCTCGGCGCCGGTGCGCTTGGCCTGACCGCAAGCCTGCCCTTCGGCGCGCGCGGCCGGCTCGGCAATCCGGCCGCGGCGGCCGAGATCGAGCCGGACAAGGAGATGATGGCCTGGCTCAAGGACGTCTCCAAGCCTTTCGCCGGCCAGACCATCCGCCTCGCCACCGAATCGACGCCGCCCTCGAACGCGATCAACGAGCACCTGAAGCCTTTCTTTGTCGAGGCGACCGGCATCAAGGTCGAGATCGAGGTGCTGCCGCTCGAGCAGGTGCTGCAGAAGCTGACCCTGGACGTGGCCTCCGGCCTCGGCACCTACGACCTCTACTATATCGACCAGAGCTGGATGGCGAGCTTCTCGCAGGACGTCATCGACCCGCGCGAGAAGTACGCCGCCGTGCCCGACCTGGCGATGCCGAACTACGACTTCGACGACTTCCTGAAGCCGCTGGTCGACGGCATCTCGATGTACGACGACATCATGGTCGGCGTGCCCTACGACATCCCGATCTTCATCATGATGTACCGCCGCGACATCTACGAGGAGCTCGGCCTCAAGGTGCCGACCACGCTGCCCGAGTACCTGGCCAATGCGCAGGCGATCCAGCAGGCCAAGGCCCCGGCCGTCTACGGCACCACCGGCCAGATGAAGTCGGGCCACTACAGCCTGGAGTGCGACTGGACGGCCTGGCTGTGGGGCCACGGCGGCTCGATCTTCGGACCGGACGAGCGCTTCACCGGCAACGACGAGGCCGGGCTGGCGGCCATGGACTACTGGGTCAAGCTGAAGGAGAACATGCCGCCGGGCGTCACCTCCTGGACCTGGGACGGCCAAGGCCAGTCGGTCGGTCAGGGCATCGCCGCACAGCTCATCAGCTGGGGCGAGTTCTTCCCCTCATGGGACAACCCGGACGCCTCGCAGGTCTCCGGCCTGATGGAGGCGGCGGTCCCGCCCAACCCCATTGCCCTGCGCACGGTGGAGGAGACCGGCTTCGGCGAGATTCCAGGCGTCGGCCACCAGGGCGGCTCGTCGCTGGCGGTCTCGAAGTACTCGAAGAGCCAAGACGCGGCCTGGCTGTTCGCCCAGTGGGCGACCGCGGTCGATACCCAGGTCTTCATCACCACGCTGGGCGGCGGCACCGGGCCGACGCGGACCAGCGTCTACGACGACCCGCGGGTCAAGGCGAACGCCAAGGCTGGCATCCCCGGCACCACGCGCCACCTCGACGTGGTGCGCGAGACCATCGACAACCACATGGGCTCGGAGCCGGACCTGCCGGAGTGGGCCGAGCTGTCGAACGACACCATCCCGATCGAGCTCGGCCGCTTCTTCGCCGGCGAGCACGCGAGCGCCAAGGCGGCGATGGATTCGATCGCGGAGAAGGTCGACAAGATCGTTGCCGGCGGCTGACCTGCAGGCTGTGACGGACGGGGGCGCGGCGCCTGGCGGTGCCGCGCCCTTGCCGCCGGACAATACCGCCGCCCGTCGTTCCGGCGGCACGACGGAGGACTCTTAGCTGGGATCGACAATGAACAAACCACTGGTCGTCATCACGGGGGCGAGCTCGGGCATCGGCGAAGCGACCGCCAGGGCCTTCTCCAGGGCCGGCCATCCGCTGCTGCTGCTGGCGCGCCGGCTCGATCGCATGGAGGCGCTCGGCCTGCCCGATGCGATCTGCCGCAAGGTCGACGTGCGCGAGCGCCCGGCGATCGCCGCGGCGGTCGAGGAGGCGGAAGCGAAGCACGGCCCGGCCGACTGCCTCTTCAACAACGCCGGCATCGCCCGTCTCGCCGACATCGGCTCGCAAAGGCCGGAGGAGTGGGACGAGACCATCGACATCAACACCAAGGGCGTGATGAACGCGCTGTATCCGGTCATGGCCGGCATGAAGGAGCGGCGGCGCGGCACCATCGTGATGATGAGCTCGATCGCCGGCCGCAAGGTTTATCCCGATCACACGGTCTACTGCGGCACCAAGTTCTTCGTCCACGCCGTATCGGAATCGATCCGTGGCTACCTGGCGCCCTACGACGTGCGGGTCATGGTGATCTCGCCCGGCGTCATCGAGACCGAGGTGCTCGACCACGTGACCGATCCCAACACGCTCAAGGCCTACAAAGCAAACAAGGTGCGCATCGGCGGCGGCATCTCGGCCGAGCACGTCGCCGATTCGATCCTCTTCGCCTACCAGATGCCGCAGAACGTGCTACTGCAGGAAATCGTCATCACGCCGACCCGTCAGGAATACTGACGCCATGGCTTCCCAGGACCGTCTTGTCGTCGGACTCGATTCCTCGACGCAGAGCACCAAGGCGATCGCCTGGGACCGGGGCGGCCGTGCCCTGGCCGAGGGCCGGGCGCCGATCCCGCTCGCCAACCCCAAGCTGTTCCACTTCGAGCAGGACCCGGCCGACTGGTGGGCGTCCTCCTGCGCGGCGCTGCAGGAGCTGACTGCCAAGATCGACGCGACGCGGATCGCCGCCCTCGCGATCTCCAACCAGCGCGAGACCGTCGCCTTCCTGGACAAGGACGGCGAGCCGGTGCGACCGGCCATGGTCTGGCTCGACGAGCGGGCGCGCCAGGAGGTGCGCGACCTCGCCGACCAGCTCGGCGCCGACACCATCCACCGCATCACCGGGCGCTATCCCGACCTGACGCCCTGTGTCTACCGCTTCCTCTGGGTCAAGCGGCACCAGCCCGAGATCTATGCCCGCACCGCCTGCTTCGCCGACGTGCAGTGCTTCCTGGTGCTGCGCCTGACCGGCCAGAGGCGCACCGGCTGGATCAGCGCCGATCCCATGGGCCTCTTCGACCTGCAGGCCAAGCGCTGGTCGTCCGAGGTCCTGGGCGCGCTCGAGCTGAGCGAAGACCGCCTGCCCGAGGCGCTGCCGCCCAGCAGCCTCTTGGGCGAGGTCAGCGACGCGGCCGCCAAAGCCACCGGCCTGCCGGCCGGCATCCCGGTCTTCGCCGCCGGCGGCGACGGCCAGCTGGCCGGGCTCGGCACCGACTGCACACGCTCGGACCGGGCCTACATCAACCTCGGCACCGCCGTGGTCTCCGGCGTCTGGTCGCGCGAGTACGCCTACAGCAAGGCCTGGCGCACCGAGATCGCGGCGCAGGGCGAGGGCTACATCTTGGAGAACTGCCTGCGCAGCGGCGCCTTCCTGATCAATTGGTTCGTCGACCAGTTCACGCCACAGGGGCGCGGCGATCCCGCTGTCTTTGAGAAACTCGAACAAGCCGCCTCGGAGCTGCCGATCGGTGCCGACGGCCTGATGGCGCTGCCCTACTGGTCCGGCGTCATGGACCCCCATTGGGACACCAGCGCGCGCGGCTGCCTGATCGGCTTCGGCGGCGGCCACACGCCGGCCCACGTCTACCGCGCCATCATCGAGGGCATGACCCTCGACCAGGTGATGCGCACCGCGCTGATGGAGCAGGAAGCCGGCCTGGAGGTCAGCGAGTACCTGGCGATCGGCGGCGGCGCCGCGAGCCCGCTGTGGCGCCAGATGCTGGCCGACGCCTCGGGCAAGAGCGTGCTGATCAGCGACACGGTCGAGGCCTCGGCCCTGGGCGCAGCCATGATCGCCGCCTCCGGCCTGGGCTGGTATCCGAGCATCGCCGAGGCGGCCCACGCCATGGCCGGCAAGGCTCGGCCGATCGAGCCGGACGCCGGGCGCGGCAAGCGCTATCGGGCTCTGCTAGAGATCTATCGCGGACTTTACGACGCCACCGCCGCGACCAGCCGCTGCCTGGTCGCCTTCGCCGCCGAGGAACAGTTCCCATGAATCGCAGCACGCAGTACGGCGGCGTGATCGACGCCCTGGTCGCCGGAGACTGGCGCGTTCCCGGCAGCGGCGAGGCCGTGCGCCTGCCGATCGAGAGCATCGTGATCGAGCCCAGCCTGGACGGCGCCGAGGCCGACCTGGTGGCGCCCCTGCACAACGGCAAGAGCCTGATGGTCGTGAGCGACCAGTTCACCCGCGCGGCACTGGGCGAGCGCGTTTTCCGGGCGCTGAAGCCGCTCGGCAACGTCACCGAGTTCGTCTGGGACAGGCCGCGCTGCACGGTCGAGGGCGTCGAGGAGCTGCGCCACGCCACGCGCCACGCCGAGGCGCTGATCGCGGTCGGCTCCGGCACCGTCAGCGACAGCGTCAAGTACGCCACCTTCCTCGACAAGCGCGCGTACTCGGTCTTCGCCACCTCGCCGATGAACGCCTATACGACGCCGACCGCCTCGGTCTCTCAGGGTGGCCTCAAGAAATCGCTGACCTGCCACTCGGCCACTGGCGTCTTCTTCGACCTCGAAGTGCTGGCGCGCTGCCCGGCGCGCCTGGTGCGTGCCGCCTTCGCCGACGTGATCTGCCGCACCACGGCACAGGTCGACTGGCTGCTGTCGCACCAGCTCTTCGACACGCCCTATTCGGAGACGCCCTACGTCCTGCTGTCCTACGACGAAGACGGGCTGCTCGACCACGCTGGCGAGCTGACCTCGGGCGAGATCGATTCGCTCGCCATGCTGACCCGCATCTCGGCCATCATGGGCCTCGGCACCATCTTCACCGGCACCACCCATTCCGGCAGCATGGCAGAGCACATGATGTCGCACCACATCGACATGTTCGCCGGCAAGAGCCATCCCGGCACTTCGCACGGCGAGCAGGTCGGCGTGACCACGCTGACGGTCTCGGCGCTGCAGAATCAGCTCCTTTCGCGTGACGCGCCGCCCGTGATTCGGCCGACCCGTATACCGGTCGAAGAGCTGACCGCGCTTTACGGCAAGGACATGGGCGCCGCCATGCAGGAGCAGTCCGGCAGGAAGGCGATCGACGCGGCCACAGCCGATCGCATCAATGCCCGCTTCGCCGCCGACTGGGCCGGATTCGTGGCGCCGCTGCGTGCCGTCATGCTGCCGCTGCAGCGCCTGTGGGATGCCATGACCCGGGCCGGCGCCGCGCGCACGCCGCAGGAGCTTGGCGTCGCGCCTGAGTTCTATCGCAACGTGGTGCGGCACGCGCGCTTCACGCGCGACCGTTTCACCATCCTCGACCTGGCCGGCGACAGCGGCGAGCTCGAGGACTTCGCGCAAAGCTCTGCCTGAGCGGGCAAGATCAGGAACGAAAGTCGGAGATGGCATCGGTCGAATACGACAAGGTCGGCAAGATCTTCGGCACCGTCCGGGTGATGGAGGACATCAGCTTCATCATTCAGGACCAGCGCTTCGTCGTGCTGCTCGGACCCTCGGGCTGCGGCAAGACCACGCTGCTGCGCATGACCGCCGGCCTCGAGACCATCACCAAGGGCGAGATCCGCATCGGCGGCGAGCGCATGAACGAGGTGCACCCACGCGACCGCGACATCGCCATGGTGTTCCAGAACTACGCGCTCTATCCGCAGATGAAGGTCTACGACAACATCGCCTTCAGCCTGCAGGTGCGCAAGAAGCCGGCCGAGGAGATCAGGAAGCAGGTCGAGTGGGCGGCCGAGATCCTGAACCTGACGCCCTACCTGCAGCGCTATCCCAAGGAGCTGTCCGGCGGCCAGCGCCAGCGCGTCGCCATGGGCCGCGCCCTGGTGCGCCATCCCCAGGTCTTCCTGTTCGACGAGCCCTTGTCGAACCTGGACGCCAAGCTGCGCGGCCAGATGCGTTACGAGATCCGCCGCCTGCACAATCGGCTGCAGACCACGACGATCTACGTGACGCACGACCAGATCGAGGCCATGACCATGGCCGACGACATCGTGGTCATGCGCGACGGCAACATCGAGCAGATTGGCTCGCCGGAGACCATCTACGACCGGCCGGCCAACTGCTTCGTCGCCGACTTCATCGGCTCCCCCTCGATCAACTTCCTCAAAGGCCGGATCGAGGGCGAGGACGGCGCCGCCGTCTGTCGCCTCGGCTCGGTCACTCTGCCGCTGCCCCAGGGAATCGCGGCGGCGCCCGGCCAAGCCGTGGTCTGCGGCATCCGGCCGGTCGATATCGACGTCGCCGACGGACAGGGTGGTGGCAGCCGCATCCCCGCCGAGATCATCCTGGTCGAGACCACGGGCGCAGAGTCCCACGTCATCGTCAAGCTCGACGGCCAGGAGCTGCGCGTCGTCGTGCAGGGCCGCTTTCGCGCCCAGCCCGGCGACCGCTGCGCCCTGGCGGTCGATCCCGCCTCGATGCACCTCTTCGACCAGGCGAGCGAGCGGCGTCTCGGCTGATGGCTACAATCCTGATCATCGGTGCCGGTGTGATGGGCAGCGCGCTCGCGGTCCCGGCAATCGACAATGGCCACCGCGTCAAGCTGGTCGGCACCCATCTGGACGAGGCCGTCATCACAGCACTCAAGGCCGACCGCGGGGCCCATCCCAAGCTGCACGCTCCCCTGCCCGCCGGCGTCGAGCCCTATGCCTTCGACGAGCTGACGCCGCGCCTCGCCGAAGACGCTGACCTGGTAATCGTCGGGGTCTCGAGCCCGGGAGTCGACTGGGCCCTGGAGCAGCTGGGCCGGATCCTGACCGGACCCAAGCCGATCGCCCTGGTGACCAAGGGCCTCGGCCGGCTCGGCGACGGCCTGCAGAGCTTCGTCGAGGTGATCGGGCGCGGCCTGATCGCGCAAGGCCTGCCGGCCATGCCGGTGATCGGCGTCGGCGGGCCCTGCATTGCCAAGGAGCTGGCCGACCGGCAGCCGAGCTGCGTGGTCTATGCCTGCGACGACGAATCGGCCGTGGATCGAGCCCGCGCACTGATGCAGACCAGCTACTACCGCATCGAGACCAGCCGCGACGTGGCGGGAGTCGAGATCTGCGCGGCGCTGAAGAACTTGCTGACCATAGCGGTCAGCGCCATGGCTACGCGCTATCCCGAGCCCAACCCGCAGCCGCACAAGCCCAGGGCGATGAACCCGATCGCCGCCGCCTTCAATCAGGCAGTGCGCGAGATGGCCGGGCTCACCGCCTGGCTCGGTGGCGAGCCGGCCACCGCCTTCGATCTGGCCGGCCTGGGCGACCTCTATGTCACGGTCGGCGGCGGGCGCAACAGCCGGCTCGGCCTGCTGCTCGGCCAGGGCATGAGCCTGCGCGACGCGCTGGCCGGGCCGCTCTGCGGCGAGACGGTCGAGGGCGTCGACACCGGCCTCGCCCTCGCCCCGGCGCTGGAGACGGCGTTCCGGGCCGGGACCCTGGTGCCGGAGGACTACCCCATCACCCGGGCGCTGATCGCTGCGGTCCGCGACGGCGCGCCCTTCGACATCGACTTCACGCGGCTGCGCCCGGCGCCCCAAACGCCCGGGGGCGCGCGCGCCGCAATGGCGCAGAGCGCGTGACGGCATAGGATAACGAGGACATGAGCGGAGCGGACCTCAAGGCCAGGAGCGTGGGCATCGGCTGCGACCACCTGGGCCTGGAGCTGAAGAACGCCCTGCGCGGCCATCTCGAGAGGCAGGGCGTGCAGGTTGTCGACATCGGCGTCAACGACGGCACGCCGATCGACTATCCCGACATCGGCGCCGAGCTGGCGCGCCGCGTCGCGCGGCACGACTTCGAGCGCGGCGTGCTGGTCTGCGGCACCGGCGCCGGCATGGCGATCGCCGCCAACAAGGTACCGGGGGTGCGCGCGGTCTGCGTCATGGACCCCTACACGGCGGAACGCGCGATCGCCTCGAACAACGCCCAGGTCATCACCTTCGGTGCCCAGATCACAGGAGCCTCGGTCGCCTGCATGCTGCTCGACATCTACCTGCGCAACGAGTTCCAAGGCGGCCGCTCGGCCCCGAAGGTCGCCAAGCTGGAAGCCCTGGACCGGCCCGCGGACTCACGGTGAGCGGCGGCGCACTCTTCCTCGGCATCGACGTCG
>JBHJOF010000188.1:0-3318 GCA_050330055.1 Kiloniellales bacterium
ACGAAGTGGCCCTCGGCGGCGACGCTCTCGGCGCCGGCGCGGAACAGGCCGATCTCGTAGCGCACCGCGCGATTGCCGAGATGGCCGACGCGCAGGCCGGCCTCTATCGCCTCCGGAAAGGCCAGGCCCTCGTAGTACTTGCAGGCGGACTCGGCGCAGACGCCGATCACCGTCGCCTGATGGATGTCTAGCCCGCCGGCGCGGATCAGGTACTCGTTGATCACCGTATCGAAGTACGAGTAGTAGACGACGTTGTTGACGTGGCCGTAGATGTCGTTGTCCATCCAGCGGGTGGGGATGGTGAGGAAGTGCGGGAAGTCGCCCCGCGCCGCGCGCGTCTTTTCGGTCATCGCTTTCTCAGAGAATGGTCTTGAGGGCATCGAGCGTGGCGTCGGAGGCCTCGCTCATCATCATGTGGCCGGCCTCGGGGATGACGACGACCTTGGCGCCGTCGATCATCGCGGCCAGCTTCCGGCCGGCCTTGGCCGGCGTCATGCGGTCGTCGGCGCCGAGCACCAGCAGGGTCGGGCATTTCACCTTGGCGGCCGCCGCCTCGGCCTCCTGGTAGGCGTTGCAGGCGGCGAGATCGTTGTGCAGCACGCCGGGCGGAGAGCGCTCGAGCAGTGCCTCGGCGCCGCCCAGGAGCCAGAGGCCCGGCGCCGGATGATGGCCCAGGTGGGCTGCCGCGCCGTGGCCCCAGTCGGTCACCAGGTCGAAGGCGCGGTGGTCGTCCGCCTTGGCCGCGGCCAGCAGGTCCGGATGCACCGGCATTTTGGGCGCGACGCCCAGCAGGGCGAGCGCGCGCACCGTCTTGGGGTGGCGCGCGGCGCAGGCGAGCGCGGCCAGCGCGCCCATGGAATGTCCGGCGAGCGCTGCGCTTTTCAATCCGGCCTCTGCGATCAGAGCCGCGAGCCAATCGGCGATGGCGTCGATCGAGGTCAGCGGCGGCCCTTCGGACTGCCCGTGGCCCGGCAGGTCGAGCGCCAGAACGCCGCGGCCGCGGTGGGCGAAGTAGCGCGCCTGCAGCGCCCAGACCGTGTGATCCATGCCGGCGCCGTGCACGAAAACGATGGCCGGCAGCTTTGCGTCGAAGTCGCGCCCGCCCGTGGCGGCGTGCACCGCCTTGCCGTCGACCGTGAGGTTCATGCGGCCGTGATCCGCTCAGGCCTTCTGCGCGGCGCGGATCGCCTGGCGCAGGTCGTCGATGATGTCGTCCGGGTCCTCGAGGCCGACGGAGAGGCGCACCATGTCCTCGCCGACGCCGGCCGTCTTGAGCTGCGCCGCGTCCATCTGCTGGTGCGTGGTGCTGGCCGGGTGCAGCACCAGGGTCTTGGCGTCGCCCACGTTGGCCAGGTGCGAGGCGAGCCTGCAGGACTCGATGAACCGCGCGCCGGCCGCGCGGCCGCCCTCGAGGCCGAAGCTGACGATCGAGCCGGCGCCCTTGGGCAGCAGGCGCTTGGCGAGCGCGTGGTCGGGATGCTCCGGCAGGCTCGGATGCAGCACCCAGGCGACTCCCTCGTGCGCTAGCAGGAACTCCAGCACACGCGCCGTGTTGGCCATGTGGCGCTCCATCCTGAGCGGCAGCGTCTCGACGCCCTGCAGCAGGTAGAAGGCGTTGGTCGGGTTCATGCAGGCGCCGAAGTCGCGCAGGCCCTCGGCGCGCGCCCGCATGGAGAAGGCCTGCGGCCCGAACTCCTCGGCGAAGTCGATGCCGTGATAGCCGGCGTAGGGCTCGGTCAGGGTCGGGAACAGGCCGCTCGCCTCCCAGTCGAAGCGGCCGCCGTCGACCAGCACGCCGCCGAGCGCGATGCCGTGGCCGCCGAGCCACTTGGTCGCCGAGTGCAGCACCAGGTCGGCGCCCTGCTCGACCGGCCGGCAGAGATAGGGCGTGCCGAAGGTGTTGTCGACCAGCAGCGGCAGCTTGGCTTGATGCGCGATCTCGGCCAGCGCCGGGGTGTCGAGCACCTCGAGGCCGGGATTGCCGATGGTCTCGGCGAAGATCAGCCGCGTCTCGGGCCGGATCGCCGCCTGGAAGCCGGCGAGGTCGCGCGGCTTGACGAAAGTCGTGGTGATGCCGAAGCGCGGCAGGGTGTGAGTCAGCAGGTTGATCGAGCCGCCATAGAGCGAGGCCGAGGCGACGATGTGCCCGCCCTGCCCCATCAGGGTGACGATCGCCAGGTGCAGCGCCGCGTGGCCCGAGGCGGTGGCCAGCGCGCCGACGCCCTTGTCGAGGGCGGCCACGCGCTCCTCCAGCACCGCGACCGTCGGGTTCGAGATACGCGAGTAGATGTGCCCGGCCCGCTCCAGGTTGAACAGCGCCGCGGCGTGGTCGCTGTCGCGGAAGACGTAGGAGGTGGTCTGGTAGATCGGCTGGGCGCGGGCGCCGGTCACCGGATCGGGCCGCTGGCCGGCATGCAGGGCGAGCGTGTCGAACTTCAGGAACTTCGGGTCGGCCATGGCCGCGGACTCCCTCGGGATGGCGCCCCAATCGCGCCTGGGCCGGCGAGGCTGAGGACATCGGCCCGCTGGGCGCAAGGCGGGCCGGATGAGACTAGACGAAATGGAAAAGCCCGCTCAATGCCGGCCTGACGGCCAGGCCGATGGTAGCGCAACATTGGGCCATGAGGGGACCAGAACGGCCTAGCACCGGGGCCTTAGCCCCGAAATGCCGAAAGGCCCGCGCCACTTTCGTGTGGCCTCGGGCCCTTCGTTGTTTTTTGAACGCCTCAACCTGTCAACTTGCCGTCACGAACAGTAAGGAGAAGCATGTGTGCGGTCAAGCCGGGAAATCGTTAACAGCCGGCCAGGCCTGCCGAAAGCAGCTCGCAGGCAGTCTTGGGAGCGGTTGGCGGGTCCCCAAAACAAAAGCCGCCGGTAAGAACCGGCGGCAAGTTTACAGGGAGGCGTTACAAGGAACGGATAAACATCCGATAACGGCCTGGCTGGCCAGAAGGGGCGCCAACCGACGACCGTCATGGGCAAACCTAGAGGAATCCTCCTAAGAAATGGTTAACGCGCTGAGCAATTTCCCTTCATTCCACAACCAGCCATGGCGATGCTCGGGAAAGCGACGGTCTCGGCCGTGACCGGCGCCCGCGATCGGCCCATGAGCCCGATCCCTGGCCCTCGACCGCTGCCGCACGGCCCCCATGACCCCAAGTCCATGACCCCAAGTCCATGACGAGGGTGCTGGGGATCGACGGCTGCCGGGCCGGCTGGCTGGTGCTGGCCCTGGAGCTGGAGCGTGGCGCCCTGGCGGTAACCATCGCCGGCCGCTGGCAGGCGCTGCCCCCGGGCTCCTTAGGGGGCTCCTCGGGG
>JBHJOF010000189.1:0-22364 GCA_050330055.1 Kiloniellales bacterium
CGCCAGACGCTGGCCTGGGTGTGCGGCATCGGCATGTGGGTCACACCCAGGTGGGCGAAGGCGTCGACGATGGCGTTGCTGAAGGCCGGCACGCCGCCGACGTTGGGCGACTCGCCGATACCCTTGGCGCCGATCGGGTGGTGCGGACAGGGTGTCACCGTGAAGTCGGTTTCCCAGACCGGCGTCTCGACCGCGCTCGGCAGGAAATAATCCATCAGGCTGGCGCCCAGCACGTTGCCGGTGGCGTCGTAGACGATCTCCTGGCCCATGGCGATGCCGTAGGCCTCGGTCAGGCCGCCGTGGATCTGGCCCTCGATCACCATGGGGTTGATCCGCGTGCCGCAGTCGTCGAGCGCGTAGAAGCGGCGCACCTTGACGTCGCCGGTGAAGCGGTCGATGTCGACTACGCAGACGTAGGCGCCGAAGGGATAGGTGAAGTTCGGCGGGTCGTAGTAGTCGGTCGTCTCCAGGCCGTGCTCCAGGCCCGGCGGCACGTTGGAGTAGGCCGCCATGGCGACCTCCTTCATGGTGATCGCCAGGTCGGAGCCGGCGACCCGGAAACGATCGACCTCCCACTCCAAGTCCTGCTCGCTGACCTCGAGCACGTGGGCGGCGATCTTGCGCGCCTTCTCCCTGATCTTGCGCGCGGCCCGCGCGGTGGCCGCTCCCGCGACCGGCGTCGAGCGCGAGCCATAGGTGCCGAGCCCGTAGGGTGCCGTATCCGTGTCGCCCTCCTCGACCGTGATGTCGTCGGAGGGGATGCCGAGCTCGGTGGCGATGATCTGGGCGAAGGTGGTCTCGTGGCCCTGCCCTTGCGACTTGGTGCCGAGGCGGGCGATCACGCTGCCGGTCGGATGCACCCTGATCTCGCAGGAATCGAACATGCCGAGGCCGACGATGTCGCAGTTGCGCACCGGCCCGGCGCCGACGATCTCGGTGAAGGTCGAGACGCCGATGCCCATCAGCTCGCCCTGCTTGCGCTTCTCGGCCTGCTCGCGGCGCAGGCCCGCGTAGTCGACCGCCTCCAGCACCTTCTTGAGCGCGGTCGGATAGTCGCCGGAATCGTACTCCCAGCCGAGGCAGGACTTGTAGGGGAACTGCTGCGGCTGGATGAAGTTGCGCAGCCTGATCTCGGCCTTGTCGACGCCGGTCTTCTGCGCCAGCACGTCGACCAGCCGCTCGATCAGGTAGGCGGCCTCGGTGACGCGGAATGAGCAGCGGTAGGCCACCCCGCCCGGCGCCTTGTTGGTGTAGACGCCGTCGACTTTCACGTGACCGACCGGGATGTCGTAGCTGCCGGTCACGATGTTGAACAGGCCCGCCGGCCACTTCATCGGCTGGGCGTGGGTGTTGAAGGCGCCGTGGTCGGCGATGACGTGGGCGCGCACGGCCAGGATCTTGCCGTCCTTGTCGGCAGCCAGCTCGCCGGTCATGTGGTAGTCGCGGGCGAAGGCGGTGGACGACAGGTTGTCGATCCGGCTCTCGATCCACTTTACCGGGTGGCCGGTGACGATCGAAGCCGCCGCGGCGCAGACGTAGCCCGGATAGGCGCCGACCTTGTTGCCGAAGCCGCCGCCGATGTCGGGCGAGACGATGCGGATCTTGCTCTCGGCCAGGCCGGTGATCAGCGAGACCACCGTGCGCACCACGTGCGGCGCCTGGAAGGTGCCGTAGACGGTGAGCTTGCCGTTGGTCGCGTCCAT
The DNA here is from genome assembly GCA_050330055.1 of Kiloniellales bacterium. Taxonomy (GTDB): domain Bacteria; phylum Pseudomonadota; class Alphaproteobacteria; order Kiloniellales; family JAKSDN01; genus JBHJOF01. Next base: position 1,704 of record JBHJOF010000189.1, read on the forward strand.
CGCGGCGACGCAGCCGCAGGTCTCCAGCGGCGAGGGATGGCAGCGCGGGTAGGTGATGACCTCGCTGATGGTGACGGCGGCCGCCTTGAAGGCCGCGTCGGTCGCCTCCTTGTCGCCGACCTGCCATTCGAAGATGTGGTTCGGGTGGTGGCGCGGCCCCTGCCCGACCTCGGGGTTCTCGGCCACGTCGTCGCGGATCACCGGCGCGTCCTTGTCGAGCGCCCGCTTGGCATCGATCAGCGGCGGCAGCGGCTCGTACTCGACCTCGACCTTCTGCACGCCGTCCATGGCCGCGTAGCGGTCGGTCGCGACCACGAAGGCGATCTCCTGGTGCTGGAAGTGCACCTTCTTGTCGGCCAGCACGGCCGCCATGTCGCCGGCCAGGGTCGGCATCCAGTGCAGCTTGAGCGGCGCCAGGTCCTTGGCCGTGACCACGGCCAGCACCCCGGGCACCTTGAGCGCCGCCGACGTGTCGATCGACTTGATCAGCGCGTGGGCGTGCTGGCTGCGCACGAAGTCGCCGTGCAGCATGCCGGGCAGCTTGATGTCGTCGACGTAGTTGCCCTGGCCGCGGATGAAGCGCGCGTCCTCCTTGCGCTTGCGGGCGGTGCCGATGCCGCCGATGGTCGCCTCGCGTTGTTCGAGGGTCATTTCCTGTGCGTCGGGCATCAGTCGCCTCCCTCGGCCTGGTTGATCTTGTCGGCGGCGTAGCGGATCGCCTTGACGATGTTCTGATAGCCGGTGCAGCGGCAGAGGTTGCCCGAGATGCCCATGCGGATCTCTTCCTCGCTAGGGTCCGGGTTGTCCTGCAGCAGCCGGTAGGCCCGGGTCAGCATGCCGGGCGTGCAGTAGCCGCACTGCAGGCCGTGGCACTGGAAGAAGCCCTCCTGCAGCGGATGCAGCGTGGCACCGTTGGCCAGCCCTTCGACGGTCAGCAGCTCGCCGCCGTCGGCCTGCACCGCGAAGACGGTGCAGGACTTGACCGATCGGCCGTTGAGATCGACCGTGCAGGCGCCGCAGTGGCTGGTTTCGCAGCCGATGTGCGGGCCCCGCAGGTCGAGCTGCTCGCGCAGGAAATGGATCAGCAGCAGGCGCGCCGGCACCTCGGCCTCGACCGCCTTGCCGTTGATGGTGAGCGCGATCTTGTGCGACGACATGGCTCAGCTCCCCCCGGCTCTCCTCAGGGCTTCCGTAATGGCGCGGCAGGTCATCTCGCCGGCCATGGCGGTGCGGTACTCGACGCTGCCGCGCAAGTCCACGACCGGGTTCACCGCGGCCATCGCCGCCGCCACCGCCGCGCCGATGGCTTCGGAGTCCACCGCCGTGCCCTTGAGCGCCTCGGCGGCCGCCGGCGCCAGCAGCGCCGTGTCGCCCACGTTGGTGAGCGCGACGGCCGCGTTGCTGCACCTTCCATCCGTCATCGTCAGGACTACGGCCGCTGCGGCGATGGCGTAGTCACCGACCTTGCGCTTGATCTTCCTGTAGGCCATGCCCGTTCCCTGCTGCGGGATCGGGATGCGGATCTCGGTCAGGAGCTCGTTCTCTGCCAGAGCCGTCGTGTAGATGCCCTGGTAGAAGTCGCGCGCCGCCACCTGACGCTCGCCGCCCTCGCTCTGCAGGGCGTAGCTGGCATCGAGCGCCATCATGATCGCCGGATCGTCGTTGCCGGGGTCGCCATTGGCGCAGTTGCCGCCGAGGGTGCCGCAGTTGCGCACCTGCGGATCGGCAATCTGCGCCGCGGCCTCCGGCAGGATCGGGCACTTCTTGAGCAGCAGATCGGAGGCCAGCACCTCGGCCTGGGTCGTGCCGGCGCCGATCACGATCGTGCCGCTCTCCTCGCGCCCACCCTCTTCACGAATCCCGCGCAGGCCGCCGATGCCGTTGATGTCGATCAGATGCGCCGGCTCGGCCAGACGCAGCTTCATCATCGGCACCAGGCTATGGCCGCCGGCCAGCACCTTGCCGTCCTCGCCGAAGCGGGCGAGCAGCGCCACGGCCTCCGCAACGGACTGCGGACGATGATAGTCGAACATCCCCGGGGTCATGCCGCCTCTCCCTGATTGGATTAATTCTTGTTTGCTTGCGGTCAGCTTAGCGCGAAAGGGCGAATGTCTGCAGTCAAATTCTCGTTTCCCGCCAGGATCGACCTCACCGTTCCAACGGCACCCAGGCGGAGGGGCATGACGGCAAACCGGCGTGCAGCCTGTCCCCTTCCCCGATACCCTGCCTCCCGCCATCTCGTTTCGCAGGGTCAGTGGGAACTGCCGGCTTCGCCAGCCGTTAGCCTCGTAACCGCATTCCGTTATGCGAAACTCGATGGAGTAGCCCGATGTTGGCGATTGAGATTAGGACAGGTCTTGCGGCACTGGCGCTGCTCGCGCTGGCCGGCTGCGGCAGCTCGACCGGAGATCGCGGGCTGAGCGGTGCCGGCATCGGCGCGGCCGGTGGTGCGATCGGCGGCGCCATGGTGGGCGCGCCCGTAACCGGCGCCCTGATCGGTGGCGCCATCGGCGGCGCCACAGGGGCCCTCACGGACGAGGACGACATCAACCTGGGCAAGCCGATCTGGAAGTAGCGCGCCCGATTGCGCGCGTGCCGCTCTAGCCCACCGTCTCCCCGGCGCCGTTGCGGCGGCGGTAGAGGCTGACGCCGGTCTCGTCGAGGGCGAGCTGGTCGCGCCTCTTCCGCTGCCTGCTCTCGCGCTCCTCGGCGTTCTCGCGCGCCGTTTCGTACTTCTTGAGCTCGTGAAAGGCCTCGTTGACCTCGCCGCGCGCCTGGTCGGCTTCGCGCTCCAGGTTCTCGATCGAGCCCAGCAGGCGGCGCCGGCGCTCGACCGCGGCGGCAACGAAGCTGGAATAGGCAAGCCGCGCATCGGGCGACTTGTCGGCGATCTCGCGCTCCTTGGCCAGGTTCTCGTCGAGCTTCGCCAGGTCGTGGCGCATGCGCTCGACGAAACGCTCGATGTCGGCCAGCTTCTGACGCTTCTCGTCGAGGATCCAGCGGTGCACCCGCACCATGGTGTCGAGGGCGCTCATGTGGCGCTAGCCCGGCCCTTGCGCGGCGCGGTCCGCTTGATCACCGGCTTGATCTCCCGCTGGCCCGCCGTCGGCGCCTGCAGATCCGGCTCTTGGTCCATGGACGGGGCGGCGCCGGGTGCCGGCAGGCCGAGCAGCCCGGCCAGGGCCTGATAGCCCTCGGCGAGGGTGCTGCGCTCGTCCTTGTCCTGGCCGAGGAAGGCCTCGATCTGCGGGTAATAGCGGATCGCCTCGTCGACCGCCCGGTCGCTTCCGCTCTTGTAGGCGCCGATGCGGATCAGCTCGGCCATGTCCTCGTAGGTCGAGAGCAGGCCGCGGGCGCGGGTCACCAGGGCGGTCTCCTCGGCGCTGTTGCAGGCCGGCATGGTGCGCGAGACGCTGCGCAGCACGTTGATCGCCGGGAAGCGGTTGCGCTCGGCGATCGCCCGCTCGAGCACGATGTGGCCGTCGAGGATGCCGCGCACGGCATCGGAGATCGGCTCGTTGTGATCGTCGCCCTCGACCAGCACGGTGAAGAGGCCGGTGATCGAGCCGGCCTCGACGCCGGGCCCGGCGCGCTCCAGGAGCTGCGGCAGCTCGGCGAAGACCGAGGGGGTGTAGCCCTTGCTGGTCGGCGGCTCGCCGGCGGCCAGACCGATCTCGCGCATCGACATGGCGAAGCGGGTCACCGAGTCCATCAGGCAGAGCACGTCGCGGCCCTGGTCGCGGAAGAACTCGGCCAGGGCGATGGTCAGATAGCCGGCCTGGCGCCGCATCAGCGGCGGCTCGTCCGAGGTGGCGACCACCACCACCGAGCGGGCCAGGCCCTCCGGCCCCAGGTCGTCCTCGAGCCACTCCTGGACCTCGCGGCCGCGTTCGCCGATCAGCCCGATCACGTTGACGTCCGAGGCGGTATAGCGGGCCAGCATGGAGAGCAGCACCGACTTGCCGACCCCGGAGCCGGAGAAGATACCCATGCGCTGGCCGCGGCAGCAGGTCAGGAAGCTGTTGAGCGCCCGCACGCCCAGGTCCATCTTGCCGCCGACCCGCTGGCGGTTGTGGGCCGGCGGCGGGGAGGCGCGCAGGGGGTAGGAGACCTGACCCATGGGCAGCGGCCCCTTGCCGTCCAGCGGCTCGCCCAGGGCATTGACGACCCGGCCCAGCCAGGCCGTCGTCGGATGGACAGTCGTCGCCTCGGCGCCGACCAGCTCGGCGCGGCAACCCAGGCCGACTCCTTCCAGCTTGCCGAAGGGCAGCAGCAGGGCCCGGCCCTGGCGGAAGCCGATTACTTCACAGGGAACCTTCCGACCACCTCTCGCCTCCAGATTGCAACGGGCGCCGATTGTAAGGACACGTTCCAGCCCGGCGACTTCGACAAGCAGACCGAGCACTCCGGCAACCCTGCCGTAGAGCTGATAGTCCGCGATCTGGCCCAGTTCGGTAATCAGATGACGAAGCGCGACAGCCACAGGGCTCCCCACATAAGGCCTTGATTCGTCTGAGGAAAAAAGCCTAGCCTCGAGACAATCCCCGACCGCAGTATCGGCCGGCGGCTTTAAGGATCGATGAATCGGGGAACCTTGCCAAATCTATGGTCGCGCTAAGGAAATGTTAACACTCATTCCCCAAAATGGTTAATAAGTAAGCTTTCGCGTCGCGTTTCCAGAATGGGGTTTGAATCCATGCGCGTGCTCCTTGTCGAGGACGATTCCGCCACTTCGCAGAGCATCGAGATGATGCTCAAGTCCGAGGGATATGTCTGTGACACCACGGACATGGGCGAAGATGGGCTAGAGATCGGCAAGCTCTACGACTACGACATCATCGTCCTGGACCTGATGCTGCCGGACATCGACGGCTACGAGGTGCTGCGCCGCCTGCGCGCCGCCCGGGTCCGCACGCCGATCCTGATCCTTTCCGGCCTGTCGGCCCTGGACGACAAGATCAAGGGCCTGGGCGTCGGCGCCGACGACTATCTCACCAAGCCCTTCGACAAGCGCGAGCTGGTCGCCCGCATCCAGGCGATCGTACGCCGCTCCAAGGGTCATTCCGATTCGATCATCGAAACCGGCAAGCTGAAGGTGAACCTCGACACCCGCACCGTGGAGGTCGACAGCCAGCCGCTGCACCTGACCGGCAAGGAATACGGCATCCTCGAGCTGCTCTCGCTGCGCAAGGGCACGACGCTGACCAAGGAGATGTTCCTCAATCACCTCTACGGCGGCATGGACGAGCCCGAGCTCAAGATCATCGACGTCTTCGTCTGCAAGCTGCGCAAGAAGCTGAGCGCGGCCACCGGCGGCGAGAACTACATCGAGACCGTCTGGGGCCGCGGCTACGTGCTGCGCGATCCGGTCGACGAGAGCGACCGCACCGCCACCAAGCGGGTCGCGCACGGCTAGGCTCACCGGAGCTTCAGACAGGCAAGTACGCTTCACAGCTTCGTCTATCGTGGTATACGGCCCGGCCTCTGTGCCGGGCCGTTGCCTTTTGTGCGCCCCCACAAAGGGGACTGTCCCCGAATGGGGACTGTCCCCGGTCAGCCGGGTAGCAGTCCGGGGACAGGCCCCTGCGCTGCGCTCCGGGACAGTCCCTGGGGAGGAAGCACGCTCAGCCGACGGCCTTGGCCGGCGCGGCACTGTCAGCCGGCGCTGGGCCATAGAGGCCGCGCTGGCCCGGCACCAGGCGGAAGCGCTCGGTCAAGCCGAGCACGGTCTCGGCGCCGCCCAGATAGAGGAAGCCGTCAGGCGTCAGCAGGCCGGCGATGCGGTCGAGGATCATCGACTTGGTCGGCTGGTCGAAGTAGATCAGCACGTTGCGGCAGAACACCACGTCGAACTTGCCGAGGCGAGACGGGCTTTCCAGTAAATTGAAGCACTCGTACTTGACCATCTGCCGGATGGCGTCGCTGATGCGCCAGCGGTCGCCCTCCTGCTTGAAGTACTTGACCAGGAGGTTGATCGGCAGGCCGCGCTGCACCTCGAACTGGGAATAGAGACCTTCCCTGGCCTTGGCCAAGATCTCGTTCGACAGGTCGGTGGCCACGATGTCGATCTTCCAGCCCTGCAGCTTCGCCTCATGCTCCTTCAGGATCATGGCCAGCGAATAGGGCTCCTGCCCGCTCGAGCAGGCGGCGCTCCAGATGCGGATCGAGCGCGCGCCCTTGCGCGCCTCCAGCAGCTGCGGCAGCACGACATCGCGGAACTGGTCGAACGGCTTGCTGTCTCGGAAGAAGAACGACTCGTTGGTGGTCATGGCCTCGGTGATGTCGCGCACCAGGTCGTCGTTGCGCGAGGTGCGCACGGCCGCCGCAAGCTCGTCGAATCCCTTGAACTCCCATTTGCGGGCAACGGGATTGAGCCGGCTTTCGAGCAGGTAGGCCTTGTCCTTGCTGAGGATGAGGCCGGACTGCTCCTTCAGGAGCCGGGCAATGTATTCGAAATCAGTGATGTTCATGCCGCCGACCTCACCAAGAGCTTGCGGATGTAAGGGGCAATCTCGGAAAGCGGCAATATCGCCGTGCAGAGCCCCGCTGCTGCAACTGCGCCAGGCATGCCCCAGACAACACTCGTCGCTTCATCCTGTGCGATGACGGAGCCGCCGGCCGCGACCACGGCCTGGCAGCCTCGCATGCCATCGGATCCCATGCCGGTCAGAATCACGACCAGGAGCCCCGCGCCATAGACCTTGGCCAGGCTGCGCAGCATCGGGTCGACTGCCGGCCGGCAGAAGTTCTCCGGCGCGTTCTGATTGAGCCGGACGATCGGTTTGGGCACGCCGGCCTCGACCACCATGTGATAGCCGCCGGGCGCCAGGTGAATGTGGCCCTCGGCCACCCTCGCGCCGTCACTGCCCTCGCTGCAGCCGAAGGCCGTGCCGCGCGCGATATGTTCGGCCAGCAGCGTCGTGAAGGTGGCCGGCATGTGTTGAGTCACGAAGATCGGCAGGCGAATGCCCTGGCCGAGGTCGGTCAGGAGGTGCAGCAGGGCCTGGGGCCCGCCGGTCGAGCTGCCGATCGCCAGGGCCGTCGGCGGATGGATCGGCGCGCGCCGCAACTCGATCTTCACGTTCCTGTAAGGCGCCGGCTTGACCGACCGTGCCGCGGCCGCCCGCGCCGCCGAAGCGGCCTGCGACCGGGCCGGCCGGCTGCGCCGCGCCGCCTGCCCGAGCACCTTGACCTTCTCGGTCAGCTCGCGCTTGAAGTCGTCGGCCGAATTGATCGCGCCGCTGGAGCTTGGCTTGGTTACATAGTCCGCGGCACCCGCCTGCAGCGCCCGCAGGCTGATCTCTGCGTTCTTGCGCGTCAGCGTCGAGGCCATGATGACCTGAATGCCCGGCAAGGCCTTGATCAGCAGGGGAAGCGCCGTCAGACCGTCCATGACGGGCATCTCGATGTCGAGGACGACGACCTCGATATCCTTGCTGTTGCGCTCGAGGGCCTGAACCGCGTGCGCGCCGTTCTGGGCCGAGGCGACCACGCTGATCGCCGGATCGGCCTCCAGTGAACGCGTCAGGAGCCCGCGTATGACGGCGGAGTCGTCGACCACCATCACGCGGTATGGCTGTTCAGAGCTCATGACAGATGATTGTTTTGCGCTGCGCCGGCCGTCAGATGAGGCCGACCTGCGAGAACTTGGATTCGATAATCTCGCTATCGAAGGGCTTCATGATGTACTCGTTCGCACCGGCCCCGATCGCTTCCTGGATGTGCGCCATGTCATTCTCGGTGGTGCAGAACACGACGATCGGCTGGGTGACGTCCGTCAAGGCCCGCAGGTCGCGCAGGAACTCGATGCCGCTCATTACCGGCATATTCCAGTCGAGCAGGACTGCATCCGGCATCTCGCGCTTGCAGGCTTCAAGGGCCTGCTTGCCGTCCTCCGCCTCGGCGATCCGAAAGTTGAGCGCCTCGAGGATCTTGCGGGCCACCATGCGAACGACCTTCGAGTCGTCGACGATCAGGCAGGACTTCATGGGTGTACTCCAAGGCTCATTGGCCGATCAGGTCGGGCCTGTCGCCTTTTGCAAGGGGCTGCCTCAAGCTGCCTGAGAATGACCGTAGCTCAGCAGCGCGGTCACGTTCAGGACAACCAGCAGCTCGTCGTTGAGCCGATAGATGCCGTGCGAGTACTCGCGCAGACGGGCGTCCAGGGTTGGCGGATTGCGCTCGAACTCAGTTTCGGCGAGCGCAAGCACCTCGCCCACCGAGTCGACGAGCAGGCTGTAGAGGTCGCCTTCGTGCTCGACCACGATGGACATGTTGTCGCCCTGCTCGGTCCGCGGCGGCAGACCGACGCGACGCCGCACGTCGACCGCCGTCACGATGCGTCCGCGCAGGTTCAAGGAACCGGCGATCTCCGGCGGCGCCAGAGGGATGCGCGTGATTCGATGGGTCGAAAGCACGTCCTGGACCTTCAGCACCGGCAGTCCGAACAGCTGCTCGGCAATGCTGAAGGTAATGAAGTCCTCGGTCGCGCCATAAGTCTCGGCGGCCTGGCGGGCCGCCTTTGACTCGTCCTTGTTCTTGCTCATGCCGCACCCCGCATCTCAGCAAGCGTTTCGGTCAATGTGTTGAGAAGGCCGTCGCGGTCGAACTTCGCGACATAGTCCCGGAAGCCGGCGTTGCGGCCGCGCGCCAGGTCCTTGGGCGAAGCATGGGACGACAGCGCGACGATCGGCGTATTGCTCCAGCGCGAGCTGCTCCTGACCGCCTCGGCGAACTCGAAGCCGTTCATGCCCGGCATCTCGATGTCCGAGATGATGATGTCGAAGTCCTCGCCGGCCTCGCAGAGCTTCATGGCGTCGCCGGCGCTTGCCGCGGTCACCACCTGATAGCCGGCGACCGACAGCAGCGGCGACAGCAGATTGCGGAAGAAGGGGCTGTCGTCGACCAGCAGGATGCGACTCTCCTTGTCGCCGTCGCGGGCGCTGCGCTCCGATCCGAACCAGTCTCTGAAGGCCTTGGTCAGATAGTAGCCGGCATCGATGATGTCGGTCGCCTTGCCGTCGACCACGGCGCTGCCGACGTAGCCCTCGCGGTCCGCGGTGAGCTCGATGTTGAGGTTCTCCTCGACGATGTCGACGATCTCGTCGACGAACAGACCCATGCTGCGCTCGGCGTCGGCGAAGACCAGGACGGCCTGGCGGCCTTCCTTGCCGATCGGCTCGGCGCCTTCCATCTGGATCAGCGGCATGAGCTGGCCGCGGTACTGCACCACGGACTGGCCGTTGGACTGCTCGACCTGGGTGAGGTCGATCTCCTCCAGGCGCGCCACCAGGGCGAGCGGCACCGCCTTGGGCGCCGCGCCCACGGCGCGGAACACCAGCATGGCGACCCGCTCGGAGGCCTGCGCCGCACGCTTCTCGGTGGTCGCGTCGGCGTTACCCTCAGTGACGCTGATCTCGCCCGTCGAGGCGGCGATGCCGTTCGGATCGAGGATCATGACCACGCTGCCGTCGCCGAGGATCGTATTGCCGGAGAACAGCGCGATGTTGCGCAGGATCGGCGCCACCGGCTTGACCACGATTTCCTCGGTGTCGAAGACGCGGTCGACGATGATGCCGAAGTTGTAGGTGCCGACCTGGGCCACGACGATGAAGCCGTCCTTGGCCTGGTCGCGCAGGCTCTTCTTGGTCGCCGCGTCTTCCGGATCGCCCGCCTCACCTTTCGCCTGCTGCGGCGCCAGGCGGAGCTGCTCGCGCAGGTTGACCAGCGGCAGCAGGCGGTTGCGCAGACGCAGCACCGGCGTGTCGTTGATTCGCTCGATGGTGTGCTCGGAGTTGGCCGAGGCGCGCACCAGCTCGACCACCGAAAGCTGCGGGATGGCGAAGCGCTCGCCGCCGCACTCGACGATCAGGGCCGAGACGATGGCCAGGGTCAGCGGGATCTTGATAGTGAAACGGGTGCCCTTGCCCTCGACCGAGTTCAGCTCGATGGTGCCGCCGATCTTTTCGATGTTGGTGCGCACCACGTCCATGCCGACGCCGCGGCCCGACACCGCGGTCACCGCGGCGGCGGTCGAGAAGCCGGCCTTGAAGATGAACTGCTGGATCTGCTGGTCGTTCATGGTCTCGAGCTCGGCTTCGCTCGCCAAGCCGTTCTGCAGCACCTTCTGCTTGATCTTGTCGATCGGCAGGCCTTTGCCGTCGTCCGAGATCTGGATGATGATGTGGCCGCCCTCGTGATAGGCGTTCAGAACGATCGTACCGGTCTCGCTCTTGCCGGCGGTGGCCCGGTCCTCGGGCATCTCCAGGCCGTGGTCGGCGGAGTTGCGCACCATGTGAGTGAGCGGGTCCTTGATCAGATCGAGGACTTGGCGGTCGAGCTCCGTCTCGGCGCCCTTCATCACCAGGTCGATCTTCTTGCCCAGCTCGTGCGACAGGTCGCGGATGATGCGCGGCAGTTTGGCCCAGGCGTTGCCGATCGGCTGCATGCGGGTCTGCATGACGCCGTCCTGCAGCTCGGAGACGACGTGGTTGAGCTGCTGCAGCGGCGCCGCGAACTCGCTCTCGCGCTGGCTGCGCAGGATCTGCAGCAGCTGGTTGCGGGTCAGGACCAGCTCGGAGACCATGGTCATGAGGTTCTCGAGCACGTCGACGCTGACCCGGATCGACTGGTTGGCGACCGAGGACTCGCGGTGCGCCTCGGCCGGCGCCTCGGGCGCGGCCTCCTTTGCGGCTGCAGCAGGCTTCTTGGCCGCCGCCGGCTTGGCCTGCGCCGAAGCCGGAGCGGGCTGAGGCGCAGCCTCGGCAGCCGCCACAACCTCCTCCATCTCGAGCTTGACCTCGGCGGCCGGCTCCTGCGGCGCTGCCGCGGTCTCCGCGGCGTCACCAGAGGCCGCCGACGCGATCTCGATCTCCTCGACCGGCGCCTCGGCATTCACAGCCTCGGCCGCCGCCTCGGGTGCCGGGGCCGCGCCGCCGTCGGCGAGCGCGTTGAGGCGCTCGATCAGGCTGCTGTCGTCGCCTTCCGGCTCGCTTTCGGTCTGCTCGAGGATACCCAGAATCTCGCGGATGCGGTCGAGGCACTCCAGGATCAGCGACACCGCTTCGGAGCTCGCCTCGAGATCGCCGTCGCGCACCTTGCCGAGCACGTTCTCGCCGGCATGGGCAACCGATTCGAGGCGCGGCAGCCCGAGGAACCCGCAGGTGCCCTTGATGGTGTGCATGAGCCGGAAGATGTTGCCGAGCAGCTCCGGATCGTTCGGATTCTGCTCGAGCTTGACGAGCTCGACGTCAAGAACACCAAGGCTCTCGTTGGTCTCCGTCAAGAATTCACTAAGTAATTCATCCATGGGGTCGGTTCCACGATTTGCGCAGGACTGCGGGCTTTGTCTCAAGTGTCACGTGATTAACCAAGCCCCGGCACGGCAACGGAAAAAGTCGCAGAAAGTCATTAAGAAGCGGTTACCCCGTGTGTCCTAGGCAATTGGCAGGGACGACGGCAAAGGCCCGACAGCAAGGGATGAAGAGGATCCGAAAAGGGGACTTGCGCCGGGCCGGCAAGTGCGATTGCATCGCAGTTTCACCTCCCAGCGGGACGGTGGCCGCGCGACCCGTCCGGGCCCGACAGGCCGCCCGCCGCCGGAGGGCAGGAAAGGGTTGAAAAGGGATGGCCGGCAGCTCGTGAGCAGCCTCTCCAGCCAAGAAACGCTGACAGCCTGGCCGGCGCCGGAGCCCGGGCGGGAGGCGCGACTGCGCGGCCAGGCCCGGCCGCGGGCCGGCGTGTTAACCTGGGTGGCGCTGGCGATCGCCGCCCTCTTCACGGTCCCGGTGCTGAGCGTACTGGCCAACCTGCTGGCGCCCGGCAGCGGCACCTGGAGCCATCTGGCCGCGACGGTCCTGCCTGGCTACATCGCCAACACCCTGTGGCTGGCCGGTGGCGTCGGTCTCGGCGTGCTGGTGATTGGCACCGGCACGGCCTGGCTGGTGACGCTCTGCCGCTTTCCCGGCCAGCGCCTGTTCGAATGGGCGCTGATCCTGCCGCTCGCCGTCCCGGCCTACGTCATGGCCTACACCTATACCGATTTTCTGCAGTTCGTCGGGCCTGTACAGAGCACACTGCGCGCGCTGACCGGCTGGGGCGCGAACGACTACTGGTTCCCTCAGATCCGCTCGCTGGGCGGCGCCATCGCCATGCTGATCTTCGTGCTCTATCCCTATGTCTATCTGCTGGCCCGGGCGGCCTTCCTGGAGCAGTCGGCCTGCGCCCTGGAGGTCAGCCGCACGCTGGGCTGCAGCGCCTGGGGCAGCTTCTACCGGGTCGCCCTGCCCTTGGCCCGGCCGGCGATCGCCGCCGGCGTGGCGCTGGCCCTGATGGAGACCCTGGCCGACTACGGCACGGTCTCGTTCTTTGGCGTGCCGACCTTCACCCCCGGCATCGTCCGCGCCTGGTTCTCGCTGGGCGACCGCGTGGCAGCCGCCCAGCTCGCCTCGCTGCTGCTCGGCTTCGTGTTCCTGGTGCTGCTGCTGGAGCGGGTGAGTCGCGGGCTCGGCCGCTATCACCACACCACGAGCCGCTATCAGGTACTGCCCGGCTACCAACTGCGCGGGCTGCGGGCCGCCCTGGCGATGGCGGCCTGCGGCCTGCCCCTGCTGCTCGGCTTCCTGCTGCCGGCCGCCATCCTGCTCAAGATGTCGCTCGCGGCCGGCGACGCCCAGTTCGGGCCGCGCTTCCTGCGCCTGGCGCTCAACTCCTTCACCCTGGCGAGCGTGGCGGCGGTCCTGGCGGTGGCGCTTGCCCTGCTGATGGCCTACAGCGTCCGCCTGTCGCCCAACCGTCTGGCGCTGGCGGCCAACCGGGTCGCGGCCATGGGCTATGCGGTGCCCGGCACGGTGATCGCGGTCGGCGTGCTGATCCCCTTCGCCCGGCTGGACAACGCGGTCGACGCCTGGGCGCGCGAGGCGCTCGGCGTTTCCACCGGCCTGCTGCTGACCGGCACCATGGCGGCCCTGGTCTTCGCCTATCTGGTGCGCTTCCTCGCCGTGTCGCTCCACACGGTCGAGGCCAGCCTGGGCAAGATCAGGCCTTCGATGGACGACGCCGCGCGCAACCTGGGCCACAGCCCGGGCGGCACCCTCGTGCGGGTCCACGCGCCGATCATGTGGGGAAGCCTCATGACCGCGGGCCTGCTGGTCTTCGTCGACGTCATGAAGGAGCTGCCGGCGACCCTGGTGATGCGGCCCTTCAACTTCGACACTCTGGCGGTGCAGGCCTACAACCTGGCCTCGGACGAGCGCCTGACCGAGGCCTCGACTTCGGCGCTCACCATCGTAGCGGTCGGCATCCTGCCGCTGATCCTGCTGTCACGCGCCATCGCCCGCGCCCGGCCCGGGCGGAGGGAGAGCTAAACCCACTTCGTCCAGCTTGGCCAAGGTGCGCCCGTCACGCCTTCATCACCTGCGCGATTGACTTTTTCCCACCCTCACCCTCCCACGCGCTGACGCGCGCGGGCCCCTCCCTCTCCCCTCAAGGGAGAGGGTAAGTTATTGACCACGCGTAGTTTTTCCCCTCTCCCTTGAGGGGAGAGGGAGGGGCCCATCGCGCAAGCGATGGGAGGGTGAGGGTGAATAAGGGGCTCCGCGTGCCGGTGCGAGAAAGCAAAAGGCCCGGGCGCCAGCGGCGGCCCGGGCCTCTCGCGAGGGACATTCGCGACGACTACTTCCAACCGGCGCGGTCGAAGATCTTCTGCGCCAGCGGCTGGTTCTCGCCATAGCTCGCGACGTTGATCTCGTCGGCCTTGAAGTCGCCGAGCTGCTGCACCGTGCTGTTGGCCGCAACACCTTCGACGACGGGATACTCGTTGTTGCCGTCGGCGAAGTAGCGCTGCGCGTCCTCGCTTGCGAGGAACTCGAGGAACTTCACCGCCTCTTCCTTGTTGGGCGCATGGGCCAGCACGCCGGCGCCGGAGATGTTCACGTGCGTACCGCGGTTGTCCTGGTTGGGAAAGACCCAGCCGATCTTGTCGGTGACCGCCTTCTCCTCCGGATTGGCCAGCAGGCGCGCGAAGTAGTAGCTGTTCGCCACCGCCAGCGCGCATTCGCCGGCCGCCACAGCCTTGATCTGGTCGGTGTCGCCGCCCTGCGGATCGCGCGCGAAGTTGGCGACCACGCCCTTGGCCCAGTCGGTCGCGCCCTCCTCGCCGTGCACTGCAATCAACGAGCCGAGCAGCGACAGGTTGTAGATATTCGAGCCGGAGCGGATGCAGACCTTGCCCTTCCACTTGGGATCGGCCAGGTCCTCGTAGTCCTTGATCTCGCCGGGCTGTACCGTGTCCTTGTTGTAGTAGATCAGGCGCGCGCGCTTCGAGAAGCCGAACCAGTGCCCGTCGGGATGGCGCAGGCTGGCCGGAACAGCGGTCTCCAGCGTCTTGGACTCGATCGGCTGGAACAGCCCGGCCTCATCGGCGCGCCACAAGCGGCCGACATCGACCGTGATCAGCACGTCGGCGGGACTGTTCGCGCCCTCGGCCGTGATCCGCTGGATCAGCTCGTCGGCCTTGCCCTCGATGCGGTTGATGGTGATGCCGGTCGCCTCGGTGAAGCCGCTGTAGAGCTGCTCGTCGGTCTGGTAGTGACGCTCGGAATAGAGATTGAGCTCTGCTGCCGCCAGCGGCGCGGCCGAGGCCAGCAGAACCATGGCGGCCAAACCGCCCCATAGCCTACGCATGACTCTTTCGCTCCCCAGGATAAGGCAGCCCTGGCGGGCCGCCACGATTGAAAATCATTCTCATTGATAATGGAATGCATTCGCGCCTGTCAATGGTGGAAGGGCCAGACCAGCGGATCCGCCTAGGTCACGATCCGGCGAGCCGGGTCACCAAGCCCGGGCCGAGGGCAGCGCGGCGCTTGGGGCGCGGCCTAGCCTATGCGGCTGGAAATCAGGCGCAGGTAGCCGGGACCGGCCGGCTCGACCAGCAGGCTGGCGCCGAGATTCTCGGCGATCAGGCGGGTGAAGTAGCCATGCACGTTGCGCGGCGTCAGCTCATCGATCCGGACCTGGGGCGAAAGCGCCGCCTGGCTTTCCGGCCGCAGGCCCGCGTCGGCGCCGACCGCCTTGATCTCGATCTCGGCGCCGCCGGGCACCGACGTCACGGCAACGCCGATGGTGCCGCCGCGCGGCAGGGCCTCGAGGGCGAGAGCGATCATGTTGAGGATCAGCTTGCCGATGCCGTCCGGCAGGTCCGAGGGCATGGCGTCCGCCGGCCAGTCCAGCTTGGCCTTGCTGTGGGCCAGGAAGTTCGCCGCCAGCTCGCGCAGCGGCTTGAGGTCGCTGCCCTGCCGGTTGCCGGCCATGCCGTAGGCGAGGCGGTAGAACTGCAGTAAATGGGTTGCCTGGCCGGCCGAGTTGCTGGCCAGGGCCAGGGCATCGTCCGCCATGCCGAAGGACTCGTCGGCCATCAGCTCGAGGCCGTTGCTCACGGCCCCGATCGGCCCCACCAGGTCGTGACACAGGCGCGATGCCAGCAGCTCCGTAACCCTTAGATCAATTTGCATTCGGTTCCCTCAATCAATCGGCGCGTCGGCTAAAGCTCCCGTCCCGCGTGACCCCACGCCGCTCTGCCGGTCCATCCGATGGGCTTATCCAGCGGGCCTTTCCAGTGGGGGCCATATTTCCTATACACGGTCGAGGCAAACCAGGCCGTCCAGACTAGCAGATAGACTTAAAGGTATCTTAATGGCCCAACAACTCGTGCCCGGCATGCTGGTCGAGCATCCGGCGGAGCCGGACTGGGGCATCGGCCAGGTCCAGTCCGTCGTCGGCGATCGCATCACGGTGAACTTCGAGCACGCGGGCAAAGTCTTGATCAACGGCGGAAAAATCACACTGCATATCGTCGACGACCAGAATGCCTGAGCCCCGGGCTTGAGCTTAGGGGGCTCGACGCTAGGGACGCAGTCCTATCGGGATTTGATAGCCACAACAAGCGTCATGCGACTAAAAAAGGACGCGAGAGTGGCTCGGGAAGGGAGAGACCGCAGCATGCCAAACGGGGAATTCGGAGGAAAGCCGGGGCGCCGCATCGCGCCGGGGTCCGGCCGGCGCGCCTCGCCGGCCTTCGGCAAGGGGCGCCAGCTCGAGCCCGAGGCGCAGCGCGAGGTCCAGGCAATACTTGGCAAGGGCGACCGCCGCCGCGACCTGCTGATCGAGTACCTGCACGCGATCCAGGACCGCGAGGGCTGCCTGCGGGCGCGCCACCTGCAGGCGCTGGCGGCCGAGCTCGAGCTGCCCATGGCCGAGGTCTACGAGGTCGCGTCCTTCTACGCCCACTTCGACATCGTGCTGGACGGCGAGCCCGAGCCGGCGCCGATCACGGTGCGGGTCTGCGACAGCATCACCTGCGCGCTCTACGGCGCCGAACAGCTGCTGGCCGACCTGCGGCCGGTGGTGGGCGCCGACGTCCGGGTGCTGCGCGCGCCCTGCATGGGACGCTGCGACTGTGCGCCGGTGGTCGAGGTCGGACATCGTCACCTGGCACCGGCGACGGTCGACAGCGTTCTCGAGACCATCCAGTCGGGGCACCTGCATCCTGAGATTCCGCCCTACGAGGATCTGACGGCCTATCGCGCGCGCGGCGGCTACCAGGTGCTCGAGGATTGCCTCGCCGGCAAGCGCAGCGTCGAGCAGGTGATCGCCACGCTGAGCGACGGCGGCCTGCGCGGGCTGGGCGGCGCCGGCTTCCCGACCGGACGCAAGTGGTCGCTGGTGCGCGCCGAGCGGGGGCCGCGCCTGGTGGCGGTCAACGCCGACGAGGGCGAGCCCGGCACCTTCAAGGACCGGCACTACCTGGAACACGCGCCGCAGCAGTTCCTCGAAGGCGTGCTGATCGCCGCCTGGGCGGTCGAGGCCGAGGCGGTCTACATCTATCTGCGCGACGAGTACCCCGGCGTGCGCGAGGTGCTGCTGAAGGAGATCGCGGCGCTGCAGGCGGCAGGGCTCGCCAAGCACACGGCGCTGCACCTGCGCCGCGGCGCCGGCGCCTACATCTGCGGCGAAGAATCGGCGATGATCGAATCGATCGAAGGCAAGCGCGGCCTGCCGCGCCACCGCCCGCCCTACGTCGCGCAGGTCGGCGTCTTCGATCGCCCGACCCTGGTCAACAACGTCGAGACGCTCTACTGGGTACCGGCCATCCTCGAAAAGGGCGCCGACTGGTTCGCCGAGCAGGGCGTCAACGGCGGCCAGGGCCTGCGCAGCTACTCGGTCTCCGGCCGCGTGAAGGAGCCGGGCGTTAAGCTGGCGCCGGCCGGCATCACCGTGCGGGCCCTGATCGACGACTTCTGCGGCGGCATGGCCGAGGGCCATACATTCAAGGGCTATCTGCCCGGCGGTGCCTCCGGCGGCATCCTGCCGGCCGCCATGGACGACCTGCCGCTTGACTTCGGCAAGCTGGAGCCGCACGGCTGCCTTGTCGGCTCCCATGCGGTTGTCATCCTGTCCGACAAGGACGATATGAAGGCGGTGGCGCTCAACCTGATGCGCTTCTTCGAGGACGAGAGCTGCGGCCAGTGCACGCCCTGCCGCGTCGGCACCGAGAAGGCCGTCAAGCTGATGTCCCAGCCCACCTGGGATGTGCCGCTGCTGGAGGAGCTGTCGCGCGTCATGCGCGACGCCTCGATCTGCGGCCTGGGCCAGGCGGCCCCCAACCCCCTGACCTCGGTGTTGAAATATTTCCCGCAGGATCTTCAGGGTTAAGTCTTTGAAAGTCGTCGCGAAAGTGATTGAGATACCATCTGGCATATGGTATACCAATCGCTTGGGCAACGTGGCGGCGAGCCTGCGAAAAATTGCGTCGCTCAGAGTTGGGCTACCAGGTTTCGGCTTACTAAGTTTGGGGCTGCGAGGATTCGGGAGCAGAGCATGAGCGAGGCGATCCGCTTCACCTTGAACGACCAGGAGGCCCAGGCCGCGCCGGGCGAGACCATCTGGCAGGTGGCGCAGCGCCAGGGCGTGGAGATCCCGCACCTCTGCTGGCAGCCGGAGCCGGGCTACCGGGCCGACGGCAACTGCCGCGCCTGCATGGTCGAGATCGAGGGCGAGCGCGTGCTGGCCGCCTCCTGCATCCGCAAGCCGACGCCGGGCATGGTGGTGCGCAGCGCCTCGGAGCGGGCCAGCAAGTCGCGCGAGCTGGTCTTCGAGCTGCTGGTCGCCGACCAGCCGGAGCGCAGCCGGTCGCACGACCCCGAGAGCAGGTTCTGGACCTGGGCCGAGAGCATCGGCGTCGAGGAAAGCCGCTTCCCCGAGCGCGAGAAGATCACGCAGGACGCCAGCCATCCGGCGATGCGGGTCAATCTCGATGCCTGCATCCACTGCAACCTCTGTGTGCGCGCCTGCCGCGAGGTCCAGGTCAACGACGTGATCGGCATGGCCTACCGCGGCCACGGCGCCAAGGTCGTGTTCGACTTCGACCAGCCGATGGGCGACAGCACCTGCGTCGCCTGCGGCGAGTGCGTGCAGGCCTGCCCGACCGGCGCGCTGATGGAGGCGAGCCTGCTCGACGAGAAAGGCGTGCGCACGGAATTTCCGGACCGTCACGTCGACACGCTCTGCCCCTACTGCGGCGTCGGCTGCCAGACCCGCGCCTACGTCAAGGACGACAAGATCATCCAGATCGATGGCCGCGACGGGCCGGCCAACGAGCAGCGGCTCTGCGTCAAGGGCCGCTTCGGCTACGACTACATCTCGCATCCGCAGCGCCTGACCGTGCCGCTGATCCGCAAGCCGGACGCGCCCAAGGGCGCCGACCTGAAGCTCGACCCGAGCAATCCCTTCACGCACTTCCGCGAGGCGAGCTGGGAGGAAGCGCTCGACCTGGCGGCGAGCGGGCTCAAGAAGGTGCTCGATCGCCCCGTTGATCAGGGTGGGGGCTCGCCTGCCCTCGCCGGCTTCGGCTCGGCCAAGGGCTCGAACGAGGAGGCCTACCTATTCCAGAAGCTGGTGCGCCAGGGCTTCGGCACCAACAACGTCGACCACTGCACGCGGCTCTGCCACGCCTCCTCGGTCGCCGCGCTGATGGAGGGCATCAACTCCGGCGCGGTGACCGCGCCCTTCACCGCCGCGGCCGACGCCGACTGCATCATCGTGATCGGCGCGCGGCCGGCGCAGAACCACCCGGTCGCCGCCACCTTCCTGAAGCAGGCGGCCAAGGCCGGCAAGACGCTAATCGTCATGGACCCGCGGCGCCAGGCGCTGTCGCGCTACGCCAAGCACATGCTGCAGTTCAAGCCCGGCATGGACGTGGCGCTCTTGAACGCCATGCTGCACACCATCATCGAGGAGAACCTCTACGACGAGCAGTACGTACAGGCCAAAGTCGACGGCTTCGAGGAGCTCAAGGCCAAGGTCAAGGATTTCTCGCCCGAGAAGATGGCGCCGGTCTGCGGCGTCGAGGCGGCGACCATCCGCGACGTCGCCCGCACCTACGCCAAGTCCGAGGCCTCGATCATCTTCTGGGGCATGGGCATCTCGCAGCACGTGCACGGCACCGACAACGCGCGCTGCCTGATCGCGCTCGCCATGATCACCGGCCAGGTCGGCCGCCCCGGCACCGGCCTGCATCCGCTGCGCGGCCAGAACAACGTGCAGGGCGCCTCGGACGCCGGCCTGATCCCCATGGTCTTCCCCGACTACCGCTCGGTCGAGGACCCGGCGATACGCGGCGAGTTCGAGGACTTCTGGGGCCGCCAGCTCGATCCCAAGAAGGGCCTGACCGTGGTCGAGATCGTCGACGCGATCCTCGACGGCCAGATCAAGGCCATGTACATCATGGGCGAGAACCCGGCCATGTCCGACCCGGACCAGCACCACGCGCGCAAGGCGCTGGCCTCGCTCGAGCACCTGGTGGTGCAGGACCTGTTCCTGACCGAGACCGCCTGGCAGGCCGACGTGGTGCTGCCGGCCTCGGCCAAGGCGGAGAAGACCGGCACCTTCACCAACACCAACCGGCAGGTGCAGCCCGCCCGCCCCGTGGTGCCGCTGCCCGGCCAGGCGCGCCAGGACTGGGAGCTGGTGCAGGAGATCGCCCGGCGCATCGGGCTCGACTGGCACTACACGCACCCCAAGGACGTCTTCGCCGAGATGGCCCGGGTCATGCCCTCGCTCGCCAACATCACCTGGGAGCGCCTGGAGCGCGAGGACTCGGTGACCTATCCGGTCGACGCGCCGGACAAGCCGGGCAACGAGATCATCTTCGCCGAGGGCTTCCCGACCAAGAGCGGCCGCGCGCGCGTGGTGCCGGCCGACGTTGTGCCGCCCGACGAGCTGCCCGACGACAGCTATCCGATGGTGCTGACCACCGGGCGCCTGCTCGAGCACTGGCACACCGGCGCCATGACCAGGCGCGCCAGCACGCTCGACGGCCTGGAGCCGACTGCGGTCGCCAGCCTGTCACCGAAGGAGCTGGATCGGCTCGGTGTGGCGCCGGGCGAGGAGGTCACGGTGGAGACGCGGCGCGGCACCATCACGCTGACGGCGCGGCTCGACCGCGACGTGCCCGAGGGCATGGTCTTCATCCCCTTCTGCTTCACCGAGGCGGCGGCCAACATCCTGACCAACCCGCAGCTCGACCCCTATGGCAAGATCCCCGAGTTCAAGTTCTGCGCCGCCCGCGTCACCCCCGCGCCGCAGAAGCAGGCGGCGGAGTGAGGG
>JBHJOF010000190.1:0-11516 GCA_050330055.1 Kiloniellales bacterium
GGCCGCGGATCTCCGCCTCGTCGCGCACGCCGCCCAGGCTCATGCGCACGAAGTTGCGCCCCGTGGCACGCGCGATCGACTGGCCGAGCGAGGTCTTGCCGACGCCCGGAGGGCCGACCAGGCAGAGGATCGGTCCCTTGACCTTCTTCATGCGCTGCTGCACGGCGAGGTACTCGAGGATCCGCTCCTTGATCTTCTCAAGCCCGTAGTGATCGGCGTCGAGCACCTTCTGGGCGTGGCGAATGTCCTTCTTGACCTTGCTGCGCTTCTTCCACGGAATGCTGAGCATCCAGTCGAGGTAGTTGCGCACCACCGTGGCCTCGGCCGACATGGGGCTCATCGAGCGCAGCTTCTTGACCTCCGTCGTGGCCTTCTCGCGCGCTTCCTTGCTCAGCTTGGTGTTGGCGATGCGCTCCTCGATCTCGGCGATCTCGTCACGCCCGTCCTCGCTCTCGCCGAGCTCCTTCTGGATCGCCTTGAGCTGTTCGTTCAGGTAGTACTCGCGCTGGGTCTTCTCCATCTGCCGCTTGACGCGGTTGCGGATGCGCTTCTCCACCTGCAGGACGCCGATCTCGCCCTCCATGAAGCCATAGACCTTCTCCAGGCGCTGGCTCACCGTCTCGGCCTCGAGCAGCTCCTGCTTCTCGGCGATCTTGAGCGAGAGGTGCGAGGCGACCGTGTCGGCCAGCTTGCTGGGGTCGTCGATCTGGTTGATCGAGACCAGGACCTCGGGCGGGATCTTCTTGTTGAGCTTGATGTACTGCTCGAACTGCGAGACCACCGTGCGGGCCAGCGCGTCGAGCTCGCGCTCGTCACCCGGCCGGTCCTGCGAGACCTCGGCATAGGCCTGGAAGAACTCGGTGTTCTCCGAGAACTTCAGGATGCGCGCCCGCTGGCCGCCCTCGACCAGCACCTTGACCGTACCGTCGGGCAGCTTGAGCAGCTGCAGCACCGTGCCCACCGTGCCGACCGAGTAGATGTCGGCCGGGGTCGGCTCGTCCTGCGCCGCGTTCTTCTGCGTCACCAGCAGGATCTGCTTGTCGTCCTTCATCACGTCCTCGAGCGCCCGGACGGACTTCTCGCGACCGACGAAGAGCGGCACAATCATATGTGGAAAGACCACAATGTCGCGCAACGGCAGAACGGGATAAAGGTTACCTTGCGAGATCTCTAGCATCTGCGCTCTTTACAGTAAGCGGCGCCGGGCCAGCGCCTGGACTAGGAAAACCGCCCGCCCGCCCCGAAGGAGACGGCATTCAACTCAGGAAATTGGAGGCTCGCCGCCACTCGTCAAGTAGCCGCGCGGGACACGGCGCGTCAGGCGCTTGAGCCGACATCTTCGCGGCGGTCAGTGTAGATATAGAGCGGTCGGGCCTGCCCCTCCTCCACTACCTCGCGATTGATCACGATCTCCTCGACGCCTTCCAGCCCCGGCAGGTCGAACATGGGCTCGAGCAGGATGCTTTCCATGATCGAGCGAAGGCAGCGCGCACCGGTCTTGCGGGCTATGGCCTTCTGGGCGATCGCGACCAGGGCGTCCTCGGTGAACTCGAGGGCGACATCCTCCATCTCGAACAGCCGCTGGTACTGCTTGACCAGGGCGTTCTTCGGCTTGGTCAGGATCTCGATCAGGGCCGGCTCGTCCAGGTCCTGCAGGGTGGCGACCACCGGCAGGCGGCCGACGAACTCGGGGATCAGGCCGTACTTCAGCAGGTCCTCGGGCTCGACGTCCTTCAGGATCTCGCCGGTCCCCCGCTCGTCGGGCCCGCGCACCTTGGCGCCGAAGCCGATCGAGGAGCCCTGGTCGCGCTGCGAGATGATCTTCTCCAGCCCGGAGAAGGCGCCGCCGCAGATGAACAGGATGTTGGTGGTGTCGACCTGCAGGAACTCCTGCTGCGGATGCTTGCGGCCGCCCTGGGGCGGGACCGAAGCGATGGTCCCCTCCATGATCTTGAGCAGGGCCTGCTGGACGCCCTCGCCCGACACGTCGCGGGTGATCGAGGGGTTGTCCGACTTGCGGCTGATCTTGTCGACCTCGTCGATGTAGACGATGCCGCGCTGCGCCCGCTCGACGTTGTAGTCGGCCGACTGCAGCAGCTTAAGGATGATGTTCTCGACGTCCTCGCCCACGTAGCCGGCCTCGGTCAGCGTCGTGGCATCGGCCATGGTGAAGGGCACGTCGAGGATGCGGGCCAGCGTCTGGGCCAGCAGGGTCTTGCCGCAGCCGGTCGGGCCGATCAGCAGGATATTCGACTTGGCCAACTCGACGTCGTTGTTCTTGGCGCTATGGGCCAATCTCTTGTAGTGGTTGTGGACGGCGACCGAGAGCACCCGCTTGGCATGGTCCTGGCCGATCACGTAGTCGTCAAGGACGGTGCAGATGTCGCGCGGCGTGGGCACGCCGTCCCGAGACTTGACCAGCGTGGTCTTGTGCTCTTCGCGAATGATGTCCATGCACAGCTCGACGCATTCATCACAGATGAATACTGTCGGGCCGGCAATGAGCTTGCGAACCTCGTGCTGGCTCTTGCCGCAGAAAGAGCAGTAAAGGGTGTTCTTGGAGTCGCCGCCGCTCGACTTGGTCATGTCGTTCCGTTTCGAACTCCGAATCTGGCGGTCATGTTAGACAGACGCGCCACCGCCATACAATGAGAAAAATCGGCTTCCCATTAAGCAAATTTACCGAAAAGCCGCTTTCCGGCGGCTCGATTTGCCGCTCTTTTAAGAAATCCTAGGCGCTAGCCATCAATAATTTGTTAACGCCGTCCAGCCGCCCGATTCCTGGCCTTAAACATCCTTGCCGCCGTTCGTTTTGCCGCCCGAGACCTCGTCGGCCACGATCTCGTGCCGCTCTACCACGCCGTCAATGAGGCCGAACTGCTTGGCCTCCTCTGCCGACAGGAAGCGGTCGCGCTCCATGGCGTCCTCGATCACCTTGATCGGCTGGCCGGTGTGCTTTGCGTAAATCTCGTTAAGCCTGGCCCGGGTCGCCAGGATCTCCCGGGCATGGATCTCGATGTCGGAGGCCTGGCCCTGGAAGCCGCCGGAGGGCTGGTGCACCATGACCTTGGCGTTGGGCAGGGCGAAGCGCTTGCCCTTGGCGCCGGTCATCAGCAGCAGCGAGCCGGCCGAGGCCGCCATGCCGACGCAGACCGTCGAGACCTCCGGGCGCACGTACTGCATGGTGTCATAGATCGCCAGGCCGGAGGAGACCACCCCGCCCGGCGAGTTGATGTAGAAGGCGATGTCCTTCTTGGGGTTTTCCGACTCAAGGTAGAGCAGCTGGGCACAGATCAGGCTGGCCACGCCGTCGTTGATCGGGCCGGTCAGGAAGATGATCCGCTCCTTCAGCAGGCGGGAGAAGATGTCATAGGCCCGCTCGCCCCGATTGGTCTGCTCGACCACCATGGGGATCAGATTGCTCATTGTCTGGTGTCCGTAGCTCATGGAACTCCGCCTGATCGTCTGCCGTACCGTCGTCGGGACCCGTCTACACCGGCAAGTCTTTAGGAATCACTGCCTTCCGCTTCGCCGGGCGTTTCCTCGCCCGCCGCACCCTTGGCCTTGGAGGGCGCCTTGCCGGCGGCCTTCTTGGCCGGCTTCTTCGCCTTGGCCTTCTTGGACTTGCCGCCGTCGGCCTCCGCGTCGGCCTCCGCGTCACTGGCCGCCTCAAGCTCCTCGCGCAGCTGCTCGGGGCTGACCCTGCGCTCGGTGACCTTGGCCAGGTCGGTGATGAAGTCGATCACCTTGTCCTCGAACAGCGGGGCGCGCAGGTTGGCCATGGCCTCGGGCGAGCGCTGGAAGAACTCGAAGACCTCGCGCTCCTTGCCGGGATGCCGCTGGGCCTCGCGCAGCAGCGCCTGGTTGATCTCCTCGTTGCTCACCTCGATGGAGTTCTGCCGGCCGATCTCCGACAGCAGCAGGCCGAGCCGGACGCGGCGCTCCGCGATTGCGCGGTATTCCCCCTTCAGCTCCTCGTCGCTCTTGCCTTCGTCCTCCGGGTCGAGCTGGCCGCCCTTGCGGTCCTCCTCGATCTGGCGCCAGATCATGTCGAACTCGGCCTCGACCATGCCCGGCGGAACCTCAAAGTCGTGTGCCTTGGCGAGCTGGTCAAGAAGCTCGCGCTTCATGCGGCCGCGGGTGAGCTGTCCATAGTCCTTCTCGATCTGATCGCGCACCCGCTTGCGCAGCCCCTCGAGGTCGGACTCGCCCAGGCGCTTGGCCAGATCGTCGTCGATCGCCGCCGGCACCGCGGCCAGGATGTCCTTGACCTCGACCTGGAAAACCGCTTCGCGCCCGGCCAGCTTGTCGTTCACGTACGCCTCTGGGAAGGTCACCTTGACCTCGCGGTGGTCGCCCTTGTTGGCGCCGGCCAGCTGATCCTCAAAGGTGCCGACGAACTGGCTCGAGCCGAGCTCCAGGGGGTGGTCGGTCGCTGCCATGCCGGGCAGCGCCTCGCCGTCGACCGTGCCCTGGAAATCGATCACCAGGACGTCGCCGCGTTCGGCCGGGCGCGGCTCGTCGAGCGGTTTGGTCGTCTTGTAGGCCCGGGCCAGGCGCTCGAGCGCCTCTTCGATCTCGCTGTCCGGCGCCTCGACCTGGACCTGCTCGAGCGCGAGCTCGCCCAGGTCCATGACCTTGACCTCGGGCATCAGCTCGACCGCAAGGGTGTATTCCAGGTCCTTGCCGTGGTCGAACGCGGTGATCTCGATCTTGGGCTGCATCGCCGGGCGCAGGCCGCGCTCGGCCATGGCCTGGCTCGAGCTGTCCTGCACCGCCTGCTGCAGCACCTCGCCCATCACGCTCTGGCCGAAGCGCTGCTTCAGCACCGTGATCGGCACCTTGCCGGGCCGGAAGCCGGGGATCTTGGCCCGCTCGCCAATCTGCTGCAGCCGGGCCTCCAGCTTCTCGTTGATGTCCTTGGCCGCCAGGACGACCTTGTACTCGCGCTTCAGGCCCTCGGTCTGTGTCTCCGTCACCTGCATGGGCAGTCCGGCCTCTCTTTGGGAACGTCTTTGAACGTGGCGCTGTTGTATCCGGCTCGAAAGGGCCACCGATGTCCGGCAGTTACCCGCGCCGCCCACGGTAGTCTCGCCGGCCGATGGTGCGGGCGGAGGGATTCGAACCCCCACGAGTTGCCTCACCAGGACCTAAACCTGGCGCGTCTGCCAATTCCGCCACGCCCGCGGGTCCCATGGCGGCGCCGGTGTATAGCATGCTGCCGGAGGCCCCACAACAGGCTGCAGCCCCTCTGAGACCCTTGCGCGGCGCGGCTTTCAGCCACTTTTTCCCGCCCCTGCCCTAGCGGCGGACACGGCCGAGACAGGCGGCGGCGCAGGCGTCCAGAATCGCCTCGGCGTCGATCCGGTAGGTGCGGTAGAGATCGCCCACGTCGCCCGACTGGCCGAAATGCTCGACGCCCAGCGCCTGCACCCGGTGGCCGGCGACCGCGCCCAGCCAGGAGAGCGTCGCCGGGTGGCCGTCGACGATGGTCACTAGGCCGGCGTCGCGGGCAAGCGGCGCCAGCAGCGTCTCGATGTGCGCCCGGGCCGCTGGATCGCCTTGGGCCATTGCTGCCTGGCGCGCCCGCTCGGCAGCATGCCAGCCGGCGTTCAGCCGATCGGCCGAGGTCACCGCCAGGAGACCGGCGCCGGGGATGTCGTCGGCCAGCGCCTCATGCGCCGCCAGCGCTTCGGGCGCCACGGCGCCGCTGTAGATGATCGCCAGCTCGGCGCCCGGTGCCGGCGGCCGCAGCCAGTAGCCGCCGGCGATGATGTCCTGCTCCAGGTCCGGCTCCAGATTGCGCGCCGGCTGGACGATGGTCCGGGTCGAGAGCCGCAGATAGACCGAGCCGCCGGCCCGGTCGCGCAGCCAGTCGCCTGATCCCTCGTGGCCGCCCTTGCCGTCGCGCTGCAGGTAGTCGAAGGCCCAGCCGAGGATGGCGGTCAACTCGTCGACGAAGGCCGGTTCGAAGGCTGCCAGGCCGTCCTGGGCCAGGCCGATCAGCGGCGTGGCGACCGACTGGTGGGCGCCGCCCTCCGGCGCGAGCGTGATGCCCGAGGGCGTGGCTACCAGGATGAAGCGGGCATCCTGGTAGCAGGCGTAGTTCAGCGCATCGAGGCCGCGCTGGATGAAGGGGTCGTAGAGCGTGCCGACCGGCAGCAGGCGGGCGCCGAACAGCGAATGCGACAGCCCGAGCGCCGCCAGCAGGATGAAAAGGTTGTTCTCGGCGATGCCGAGCTCGATGTGCTGGCCCTCGGGCGACATGGCCCAGCGCTGCGCCGAGACCACCTTCTGCTCCTTGAAGGTGTCCTCGCGCCGGTGGCGGTCGAAGATGCCGCGCCGGTTGACCCAGCCGCCCAGGTTGGTCGAGACGGTCACGTCCGGCGACGTGGTGACGATGCGCGCCGCCAGGGCGCCGCCCTCGTCCTCGCCGGCACGGGCCAGGTTGGCCAGGATGCGGCCGAAGCCCTCCTGGGTCGACAGCTTCTCGCCCTCGGGCCGCGGCAGGCGCGCCGGTACCGGCACCGGCACCGCTTCGTAGCGCCGCCGTCCCTTGGCATTGAAGGGCACCGCCGCGAGGAACCCGCGCAACTCCTCCTCGGCCAGCGGCAGCCCGGCGAAGGGCACCCACTCGGCGCCGTCCGGCACGCCGTTGGCGGCCTGGAAGGCGGCCATCTGCTCCGGGTTCATGAGCCCGGCGTGGTTGTCCTTATGGCCGGCGAAGGGCAGGCCGTACCCCTTGATGGTGTAGGCGATGAAGCAGGTCGGCTGGTCGTCCTCGATGGCGTGGAAGGCCTCGAGCACGCTCTCCATGTCGTGGCCGGCCAGGTTGGTCATGAGATCGGCCAGCGCCGCGTCGTCGTGCCGCTCCAGCAGCGCCTTGATGCCGGCGGCCTCCCCGATGTCGGCCAGGAGCTGGCGCCGCCAGGCCGCGCCGCCCTGGAACACCAGGGCCGAGTAGAGCGAGTTGGGGCAGTCGTCGATCCACTGACGCAGTGCCTTGCCGCCCGGCCGGGCGAAGGCGGCCTCCAGCTTCTTGCCGTACTTCAGGGTGACGACGCGCCAGCCCATGTTCTGGAACAGCTGGTCGAAGCGGCCGAACAGGCGGTCGCTGACCACGGCGTCGAGGCTCTGGCGGTTGTAGTCGATGATCCACCAGACATTGCGCACGTCGTGCTTCCAGCCTTCGAGCAGGGCCTCGTAGACGTTGCCCTCGTCGAGCTCGGCGTCGCCCACCAGCGCCACCATGCGCCCGCTCGGCAGGCCTTCTTTCGCCAGGCCCTTCAGCTGCACATAGTCCTGCACCAGGGCGGCGAAGGCGGTCATGGCGACGCCGAGGCCGACCGAGCCGGTCGAGATGTCCACGTCGTCGCCGTCCTTGGTGCGCGAGGGATAGGACTGGGCGCCGCCGAGCGCCCGGAAGCGCTCCAGCTTGCCGCGCGTCTGGTTGCCCAGCAGGTACTGGATGGCGTGGAACACCGGGCTGGCGTGCGGTTTCACCGCGACCCGGTCCTCGGGTCGCAGCACGTCGAAATAAAGCGCCGTCATCGGCGTGACCAGAGAGGCGCTGGAAGCCTGGTGGCCGCCGACCTTGAGCCCGTCGCGGCTCGGCCGCAGGTGGTTGGCGTTGTGGATCATCCAGCTGGAAAGCCATCGCACCTTGGTCTCCAGCGCCTTCAGGCAGCGCAGCCGCGCGGCCTCGGCCGACGTCTCCCCGGCATTGGCCCCGGCACTGATTGGGCCCCGCTTAAAGCTAGGCATGGCCCGCGTTCCTCCTCCGCTGCGGCGAGCGCCGCAGCCATAGCGCAAGACGCGGTGATAGACGACCCTGAAATTGTTTCTGCGGATGCCCGCGCGCAAGGCTGGGACCGGAGGACCGTCGAGCAGGCCCCGGCGGCAAATTTAGCTGAAATGCCAGGGGCGGAGTCGGAGGAAGAGGGCTGCGCCGGCCAGGGTGGCTCGCGCAGGCCGTCAGTCGCTCAAACCTGGACCGGCTCGGAGAAACGCGAGGCGAAGGTCTGCAGGTTGAGCGTGCGGCGCGTGTCCAGATCCGCGATGCGCTTCTGATTGCGCTCGATCATGAGCTCGAAACGCACGTGGGGGATGCCCATTGCATCAGGCTCGATCTCAAGGACCTTGGCGATCTCGGTCAGATCGCCCGGACCGGTGTGACGAAACACCGAGCCGACCCGCACGTCGACGTCCTTGCGTTCCAAGCCAAAAACGCGCCCCAAAGATTTGGCAAGCTTGGACATTGTCGTTCCATCTTGGCCCAAAGTAAGGTCTTTTCCTGACCAGCGATAAAGCTACCCCACGGGCGGTTAAGAACTCTTTAAAGCGTTGATGCATCTGAGAGATTTTCCCGCGACCAGGCCGCCAAAGCGGCCAGAACGGCCGGCAGCCGTTCGGGCAGGTCCTCGGCGATCAGCCCCGGCCCGGCGCCCGACGCCATGGCGCCATGCAGCCAGACGGCGGCGGCTGCCGCCTCAAAGGCCTGTAGGTCCCGGGGCAGGCCCCCGGGCAGTCCTTGCGCCAGCAGCCCGGTCACCAGGCCGGCCAGCACGTCGCCGCTGCCGGCCGTGGCCAGCTCGGGCGGCGCGTTGGCATTGATCGCGGCGCGGCCGTCGGGTGCCGCCACCACGCTGTCGGCCCCCTTGAGCAGCAGCACGGCGCCGCTGGCCGCGGCGGCGGCCCGGGCCTTGCTGAGCTTGTTGCCCGTCAAGTCCGGGAAGAGCCGGGCGAACTCGCCCTCGTGCGGGGTCAGGACGGTGGGACCCGAGATGGCCCCGAACAAGGTCTCCGGGTCGCCGGCGAAGGCGGTAATGGCGTCGGCGTCCAGCACCACCGCTCGCCCCTTTCCCCCCGCCAAGGCGGCCAGGGCCCGGGCCCGGATCGCTTCGCTCAGCCCTGGCCCCACACCGGCGCCGGGGCCGACAAGTACGGCATTCCGGCGCCCGTCCTCCAGCAGCGCAGCGAAGTCGGCCTCCTGGTCGAGCGGCGCGGTGATCACGCTGGGAGTCTCGGCGGCATAGATCGCCAGCGCCTCGCGCGGGCAGGCGATGGTGACCAAGCCGGCGCCGACCCGCAGCGCCGCCCGCGCCGCCAGCCGGGCCGCTCCGGTCATGCTGGCGCCGCCGGAGACCAGGGCATGGCCGAAGCGGTACTTGTGGTCCTCGGCCCGGCGCCAGGGGTAGCGCGCCGCCCAGAGCGCCGGGCCGTTCTCCCACGTACGCGGTGCCAGCTCGGCCAGCACGCTTTCCGGGATGCCGATGTCCGCCACATACACGATGCCGCAGAGCTGCCGCCCGGG
Organism: Kiloniellales bacterium; assembly: GCA_050330055.1. Taxonomy (GTDB): domain Bacteria; phylum Pseudomonadota; class Alphaproteobacteria; order Kiloniellales; family JAKSDN01; genus JBHJOF01. The sequence continues at coordinate 9,314 of JBHJOF010000190.1, forward strand.
AAGCAGCAAATGTCCGGGCTTCTTGCGGAAAAAGGTGACCGTCAGGTCTGCCTCGAAGGCGTACGCACCGAGTACCTCACCGTTGTCGCCTGACAGGCCGCTCGGTACGTCGACCGCGACCACGGGCAGGCCACGAGCCGTCACAACCTCGACCGCGGCGCGCGCGGCGCCTTCCAGCGGCCGGCTGAGTCCGGCACCGAACAGGGCGTCGACCACCAGCCCGACGCCGTCCAGGATCCCGCCCTGCAGAACGGCCTCGGTCAGCGGCTCGACGGGTCCCCGCCAGCGCCCGGCATGCTGTGCGGCGTCGCCCCTGAGCGTCGCGGCCTCGCCCAGCAGGGCAAGGCCGACCGGCCAGCCGGCTTCGGCCAGATGGCGCGCGACCACGAAGCCGTCACCGCCATTGTTGCCGTGCCCGCAGAGCACCAGGACCGGCCGCGGCCCCCAGCGCCCGCGAATCGCCCTGGCGACAGCCGCGCCGGCATGCTCCATCAGGACGGCGCCGGGCACCCCGCCAGCGATCGCCGCCGCGTCGGCCCGGCCCATCTCGGCCACGCTGAGCAGCGCCAGACTGTCGCGCAACTGGTCATGCATCGCGTCCGGGTCTCCCTTCCTCTATCCGGCGGGACCGGCTCTATAGCAGCGGAGAATGGGGGCAGCCGGCAAGTGTCTTGCCCGAGACTTTTGCCCGAGTCTTTTGCCCAAGTCTCTTGCAAGGACGACGCCTTGCGGCGATCCTGGTGCCGAGATGGGCGCACACCTTCGCGGGGAAAGGCAGTGGCGGACCAGCGTCGGCAGCGGATCGAGGGCTATCTGGACCGGCTGGCCGGCTACGCCACCTGCCTGACCAACGACCGCGACCAGGCCCGCGAGCTGGTGCAGGACTGCGCCCTTAGGGCGCTCTCGGCGCAGCGCGTGCCGCATGACGAGCCGGCCTATCGCGCCTGGGTCTTCACCATCCTGCGCAACCTGCACATCGACCGGCTGCGCCGCCGGCGCCAGCCGATCGAAGGCCTGAACGAGGCGGAGGGGGCGGCGAGCTGGCAGATCTGGCAGTTCGACGAGGCGCTGATCACGGGCATCACGGTGCGCCTCGGGCTGAGCAAGCTGCGGCCGGCCCACCGCGAAATCCTCGGCCTGGTCGACGTGGCCGGCTTCAGCTATGCCGAGACCGCGCAGATCCTGCAGATCGCCCCCGGCACCGTGATGAGCCGCGTCAGCCGAGCCCGCCAGGCATTGCTCGAGGCGCTGGCCGACAGCAACGTGCATCCCTTCCCGGCCAAGCGGCGCGGCAGCACGGTCCGCAGGAGCAATCGATGACCGGCTGGGGCCTCACGCCGGAGCTGCTCAACGCCTATGTCGACGGCGAGCTGAGCGCGGCCGAGCGGGCCCTGATCGCACGCGCCAGCGCCGACGATCCCGAAATTGCCGAACGCATCGCCCAGCTCAGCCGCCTCAAGGCGGCACTGCACGAGTCGGTGCAGGACGCGGCCGGGCGGCAAAGCATCACCCTGCCCCACCAGCCTGCCGGCTGGCCGCGCCGCCAGGTTCTGGCGGCTGCCCTGGCCCTGGCCGCTTTCCTGGGGGGCGCCGCCCTGCTGCAGATCTGGCAAGCCGGCGGCGGCCCGGCCATGCTGGCTCAGGCCCGCAGCCTGCACGACGCCTGGCAGCGGCAGGAGGCGGAGGTGCCGGCAGTCGGTGACGGCGCCGTGCTGGCGGCGCTGAACGAGTTGGGGCCGGCGGCCCTGTTGCCCGACCTGAGCGCCGCCCAACTGATCCTCAACCACGTCATGCTGCGCCATCGTGCGGCCGGCCCCGCGTTGCTGCACGCGGGCTACAGCGGCACCCGCGGCTGCCGCGTCAGCCTGTTCCTGACCAAAGCACTGGCCGGCGTGCCGCGCGACCTGACGCTCTACAAGGACGGCATCGAGCGGACCTATGCCTGGCGCAGCGGCGGCCTCGGCTACCTGCTGCTGGCCTCCGGAATGGACGACGCGCGGTTCGACCTGATTGCCCGCAGTGTCCACAGTGCCACCCTCGAAGCTCGGCCCTTCGGCTCCGAGACCAGAGCGGCGCTCGCCGAGAGCCGCGCCGCCAGCACGCCCTGCCTGAGCTAGCCAGGCTTTTACAGCGCAATTCCCCTCTGCCGCGGCAGCGTTCGCCAGCCCGCCCCGTCGACCAAACCAGCGCCGCATGAACGCCA
>JBHJOF010000191.1:0-3364 GCA_050330055.1 Kiloniellales bacterium
GAGCGCCCGGTCGGCGAGCGCCCGCGACACGGTCTCGACCCCGTCGACCACGGCGAAGTCGCGCACCCGGCGCAGCAGCCGGCCGGCGACCCGGGGCGTGCCGCGCGAGCGCCGGGCAATCTCGCGCGCGCCCGCCTCGGTCAGCGCCAGGCCGAGCACGGCGGCGCCGCGCGCGACGACCTGCTGCAGCTCGTCGGGGCTGTAGAAGTCGAGCCTGAGCGGGATGCCGAAGCGCTCGCGCAGCGGCCGGGTGATGAGACCGGCGCGCGTCGTCGCGCCCACCAGGGTGAAGGGCGGCAGGTCGATGCGCACCGAGCGCGCCGCCGGCCCCTCGCCGATGATCAGGTCGAGCTGGAAGTCCTCCATGGCCGGATAGAGAATCTCTTCGACCGCCGGGTTGAGGCGGTGAATCTCGTCGATGAAGAGAACGTCGCGCGGCTGCAGGTTGGTCAGCACCGCCGCCAGGTCGCCGGCGCGCGCGATCACCGGCCCCGAGGTGGCGCGGAAGCCGACGCCGAGCTCGCGGGCGACGATCTGCGCCAGCGTGGTCTTGCCGAGCCCCGGCGGACCCGAGAAGATCACGTGGTCGAGCGCCTCGCCGCGGCTGCGCGCCGCCTCGATAAAGACGCGCAGGTTGGCGCGCAACTGCGCCTGGCCGACGAAGTCATCGAGGCGGGCGGGGCGCAGCGGCAGCTCGGTCGCGTCGTCGGCAACGAACTGGGGCGTCACCAGGCGAGCATCGTTCATGCCGAAAGCTCCTTCAGGCCCGCCTTGATGAGCGATTCGAGCGTGGCGCCGTCACCCAGGCTGCGGCTCGCGCGCGCCACCGCGCCGAAGGCGTCGACCCGGCGGTAGCCCAGATTGACCAGCGCCGAGACCGCGTCCTCGCCCACGGCACCCTGGGGACCGGCGACGCCACTGGCGGCAGTGGCGGCCTGCTTCGTAGCTTCCCGCAATGCCGTGCCGAGGGCGATGCTGCCGGCCTTCTCCCTCAGTTCGGCGACGATGCGACCGGCCAGCTTGGGGCCGACGCCGTTGGCCCGGGTGATCGTGCTCTTGTCCTCGGCGGCGATCGCCTGGGCGAGCTGCTCGGGCGGCAGCACCGAGAGCACCGCCAGCGCCATCTTGGCGCCGACGCCCTGTACGCTGGAGAGCAGGCGGAACCAGTCGCGCTCGGCGCGCTCGGCGAAGCCGTAAAGATGGATATGGTCCTCGCGCACGTGGGTCTCGATCAGCAGGCTGACCACCTCGCGTGTGGTCTCGATCTGGCTCAGCGTGCGGCGTGAGCAGAACACCAGGTAGCCGACCCCCAGGCCTCGCTCATTGGCAACGTCGATCAGCGCCCAGTCATCACCGCTGCTGTCGACCAGCCCGGTCAGCTTGCCGATCATGCGCGCCGTCCTCCGGCCGCCTGCAGCGGGTCTTCGACGCCGGCCTCCCAGCGCTGCCGGGTGGCGCGGTGGTGGCTGTGACAGATCGCCACGGCGAGCGCGTCGGCGGCGTCGGCCGAGGCGATCTCGCAGGCCGGCAGCAGCCGCCGCACCATGTCGTCGACCTGCTGCTTGGCGGCGTGGCCGGTGCCGACCACCGCCTTCTTGACGATCATGGGCAGGTACTCGGCAACCGGCAGCCCGAGGCTGGCCGGTGTCATCAGGGCGACGCCGCGCGCCAGACCGAGCTTCAGGGTCGAAGAGGGGTTCTTGTTGACCAGGGTCGCCTCGACCGCGGCCTCCTCCGGCTCGTAGCGGCGCAGGATCTCGATGATGCCCTCGTGCAGCTGCACCAGGCGGCGCGCCAGGTCGAGACGCTCGTCCGATTCGATCACGCCGTTGGCGACGTGGCGCAGGTGCGCGCCCTCGGCAAGGATTACGCCCCACCCGGTGCGCCTGAGGCCTGGATCGAATCCGATTACGCGCATTCGCCCTCCCCGGGACGGGTCCGCTGGATCAGGCGGCGGTCAACCGCTCGATGACGTCGTCCGCGATCTCGAAGTTCGCCGTGACCTGCTGCACGTCGTCGTTGTCGTCGAGCAGGTCGAGCAGGCGCAGCAGGGTCTCGGCGTCGTCGCCCTCGACCGGCACCGTGGTCAGCGGCTTCCAACCGAGTCGCGCCTCGCGCGGATCGCCGAAGCGCCCGGCCAGCGCGTCGCGCACGCTGGAAAGTTCATCGGGTGCACAGGTGATCACGTGTCCATCGTCGTCGGACTCGACGTTCTCGGCCCCGGCCTCGGCGGCCGCCTCGAACATCTTCTCGGCCCCGGCCGCATCCGGCGGATAGCTGATCAGGCCGACGCGCTCGAACTGGAAGGAGACGCTGTTGGTCTCGCCCAGCGTGCCGCCCAGCTTGCTGAAGGCCGCACGCACCTCGGAGGCGGTGCGATTGCGGTTGTCGGTGAGCGCCTCGACGATGATCGCCACGCCGCCGGGGCCGTAGCCCTCGTAGCGGATCTCCTCGTAGTTGGTGTCGTCCTCGCCGCCCGAGGCCCGCTTCAGCACCCGCTCGATGTTGTCCTTCGGCATGTTGGCGGCGCGCGCCGCGACGATCGCCGCGCGCAACCGCGGGTTGGCATCGGGATCGGCGCCGGACTTGGCGGCGACCGAGACCTCGCGGATCAGCTTGCCGAACAGCTTGGCGCGCTTTTTGTCCTGCGCGCCCTTGCGGTACATGATGTTCTTGAACTGTGAATGGCCGGCCATGACCAAACGACCCTAGATCGTGGTGCTGTCTGCTAAACAGTCTACCATATATGGAGAGAACGAGCCCGTCACGACGCTTCGTGCGAATAGTGCAGCTTTGTGGCGACATTGCGGCCTTCTAGCAAGCCTGGGCCCGTCGCTAAAGCCCTTGTGCGCCGCCGCCTGCGCCGCTGGCGGCGCGTCATTTAGGGCCCGGGTGTTTAATTGTGTATTAACGGTCCCGGCATAATCATGTGCGGTCCCTTGTCCATGGGAGCGCCCGATGGTCTCGCCGAGCAACCTTCTCGATCTCGCCTTCACGGCAGACGACGAAACGGCCGACGCGGCTGCGGTGATCGCCCGTGCGGCCGAGATCGTCGAAGGCTTCGCGGCCAACGCCGCGGTCCAGGCGCTGGACGCCCTGATCGCCACCGCCGAGTTGGACAGCCTGGGCGAGGCCGCCCTCGCCGCCCAGGGCGTTGCTCAGCAGGCGCTCTACAAGACCGAGGTCCTGAACGACGAGCTGGGCCGCTTCCTGGCCGCCACCGACAAGCACTGAGCCGCCAATGCTGTTCGGTTAGGGAGGCCCTTGTGCCTTCCGATTTGCGCTTCGTTGGAGCCCCCCTCCCTGGCCCTCCCCCTCAAGGGGGAGGGAAAAGTAAGAGGGGCGGCAGTTTCTTCGCCTCCCC
>JBHJOF010000192.1:0-7791 GCA_050330055.1 Kiloniellales bacterium
CGGCGACTTCGACCGCTGGGCCGCTGGCGGCCTGCCGGACTGGTCCTATGACAGGGTGCTGCCCTATTTCCGCAGGCAGGAGTGCTGGGAAGGCGGCGCCGATGCCTACCGCGGCGGCGAAGGGCCTCTCGGCACCCAGTTCTGCCGCTGCCAGGACCCGCTGGTGGAGGCCTTCGGCGAGGCCGGGCGTGCGGCCGGCTTCGGCTGGACCGAGGACTACAACGGCGCGCAGCAGGAAGGCTTCGGCCGGCTGCAGATGACGATCCGCAAGGGCCGGCGCTGCAGCGGCGCCACGGGCTATCTGCGCCCCGCGCTCAAGCGGCCCAACTTGGCGGTTAAGACCGGTGCGCTGGCGACGCGCCTGGTGGTCGAGGACCAGCGCGCGGTCGGCGTCGAGTATCTGGATAACGGCAAGCTCTCGGTCGCGCGCGCTCAACGGGAGGTGCTGCTGTGTGGCGGCGTGATCAACACGCCGCAGCTCCTCATGCTCTCCGGCATCGGCGATCCGGCCGAGCTGAAGCGCCTCGGCCTGCCGGTCAAAGCCGAGTTGCCCGGCGTCGGCCGCAACCTTCAGGACCACGTCTCGGTCATCCTGATGTACCGGCGCAAGGAGCCGGGACCGTTCCACCGCATGATGCGGGCCGACCGCATCGCGCGCGAACTGGGCAAGGCCTATCTCTTCGGCCGCGGCTTCGCGGCCGACGTGCCGGGCGGCATCACCGCCTTCCTGAAGAGCCGGCCCCATGGGAGACCGGTGCCGCCGCTGCCCGACATCCAGCTTCTCTTCACCGCGGCGCCGCTCGGCGCCTGGCCCTATTTCCAGCCCTTCAAGGCGCCCTTCAACGACGGCTTCGCCTGCCGCATCGTCATGCTGCACCCGGAAAGCCGCGGCAGCGTCACGCTGCGCTCGAGCGAGCCGACGGACCACCCGCGCATCCACCAGAACTTCCTCGCCACCGAGGGCGACTGGGAGACGCTGCGCGCCGGCGTCCGCATGGCGCGAGAGGTGGCCGCGCAGCCGCAGATGCGGCCCTTCATCGCGGCCGAGATCGCCCCAGGCCTGGACAAGGACAGCGACGCGGCGATCGACGCGCACATCCGGTCGACCTCGATCACCGTGCATCATCCGCTCGGCACCTGCCGCATGGGCGCCGAGAGCGACGCCGCAGCGGTCGTCGACCCGGCGCTGCGCGTCAAGGGCTTTGAAGGGCTGCGCGTGGTCGACGCTTCGGTCATGCCGGACCTGCCGAGCGGCAACATCAACGCTGCGGTCGTCATGATCGCGGAGAAAGCCGCCGACCTGATTCGCGGCCGTGCGCCCGCCTGATCTGCGGCCTTCGCACTCAGTCATCCCCAAGACAGCAAGCCCGCCAGCGCCGTGCACGTTTCTTGGCGAGGGAACCAAAGCGGCAGGGCTGCGTTCACTCCACGCAACACAACGTGCGAAGGAGTGAGGCATGTTTAGGCGATTTGTGGCGCTCAACCTGGGCATTTGCAGCAGCCTCTTGCTGCTGCTGGCGGCGACGGTGACGCTACCTGGCTGCAACACCATGGAAGGCGCCGGCAAGGACATCGAGGCAGCTGGCGACGCGATAAGCGACACGGCGGAGGACGCCAAGGAGTAACGGCGCTCCTGCTGCGTCAAGCCTCAACCCTATCGTTCACAGCAAAGGAGAGCAGCATGCTCGCCTGGGCAGTCATATTCTTCATCGTTGCGCTGATCGCGGCGGTGTTCGGCTTCGGCGGCATCTCGGCCGCGGCCGCGAGCATCGCACAGATCCTGTTCTTCATATTCCTGGTGCTGTTCGTGATCTCCTTAGTCGTGCACCTGGTGCGCGGGCGCACGCCGCCGGTGCCTTAGAGGTAGCGATGGGCCTGCGGCCCGGATGACGCCGGGCCGGCCGCTCAGCTCACTGTCGAGGAGTACAGCAAATGCTTGAATTCGGCGGGCTGTTCGCGCTACTGGTCCTGATCGCCGACGTCTGGGCGATTGTGAACGTCGTCGGCAGCGCCGCGTCGACCGGCGAAAAGGTGGTCTGGGTGGTCGTGATCCTCCTGCTTCCGGTGGTCGGCCTAATCGCCTGGCTGCTGATGGGGCCGCGGGCCCCGGCTCGCGCCTAACGCCTCGTCACTGGGCGCGTGTCTCATAGCATCCTGTCTGGGCCACTCTCACTTTGGCTGGCTCTTCCGGGCGAACCGGCGCACGATCTCCCGGAGCTCAGTGCCAAGCGGCGCGCGCAGCACCGGGCCGTAAAGCGCCTGCAGCCTTCTGGTCTGCTGCCGGTAAAGCTCCAGCCTGGCCCGCAGCGCCGCATCCTCGTCGATGGCCTTCTCTACCTCGGCTGCCCGCTTCGACGGCAGCTCGCCGTCTAGAAAGGCGTTCAGCTCCTCCAGACTGACATGACTCGTCCAATTGGGCACTTTTCGGCTCATTATCTGGCGGCGAAGTCTGCAGGCGAAGCGCCTCTCTGGCGCGCGACAGCCGCGACTTCACGGTTCCGATGGCGACGCCTGTTACGGTCGCTGCCTCTTCGTACGACAAGCCTTCCAGTCCGACGAGGAGGAGCGTCGAACGCTGCTCCAGGGGGAGCCCTTCCAGCGCCGAGGCCAGCTCCTTCAGCTCGATCCAGGGCTCCTGAGCCGCAGCGGTGACATGCGATCCGCGATACTCGTCTAGAGGCACCGAGGTTTTGAGCGGCGTTGCCCTCCTCATCTGATCTATAAACAGGTTATGCATGATGGCAAACAGCCAAGCCCGCAAGTTTGTTCCTGGCGTGAATTGACTTTGCCGTTCCAGGGCCCGCAAGAGGGCGTCCTGGGCCAGGTCGTCCGCAGCATCCCGGTCGCGCGTGAGCGAAAGCGCATAGCGACGGAGTGACGGAATCACGTCGATGACGCCGTCCTTCAGGTCATCCATTGTGTTGTCCTTTGATCGCCAACGAACCCTTGGGTTGTCGCCCTGTCTTTCGTGCAGGGGCCATTGCACAGCCTCTGGACAAGAGCTGCGTTAACCTAGGTAAAGGTCACAAATTTGCCCCTCGCCAACGCGACCGCTCTCTTCCGGCTATTCCGGGATAGCCAGCTTGACTAGGCTGAGAGCGAGTCGGTGGCGGCCCCTGGAGATGAGGCAATGAAGGATCACCGCGGCGCCACGATGCCGTCGGCGAACGCCGACCACCCGGACTGCCTGGTGGAGAAGTTCGCCGGATACCTGGAGCTGTCCGGGGCGGAGTCCATGTTCCTCTCGATTCTCCAATCAGAGGAGCGGAGCGTCCGCCGCAAGCAGGAGGTGATCACCCAAGGCCTGGATAGCCGGTACCTCTACGTGCTGAAGCACGGCTGGGCGCACAGCTACAAGCTCCTTGCCAGCGGTCACCGGCAGGTTCTGGAGTTTCTCTTGCCCGGCGACTTTCTGGGGATCCGCGAGTTCGCTTTCGAGCAGGCCTTGAACTTCGTCGTCATGTCGACCGACGGCGTTGTCTGCCCCTTTCCCAAAAACCAGCTGTCCGAGATGTTCAACAGCTTTCCGCGCTTGACGAACACGCTGGTGCATATCAGCACGCGCGAGCAGGCGATCCTGATCGAGCGCATCTGCAACATCGGCGGACGTTCGGCCTACCAGCGGGTCGGACACCAGTTGCTCGAGCTCTGGGTGCGTCTGCGCGCCGTCGGACTGGCGGACGGCGAGCGCTTCACCTTCCCGATTCATCAGGTCGTCCTGGCCGATGCCTTGGGCCTGAGTGCCGTCCACGTCAGTCGCACGCTGCGGCGCTTGCGGCAGGATGGCCTGATCGAGCTGCGCAACGGGGACGTGGCCCTGCTGGATCTGCCGGGCTTGATCAAGGCCGCTCAGTTCGAGGAATTCTATCTCGCCAACAAGCCGCTCGACGGCCTTAAGTAGCGCCGCCGAGAGATGGAACTTCGCTCGGCTCATCTGCGTTTTTCTGAGATCGAGCAACCACCTGGAGGTCTATCATGGCCGAGAAGGGCAAGGTTCAGGGCGAGGGCGACTACGAAGCCGCCCGCCGCTTCCGCAAGGAGTCGGAACGGTTCGCCGAGACGGGCGACGTGAAGGGTGCCGCGGAAAAGGCGAAGCGGGCGGTTGAAGGCGATGAGGCCGGCGAGCTGAAGAAGGCCGAGAAGGCCGGAAAGTCCCGTGCCAAAGGCGTCGAGCCGAAGGCCAAGAAAGGCTGAGCGCGCACTCGGTACCATGAGCGCGGCCTCTGCGTCGGTACGCCATGCCTCGCTTGGAACATTCCCTTCAAGGAGTCCGTTTGCAGGTCAACGAACGATCTGAAACGGAGCATCACACCATGAATTGGGATCAAGTCGAAGGCAACTGGAAGCAGTTCCGCGGCAAAGTGCAACAGAAGTGGGGCGAGCTCAGCGACGACGAGCTCGACCAGGTCAAGGGGCGCCGCGACCAGCTCATCGGCACCATCCAGAAGCGCTATGGCATCGCCCGGGAAGAGGCCGAGCGCCAAGTCAAGGACTGGGAGCGCACCGTAAGCTAGGGGTGGCGTAGCGCCGCAGTGGGCGCGCCGCGGCAAACGGCGCTCCCACGCGGCTTCATCCAACGAGAAACAGCGAGGCGGCTGGCGGGCGGCGCGACAGTGCCGCCTCTCGTCCAGCGCCCGATTTTGTACCTATGGAGGGACGACATCATGCAAAGGCATATCATTGGAGCGGCTTCGCTAGCCGTGATCCTGGCCGTGGCAGCGCCGGCCTGGGCCGATTGCGTCGACGACCTGCGCGACTACAACAAGACCGTGACCGATCAGGAGGGCTACCGCGTCGGTCTGACGCCGGGCCTGCGCGACGACCTTCGCCAGCTGCGCGATTCGGCCTACGTGCTGCAGAGCGCCGGACAGGAGGAGGCCTGCCAGGAGGTGGTCGCGGCGATCAAGGACATGGCCGAGAACCCGCCCAAGCAGGAAAATGCCACCGAGAACTACGAGGAGTGGAACACCTCCGAGGTTGAGCGGCTCAAGACAGCGAAGAGCCTCGACCAGGCCGCCGGCCTTCTGAGCGCCGACCAGATCATCGGTGCCGACATCCGCAACCCACAGAACGAGGACCTGGGCGAGATCGACGACATCGTGCTGGCGACCGCCGAAGGAGAGAGCTCCTACGCGATCATCACCCACGGCGGCTTCCTCGGCATGGGCGAAAAGCGGATCGCCGTCCCTATGCAGAAGCTCAAGGTGACGTCGGACAGGGACGTCTTTGTCCTGAACATGTCGGAGGATCGGCTGGAGAGCGCGCCGAGCTTCGATCGCGGCCAGTTCGACCAGATAGCCGACGAGAGCTGGCGCAAGAGCAATGAAGAGTTCTTCAGCACCACCGAGTAACTGAAGATAGATTGCGGGCGGCCGGCGTCAGCGCACCGGCGCCGACTGCCCGCTCATCGCAGGAAGAACTGCACCGGCACGACCAGCTTGATGCTGTTGCCGGCCATTTCGGGCGGCGGTGGCGGCAGCGGCTCGGCGCGGCGGATCAGCGCCAGCACCTCCTCGTCGAGCAGCTTGTAGCCGGAACTCTCCTGAATCCGGCAATCCATGACCCGGCCGTCCCGGTCCATGACGAAGTAGAGCATGGCCGTGCCCTCTTGCCGGCGGGCGCGGGCGCGGTAGGGATACTCCTTGTGCTTGTGCAGCCAGGCCTGCAGCAGCGCCATGTAGTCGGCCGACTGGCCCGGCAGGCCGCCGCCGCTGACCTGGTCGGCGCTGCCGGCGTCAGGGCTGGCCTCGTTGCCGGCCTTGCCGCCGGCGCCCTGGACCGAGGGCACGCTTTTCGCGACTTGCAACTTCGTCGGCCCGGCGATCTCGGCCGGCTTCGGTGCAGGGGCTGGCTTTGTCTCGCTCGCGGGCAAGACGACCGGCGCCGGCTTTGGCTTGCGCTGGGGCTGTGGCGGCGGCTCGATGGCAGGCTCCGGCGCTGCGGCTTGCGTGACTTCCGTCGGCGTGACTTCCGTCGGCGTGGCGAGCGGCGGCTCGACGGCTGGCTCTGGCGCGAGGGTCGGCTCCGGCTCGGCAGCCTGCGCGACGTTAGGCGGCGTAACGGGCTCCGTCTCGAGCGGTTCTGGAATGATCGTTTCGGCGGGCTTCACGGGCTCGTCCGGTATGTCCACCGGCATCTCTGTGAGCTCGGCAACTCCCGTGGGTTCGGCGATCTCCACCGCTTGCGGCTCGGGTTCCAGCGTCGCCGGCGGAACGGGCGCCTCCTTGGCCGTCTCTTCGGGTGTGGGCTGCGGCGCCGCCTCGGGCGGTGCGACACTTTCCTCCGCCGAGGGCGGCGTCGGCGCCGCTGTCGCGCCCGGCGCCCCGCCGGCGGGTCCAAGCGAGACCTCGACGCCGCCGAGTCCGGCGCTCTGCGCGCCCGAGGGCGGCTGCTGCCAGAGCACGGCGGCGGCCACGCCCGCGTGGGCCAGGAGCGCGACCGTGAAGGCGATCGTCCAGTGCTGCCCCGTGACGCGCATCATCGCATGTCCGGCACGGTCAGCAGCTTGAGCCGCTCGACGCCGGCCTCGCGCAGCAATTCCATGACCGTGACCACGCGGGTCGCCTCGGCCTGCCCGTCGGCCTTGAGCCGGACCCGTGGCGGCGTCTCGCTCGACATGCGTTCGGCGACCGCCGCCTTGAGGGCGGCCTCGTCGATCGTCGCGCCGTCGAGCGCCAGGCGGCCATCGGCGCCTACCAGCACCAGCGTCTCCTGCGGCTCGACCAGGCCTTCGCTGGTCGATCGCGGCGGCTCGATGCGGAAGGGGTCGGAGGCGGCCAGGCGTCCCGCCAGCATGAAGAAGATCAGCAGCAGGAACACGACGTTGACCAGCGGCAGGATGCGCTCCTCATGGCTCTTCGGCCGCGGCGGCTGGAAACGCATGGCGTCCCTCCTCAGCGCGCCGGATCGCGGATCAGCGACAGGTCGGTCACGCCGGCCGCGGCCAGACGATCGAGCACGCTGACCGCCTCCTGGAGCGCGACGCCTGCGCTTGGCTTGAGCAGCACGCGTTGCTCCGGGCGCTGCGCCAGGCGCTCGCCGATGCGGGCGACAAGCTGGTCGAGCGACAGGATCTCGCCGGCCAGCCGCAAGCCGTCAGGCCGCAGCTCGACCAGCAAGGCGCCTTCAATCGACGTGCCGCCGGTAGACCGGGCCGGCGCGTTGAGCGCGATCGAGCGCCAGTCGAGGAAGGACGAGGCCAGCATGAAGAACACCAGCAGGATGAAAACCACGTCGATCAGCGGCGTGAGCGTGATCAGGCTGCGACGGCGCGGCGCTCTATTCGCCAGCGAGCGCGGCGGCAGGGCGGAGGCCCGGGGACTCATGGGGGGGCTCATGTCGCTCGCTTTCCTCGGAGGCCATGGACAGGTCCTCGGTGAAGACCTGGGTGACGACGTTCTCCATCTCGTGCGCCAGGCGGTCGACGACGCGCTCCATCCAGTTGAGCAGCGCGACGCAGGGCATGGCGACGGCCAGGACGACCGCGGTGGTCAGGAGCGCCTCCCAGATGCCGCCCGACAGGATCGCCGGGTTGACCTGGCTGCCGGCCTGCTCGAGCTGCTGGAAGGCCTCGATCATGCCGAGCACGGTGCCGAACAGGCCGAGCAGCGGCGCCAGCGAGGCGATCACCTCGAGCGGCCGGAACCAGGCGCGCAGCGCCTCCAGCATCTCGCCGCCGGAGCGGATCACCTCCTCGCGCACCTTGGCCTCGGGCAGGCCGCGCTGCTGGCCGCGCAGCGCCTGGGCCAGCACCCGGGCGACCGGGCTCCTGCCGCGGCCGGCCAGCGCCAG
>JBHJOF010000193.1:0-3256 GCA_050330055.1 Kiloniellales bacterium
GGCCAGCAGTGCCGCCACGCTGCCGATGCTCGGCGGCTCGGCCCGGTTGAGCGACATCAGCAGCGAGAACTGGCCGTTGGTCAGGCCGACCGGCCGGAGCGCCTGGTCGAAGCGCCGCGCCATGGCCCGCGCCGCGCGCTGCAGGTGCAGGCAGAGGCAGGTATCGCGGACCTGGCGCGTGACACTAAAAGGTAACAGGTAGCGCTTTGACATGAGCCATTAATGTTGATATCAACCTAATTGTCAAGGCTCCGGCGCGAAACGGGGCTGCCGCCCGGTCGGTCCACAGCGGCCCATAGCTGTCCGGGGCGGAAAGAGATCAAGCAAATTACAAACGGTTCGAGGGAAACCCATGGCGAAGAAGCAGAGAGTGTTCATTCTGATCGGCTCGAAGAAAGGCGCCTTCATCCTGGAAAGCGACGCGCTGCGGCGCTCGTGGGCGCTGCGCGGGCCGTTCTGCGAAGCCTGGCCGCTGAGCCACGTCATCGGCGACCCGGAGAGCGGCACGATCTACGCCGGCGGCGGCAACGAGTGGTTCGGGCCGGCGGTCTGGAAGTCGGACGACCTGGGGGCCACCTGGAGCCATTCCAGCGAGGGCCTGGCCTATGCCGAGGGCGAGGACCCGATCAAGTCGGTCTGGTCGCTGGCGCCGCGCAACGGCAGCCTCTTTGCCGGCGTCGAGCCGGCCGGGCTGTTCCAGAGCCAGGACGCCGGCCAGTCGTGGAGCCACGTCAAGGGCCTGCGCGACCATCCGACGCGGCCGAACTGGAACCCGGGCGGCGCCGGGCTGATCCTGCATTCCCTGGTGCCGCATCCCGCCGACGAGCGGAAGATCTGGGTCGGCATCTCGGCGGCCGGCGTGTTCTACACGGGTGACGGCGGCGCCACCTGGGAGCCGCGCAACCGCGGCACGCGCGCCGATTTCCTGCCGGAAGACCAGAAGTATCCGGAGTTCGGCCAGTGCGTGCACAGTCTCGTGATGGCCCCCGGCCTGTCGGACCATCTCTACCAGCAGAACCACTGCGGCATGTACCGCAGCGAGGACGGCGGGAAGAAGTGGGAAAGCATCGAGGCGGGCCTGCCGTCATCGTTCGGCTTTCCGGTCGCGGTGCATCCGCGCGACCCGAAGACGCTCTACCTGTTGCCGCTGAACGGCGACATTGCCGGGCGCTACGTGCCCGACGCGAAGGCCGCCGTCTGGCGCTCGCGCGACGGCGGCGACCACTGGGAGGATCTGCGCGAGGGCCTGCCGCAGCGGAACGTCTATTTCAACGTGCTGCGCCAGGCCATGGCGACCGACCGGCTCGAGCCGGCCGGCGTCTACTTCGGCACCAACAGCGGCGCGCTCTTCGCCAGCACGGACGAGGGCGATCGTTGGGAGTGCATTGCGCAGTACCTGCCGATGATCACCTCGGTGGAGACTCTGGTCGTCGAGGACTAGACTTGCAGCCGCAGGAGACCCCGCGAAGGGAAGGGTGATGGCGCACGACGTTTCTCTCTCGGCGTCGACGACGACGGTGGCGGTCACGCTGTCGCCGGCCCTGCTGCGGCTCTTTCCCGGCGCGCCGCGGCAGGTCTCGCTGAGGGCCGCCAGCGTGGACGAGTTGATCGATGCGCTGGATGCCCGCTGGCCCGGCATGGGCGACCGCCTGCGCGATTCGCGGCCGAGCGTCCGGCGCCACATTAACATCTTCGTCGAGGGCAAGCGCGCGAAACTGGAGACGCGGCTGAAGCCAGGGACCGAAGTCTTCATCCTGACAGCGATATCCGGCGGGTGAGGCGAACAAGAGCTTCTTTCTCGCCATCGCGGACGCGATGGCGCTCGTCACCCTCACCCTCCCACGCGCCCTTCGGTCGCGCGGGCCCCCTCCCTCTCCCCTCCAGGGAGAGGGAACAAAACATGCGCCGCAACCCCCTCTCCCTCGAGAGGAGAGGGAGGGGCCCAACGCGAAGCGTTGGGAGGGTGAGGGTGACGAGACAAGAGTCGATTGCATTAGCTACGGGATGGGAGGACGCGCGGCCATGGCGGAGACACTCGAAGGCGGCTGCCACTGCGGCGCCTTGCGCTATCGCGTGACGCAGGAGCCGCTTGATACCGGCTACTGCCACTGCCGCATCTGCCAGCTGACCACCGGCGCGCCGGTGCTGGCCTTTATGCACGTGCCGCCGGGGGCCTTCGCGATGACCAGGGGCACGCCCAGGGTCTACCGCTCGTCGTCCTGGGGTGAGCGCTGGTTCTGCGGCGACTGCGGCACGCAGCTGCTCTACCGCGACAGCGAGGGGCCGGACTCGGTCGACATCAACGTCGGCAGCCTCGACCAACCCGAGCTGGCCAGGCCGGTGCGTCACATCTTCACCGCCAGCCGCATCCCCTGGTTCGAAACGGCCGACGAGCTGCCGCGCTACGAGGGCGCCAAACCGATACAGACCGACTAGCTTTCGTTTCTCTTGTTTCTGTTGTTTCCGTCATTGCGCTGGCGAGCGGTTTGCGCAAAGGCTGTGCCATTGCGTACATCCCGGTCCGCGGAAATTGGCGATCAAGCCACGGTGGCGGACACAACATCGGAGAAGCAGTGATGAGCCAGTCGATCATGGATATGGTGGCCGCGGCCAAGGGCGTGGTGCCGGCGATTTCGGCGGCGGAGGCTGCCAAGCTGCACGGGCGCGAAGATGTCCTCTTCGTCGACGTGCGCGACGCCGAGGAGGTAGCGCAGTCCGGCAAGATCGCCGGCGCGCTCAACGTCTCGCGCGGCATGCTGGAGTTCCGCGCCGACGAGACCACGCCCTATCACAACCAGGCCTTCGCCAAGGACAAGACGGTCGTTCTCTACTGCGCCTCGGGCGGACGCTCGGCGCTCTGCGGCAAGGCCCTGCTCGATCTCGGCTACAGGAACGTCAAGAACCTGGGCGCGTTCAAGGACTGGGCCGAAAGCGGCCTGCCGACGGAGAAGCCGTAGCCAAGCCTCCTTCGACTCAGGATTCCGGCGCACTGACCGAAGGATGTTGCGGGTACCCCTGTCACCTTCCGGCTTGACCCACGGCTGTCCGGTTCAATGATCTGGCGAGTGCCGCGTCGGCGTAGGGTCCTTCCTGTTGCGTGCTGTTCGAGGATGCTTGGACAGCGAATCGCCGCCACGCCGTCATGGTCGGCGAAGGCCACTGCTGTCCGGTTTAATTTTGTGGACGTGGTGCATGGCATTGATTCTACTGATGCCCAAGCGTTTCACGACGATTTGGACACGGATGAGGATCAACG
>JBHJOF010000194.1:0-14667 GCA_050330055.1 Kiloniellales bacterium
CGGCCTCCCCCGCAAGGGGGGAGGCTAACAAACCCCGGCGCCGCTACTTCTTTCCCCTCCCCCCTTGCGGGGGAGGGCCAGGGAGGGGGGTATCCGCGAAGCGGACAAACATAAGCCAAGCTGCCCGCCTCTCGCCGCTTCGGGCCTGCTTCGGTCTAGCCGCTGGGAGTGCCGCCCGGCCCGCCTCGGGGCCGGGGCGGCCGGGTTATCTGGGCGCCATGACCATGATCATCTGGCGGCCTTCGAGCTTGGGCAGCTGCTCCACCTTGGCCAGCTCGCCCAGGTCGTCGCGCACCCGCTCGAGCACCTTCATGCCGAGCTCCTGGTGCGCCATCTCGCGGCCGCGGAAGCGCATGGTGACCTTTACCTTGTCGCCTTCGCCGAGGAACTTGTGGATCGAGCGCATCTTCACATCGTAGTCGTGGACGTCGATGTTGGGGCGCATCTTGATCTCTTTGATCTCGATGATCTTCTGCTTCTTGCGCGCCTCGTTCTTGCGCTTCTGCGCTTCGTACTTGAACTTGCCGAAGTCCATGACCTTGCAGACCGGCGGATCGGCAGTGGGCACGATCTCGACCAGGTCGAGCCCGGCCTCTTCGGCCATCGAAAGCGCCTCTGCAGTGGGTACGACGCCGCGGTTCTCGCCGCTCGCGTCGATCAGCCTGATCTTCGGGCTGTTGATGTCGTCGTTCACACGCGGCCCGTCACGGGACGGCGTGAGATCAACCGGTGGTCTTGCTATGGGCTAAACTCCCTCTGTTGATGTTGAACGGCAGCCGCGCCGCCCTGCCCTTCACGGGCCCGGACGAGGCCGCACCTCTCCCGGCCTAGTCCGCCGCTGGCGGACGGGCCTCTTCCCGAAGTCTAGCCACCGCCTCGCCGAGCGCAAGGACCTCTTGCTGCTGGCTGCCGAGGCGGCGCAGGGCGACCTTGCCCTCCTCGGCCTCGCGCCGGCCGACCACGGCGATCGCCGCCAGCTTGGCGTGCGAGTGCTCACGCACCTTATAGTTGATTTTCTCGTTACGTAGATCGGCTTCCGCGCGCAGTCCGGCGGCGCGCAGCTCGGCCAGGACCGTCTCGGCGTAGGCGTCGGCGTCCGAGGTGATGGTCGCCACCATGACCTGGACCGGCGCCAGCCAGAGCGGGAAGCGGCCGGCGTAGTTCTCGATCAGGATCGCCAGGAAGCGCTCGAAGGAGCCGAGGATCGCCCGGTGCAGCATGACCGGCCGGTGCTTGGCGCCGTCCTCGCCGACGTAGCTGGCGTCGAGCCGCTCGGGCAGCACGAAGTCGATCTGCAGGGTGCCGCACTGCCAGTCGCGGCCGATCGCGTCGCGCAGCACGAACTCCAGCTTGGGACCGTAGAAGGCGCCCTCGCCCGGGTTCAGGCTATAAGACAGCCCGGTTGCATCAACGGCGTGCTTCAGCGCCGCCTCGGCGCGGTCCCAGACGGCATCCTCGCCGGCCCGGACCGGCGGCCGGTCGGCGAACTTGACCGTCACCTCGTCGAAGCCGAAGGCGCGGTAGATCGACAGCAGCAGCTCGCAGAAGGCGACCGATTCGCTGGTGATCTGCTCCTCGGTGCAGAAGATGTGGGCGTCGTCCTGGGTGAAGGCGCGCACCCGCATCATGCCGTGCAGCGCGCCCGAGGGCTCGTTGCGGTGGCAGGAGCCGAACTCCGCCATCCTGAGCGGCAGGTCGCGGTAGCTCCTGAGGCCCTGCTTGAAGATCTGCACGTGGCCGGGGCAGTTCATCGGCTTGACCGCCAGGATGCGGTCCTCGCTCTCGGCGATGAACATGTGCTCGCGGAACTTCTCCCAGTGGCCCGAGGCCTCCCACAGCGAGCGGTCGATGAGCTGCGGCGTCTTGACCTCGACGTAGCCGGCGGCCTCCAGACGCTCGCGCATGTAGCGCTCGACCGCGCGGTAGAGCGTCCAGCCCTTGGGATGCCAGAAGACGCTGCCGACCGCCTCCTCCTGGATGTGGAACAGGTCAATCTCGCGGCCGAGCCGGCGGTGGTCGCGCTTCTCGGCCTCCTGCAGCATGGTGAGGTAGGCCTTGAGCCGCTTCTCGTCCTCCCAGCAGGTGCCGTAGATGCGCTGCAGCTGCTCGTTGCGCGCGTCGCCGCGCCAGTAGGCGCCCGACACCTTCATCAGCTTGAAGGCCTTGCCGAGCCTGCCGGTCGAGGGCAGGTGCGGCCCGGTGCAGAGGTCGAGCCAGGCGCCCTGGCGATAGATCGAGATCGGCTCGTCCTCGGGCAGAGTCTGGATGTGCTCGGCCTTGTACTTCTCGCCCTTGTCCTGGAAGTAGCGGATCGCCTCGTGCCGGTCCCAGACCTCGCGCGTGATGGCCTCGTCGCGCTCGACGATCTCGCGCATGCGCGCCTCGATGCGCTCCAGGTCGTCGGGCGTGAAGGGCTCCTTGCGGGCGAAGTCGTAGTAGAAGCCGTTCTCGATCGCCGGCCCGAAGGTCACCTGGGTGCCGGGATAGAGCTCCTGCACCGCCTCGGCCATGACGTGCGCGCAGTCGTGGCGCAGCAGCTCGAGCGCGTCGGGATGCTTCAGTGTGACGATCTCGATGCGGGCGTCATGGTCCACGACATGGGCCAGGTCCTTGACCTCACCGTCGACCTTGACCGCCAGCGCGCTCTTGGCCAGGCCGGGGCCGATGGCGGCGGCGATCTCGGCACCGGAGACCGGCCCGGGGAACGTGCGGCGCGCGCCGTCCGGCAGCGTGACCGCCACCGGCTGCTGGGCTTTGCTCTGTGACTCTTTGTCTCTTGCGGCTTGGCTCATGGGCGCGCGCAATCTAGGTGGAATCTCGACTCTGTCAAGGTTCGGGCGAGGATTCGGTCAGCATCGGCACCAGCGCTTAAGCCTTGGTTAAGCGTAGTCTGTCTGCTCGAGCGCATCCCACAGGGCATTCTCACTCCCTCAACTGTCATTGCCGGGCTTGACCGGGCAATCCACCAGGGCGACAGACGGGTCTCGGCCCGACTATGGACCCCCGGGTCAAGCCCGGGGGTGACACATTGGGGGGTTCGCAAGCCCTCGTCGTTGCTTGCTGTCAGCACATTCGCTCAGCTGGCCGCCGCGTCGAGCTGGTCGTAGGCGTCGGCGCGCAAGAGCTCCTCATAGAGCGCCAGGGTGCGGGCGCACATGCGCTCCTTGGAGAAGTAGGTGCGCACGTTCATCATGGCCTCGACCGCGAGGCGCTCGCGCGTCGTCGAGTCGAGACCCAGGGCCCTGCGCAACGCCTCGGCCAGGGCGGCCCGCTCGCCCGGCGGGAAGAGGAAAGCGGTGCGGTCGGGCAGCACCTGCTCGGGCGCGCCGCCGTGGTCGCTCGCCACCACCGGGCAGCCCATGGCCTGGGCCTCGCTGATCACGCGGCCGAAACCTTCCGGATCGGTCGAGGCCGAGACCACCACGTCGCTGAGCTTGTAGGCGGCCGGCATGTCGTCGCAATTGTCGACGATGAAAGCGCGCTCGGCCAGGCCGAGCCGCTTGATCTTGTCCTCGATCTCGGTGCGGTAGCGGCTGCGCCCCTCGTCGGGGCCGACCAGCACTCAGCGGAAATCCAGTTCGGCCAGGCTGGCCAGGGCGTCGAGCAGCAGGAGCTGGCCCTTCCAGCGGGTCAGCCGGCCGGGCAGCATGATCAGCGGCACGCCGTCGGGCAGGCGCCAGGCCCTGGCGAGCTGGATGACCCGCTCGGCGCTGACCTTGGCCGGATCGAAGCGGGCCAGGTCGACGCCGCGCTGGATGACCCGGATGCGGGCCGGCTCGACGGCGTAGGTCTCGTGGATGTGGCGGGCGATAAACTCGGAGATGGCGATGACCCGCTCGCCGCTTACCATGATCGCGTTGTAGCGCAGCTTGAACGGCAGCGAGGCGTTGTAGGTGCCGTGGAAGGTGGTGACGAAGTGACAGCCTTTCCGCCGCGCCGCCGCCGCGGCGCTCCAGGCCGGAGCGCGCGAGCGGGCGTGCAGGATGTCGACCTCGTGCTCTTCGATCAGGGACTCCAGGCGGCCCACGTTGCGCCGCATCACCAGCGGGTTCTTTGAGGCCAGCGGCAGGGTCACGTGATGCGCCCCGGCGCGGGCCAGCTCGCGCTCCAAGGCGCCGCCCTCGGAGGCGACGATGGCGGTGCCGCCGGCGGCGACGATGGCCTGCGCCACGTCGACCGTGCCGCGCTCGGCGCCGCCGGTGCCGAGCCGGGGCAGCACCTGCAGGATCACGGGCCCGCCGCCCTCGCCGCCTCCCTGCCTGCGGGGCGGGTGCAGGCTGGCTTCGAAACGCTCGATCATGTAATGGTCCGCGCCATGACGACTGCGGAGTCTCTCCCCCGTGCGTCGCCGGCCAATCTAGCACGGCCGGACGGCGTCACCATCGCTTATCACCGCAGCGCCGGCCACGGCCCGGGTATCCTGTTCCTCGGCGGCTTCATGTCGGACATGACCGGGACCAAGGCCACTGCGCTCGAAGGCTTCGCCCGGCGACGCGGCCAGGCCTTCGTGCGCTTCGACTACCGCGGACACGGCGCTTCGTCCAGCGCCTTCGTGGACGGCACCATCGGGCTCTGGGCCGAGGACGCCATCGCCGTGCTCGACGAAGCGACCGAGGGGCCGCAGATCCTGGTCGGCTCCTCGATGGGCGGCTGGATCATGCTGCTGGCGGCGCTGGCCCGGCCGAAGCGGGTCGCCGGCCTGGTCGGCATCGCCGCCGCGCCCGACTTCACCGAGGACCTGATGTGGGCGCGCTACGGCGACGAGGCACGCGCGGCGCTGGAGCGCGACGGCGTCTATTGCGAGCCCTCCGACTACAGCGATGAGCCCTACACCATCACCAGGGCGCTGATCGAGGACGGCCGGCGCCACCTGCTGCTGCGCCAGGCGATCCCGATCATCTGCCCGATCCGCCTGCTGCACGGCACGGCCGATACGGCGGTGCCCTGGGAGACATCGCTCAGGCTCCTGCAGCAGGTCGAGTCCGACGACGTCGAGCTGACCCTGGTCAAGGACGCCGACCACCGCCTCTCCGAGCCCGCCGACCTCGCGCGCCTGGAACGGACCATCGAGGCGTTGTTGGAGCGGCCAGCGCCCGCCGCTTAGCCCTCAGCCTGCGGCGCCGCGCCGCCGGCCTGCGCCTCTTCCTGCGCCGCCTGCTCGACCTCTCGGCCTTTCATGATGCGATCGATTAGCTGGTCCTTGCTCTCGTCCTGCTTGGCGGTGCCGTCGCTGCCGCTGTGCTGCTGCACGGCCGAGCCCTTGCCGCCAAAAGCAAGCCGCACCTGCGCCAAGCGCTTGGCCACGTCGTACCAGAAGGGCGCGCCGAGGCCGATCAGCAGGCCGGTGACCAGAACCTTGGCAAGCCATGTCAGGAACGCAAAGTCGTACCAGTGGCTCCAGAACCACGTAAAGAAGTTGCCGAGCTGCTGGCGGATCATCTCCTCCGTATCGTCCGGTCGTGTGCGAGATTCGTTCTGGCATAGCGGATCGGCCAACTTCTCACGAAGGTCCCACGTGCCGACCAGCCAGCAGTGCGGATAGAACAGCTGGCCGACCGGCAAGTCGAGCTCTTGGATTGCCGTGAGCTGTTGCGCCGTCCGCTTGACCGCAGCATCAAGGTCGTCGATCGCCTGTTGATCGACACCTGCCGCAACAGCCTCGTCGAGCTTCTTTTGAGCCTCTTCCACATTGTCGAGGATGGGGCCCATCTGCGCGATGATCAGCGCTGCGCGCTCAGGGCTGTCCAGGTAGGACTGAAAGAGGCGCACACCGTCTACGTTCATCACCAAGGCAAGGACAACGCCAAACACCAGGGACCACCAGCGCGCGTTGTCGGCGAATTGGGCGCCGATCGCCGAGCTGTACTCCTCGTATTTCTGCGATAGCGCGGTCAGCTGCGCCTTCAGCTTCTGGTCGGCCCCCTGGTAGGCTTTTTCGATCTCCTCGAACTCGATGAAGCGGCGCAGAACATGCTCGAGGCTCACATCGCCGTAGATGCCGGAGCTTGCCATGCCCCAGTACCTCTGGTCGCCTTCCCTGTCCTTCATCCGCCTTTTGGCGAAGGGGTTCTCGAGTACCTGGCGCACGACCTTCCAGCGTTGCACTACGTCTTCAGCCTTCCAGCCAGTGTCCTTGGACAGCACCTTGTCGTAGAGCCGCTTGATGACCTCAACCTGATCCTTCTTGCGCAGGCCAAGTGCGCGAATCACGATCTCCATGATGATGGTGACGACGGTCGCGAGCGCCGCCAGGGTAAGCGCAAAGGCGAGCGCGGCGTCGAGCAATGCCATGGTGGTTCCTCCCCCGCATGCCACAGGGCCTACCTGGCAGTCGTTCGATGGTCTTGGGTTGGACTTGTCCCCGAATAGCCAGTCTAGGCCCGCGCGCCCTTCCGGGTTGTGCCAAACGTCACCAGATCGGCGCGCCTAGGCCTCGGCCAGCAACGCCCGCAGCCCTGCCTTGTAATCGGGATAGGCGAGCGTGATGCCGAGTTCCTGCTTGATGCGCCGGTTGGAGACCCGCTTGCTGTCGGTATAGAAGCTGCGCGCCATGGGGCTGAGCTCGGCCTGTTCGAAGGGCACCAGGGGCGGCGGCTCCCGCCCGAGCAGCCTGCAGGCGTACTCAGTCACCTCGGCCGGCGGCGCCGGCGCGTCGTCGCAGAGGTTGTAGGCGCGGCCCGGCTTGGGCCGGGCGATCGAGGCCTCGAGCACCGTGGCGATGTCCTCGACGTGGATGCGGCTGAAGACCTGGCCCGGCTTGTCTATGCGCTTGGCGGTGCCGGCCCGCACGCTGTCGAGCGCGCTGCGTCCGGGCCCGTAGATGCCGGCCAGTCGGAAGATGTGCGCCGGATGACCGGGCAGCGCCAGCCAGGCCTGCTCGGCCGCCAGCCGGCGCCGGCCGCGCTCGCCCGAGGGCGCGAGCGGCGAGTCCTCGTCGACCCAGCCGCCCGCACGGTCGCCATAGACTCCGGTGGTCGAGAGATAGCCGACCCACCGCAGGCCCGGCAGGGGTGCGATGTCGGCCCGATGGTGATCGAGCACCGGGTCGCCTTCCGCGTCGGGCGGCACCGAGGACAGCAGGTGCGTGGTGCCGGCAAGCGCTGCCGCCGGATCGGCGAGCGGCCGGCCGCGGTCGAAGACGAAGGCCGCGATGCCGGCAGCGGCCAGCGCCGCCGCCTTGTCCGGTGAGCGGGTGGTTCCGCCCACCTGCCAGCCCCGAGCCAGCAGGCGGTCGGCCAGCGTCCGGGCGCTGTAGCCCAGGCCGAAGCAGAACAGACGCCCCTCCCTGGTCCCGACTGCCTCGCTCATCTCGTCTCCCGCCATCCGCAACGCTCCGCTTGCGTCCAGGCGCGCGAGAGGTGACCTTAGGAAGCCTGCCCCGGGTCAACAAGCTGATGTCGCGTTTTCTGTTCCCCTGCTTTGCGCTTTTGCTGTTGCTATCTCCCGCCGCGCCTGGCGCGGCGCAGGATCAAGCGCCGACGCAAGATCCAGCCCAAGGGCCCGCTGAAGCTCCGGCGGACCCCGACCTGGCCGCGGTCTATTCCGACTGCATGAACCTGGCGCGGGTCCAGCCGGAGGAGGCCTTCGAAAAGGCGACCGCCTGGGCCGGCCTCGACGGCGGCTACGCGGCGCGGCACTGCGCCGCAATCGCGCTGCTCGGCCTCGGCGAGTACCGCGAGGCGGCCGACCGGCTGGAAATCCTGGCCGAGGATTTGAGCGGTCCCGACGCCAAGCTGCGGGTCGGGGTGCTGGCCCAGGCCGGGCAGGCCTGGCTGCTGGGCGGCGACACCACGCGCGCCTACGCGACGCAGAGCGCCGCGCTGAGACTCGAGCCCGAAAACGTCGAGCTGCTGATCGACCGCGCCGTCACCCTGGCCAGTGCCGCAAACTACTGGGAAGCGATCGACGACCTGAACGCGGCCCAGGAGCTGGCGCCCGGGCGCGGCGACATCTTCATCTTCCGGGCCAGCGCCTACCGCTTCGTCGACGCCAACGAGCTGGCCCTGGAGGACGTGAACCATGGCCTCAGGCTCGACCCCGACAACCCCGAGGGCCTGCTGGAGCGCGGCATCCTGCGGCGCCTGGCCGGCGATACGGCCGGCGCCCGCGAGGACTGGCTGCGGGTAGTGACGCTCGCCGAAGGCAGCCCCGCCGCCGAGGCCGCGCAGGCCAACCTGGAAGCGCTCGACGTGAAGGCGGAGTGAGCGCACTGTCCGGATAAGGTGCGCCACCCTGTCCGTCATGGTCGGCGAAGGCCGACCATCCACGTGTTTGTAGTTTTCAACGGAAAAGCCGAGCCTCTACTCGCTTGCTGCACCATCGATTGTAGCAAGCGCCGATAACAGCCGCGACCGAAGAAACTCGTGGATGGTCGGCCTTCGCCGACCATGACTGCTGGTGTGAACGAGTCTTCGCTGGACAGCTGCGGGTCAAGCCCGCGCATGACAAGAGATGCGACCCTCAGAAATCCGGGTCCGCGTAGTGCTTGGGCGGTGCGATGCCGGCGATGTTGTCGGCCAGGATCGGGCGCATCGAGGGGCGCGACTTGACGCGGGCGTACCAGTCCTTGGCCCCGGCGTGCTCGGCCCAGGGCACGTCGCCCAGGTAGTCGACCGCCGAGACGTGCGCCGCCGCGGCCATGTCGGCCAGCGAGAAGTCGTCGCCGGCGAGCCAGCGCCGCCGCTCGCTCAGCCAGGCGATGTATTCCAGGTGATAGTGGATGTTGGCGTGGCCGGCGCGGATCGCCGCCGAGTTGGGCTCGCCCAGGCCCATGAAGCGCCGCATGATTTTTTCCTCGACCAGGTTCTGCGTCACCTCGCGGGCGAACTTGACGTCGAACCAGTTGGCCAGCCGCCGCACCTCGGCACGGTCGAGCAGGTCGCGGCCGAGCAGCGGCGTCTCGGAGTAGGCCTCCTCCAGGTACTCGACGATGACCTGGTGGTCGGGGATGGTGGTGCCGTCGTCTTCCTGCAGCACCGGCACCTCGCCGGCCGGGTTCAGGCTCAGGAAGCCCTCGCGCCGCTCCCAGATCTTCTCCGCCTTGAGTTCGAATTCGAGCTGCTTCTCGCGCAGCAGCATGCGGATCTTGCGGCAGCCGGGATCGATCGAGAGGTGGAACAGGGTACGCATGGCGGCGGGACTATAGCCTTGCCCGCCGCGCCGTGAACAGCGTCTTGCGCGGAAGGTCTGCCTGTCCCTCCAATGTCATGGCCGGGCTTGACCCGGCCATCCAGGAGTCAGCGGCAACAAACTCTGGATGCCCGGATCAGGTCCGGGCATGACAACAAGCGTTCTAAGCCCGTAAGGCTGCAAAGCTCTGCACGGAGCGAAGCGGGCTGAAAAGCGCCGCCGCGAAGGAACAGCCGAAGGCGGCGATCACGAAGACCACCCCCATGGTGGGCGATAGCACGCCGGTCACAAACCCGCCGGCGAGCGCGCCAAGGGGACGCACGCCATAGATGGCCGTCTGGATCACGGCATTCACGCAGCCGAGCATGTGCTGGGGCGTCACGAGCTGCCGGATGGAGTTCTGCGCGACCAGCCACATGGATGGGCCGAACCCAACGAAAAAGAATATCACGTAGAGTCCCAGCATGGAGCCGTCGGCGGGGATCGCAAGGAGCAGCAGGACGGCGGCAAAGGAGCTGCCCGGTCCGAGGAGCAGAATGACGTAGGGCGCAATCGACCTGTTGAAACGGCCGGCCACCCAGGTCCCGGCAATAACGGCGCCACCGAATGCGGAAAGGGCGATTCCGAAGGCTTTCGGGTCGGCATGATAGTAGTCCAGCAGAAGGGGTGCCAAGATCGCCAGAAGCGCAGCGAAGGCGAGATTCCAGAAAACTGCGCAAGCTGCAATCGGCCGCAGTAATCGTTGCCTGACGACAAAACGGCTCCCGTCGAGAATCGTCTTCAGCACATTGGCCTTCTTGGGATGACTCACTTCGAGGGATGGGAACCGGAAGGCGATTGCAAGCGACGTCGCGGCCACCACGGCCGCCAGAATGAACAGGCCGTTGCCGAAGCCATATTCAACCAGCAGCCCAACGAGAAGAGGTGCCGCCAAGGAGGGAATGGCGCGCGCCATCTCGACCCGCGAGTTTGCCGTCGCGATGTCCTTTATCTCGACGACCATGGGAATCATGGAGAGGCCGACAAGCACGAAGAGCACGATGCCGAAACCGGCAACGGTCACGCTCGCAGCGAAGAAAACAAGGCTCAGGGCGTAAACGCCGATGGCCGCCCCGGCGAAGCCAAGCGCCGAGATCGAGGCGGCGGCAACGGCTGCCCACCTGGCCTGCGCGCGGTCGACGATCAAGCCGAAGGGAATGGAGCCCAGAAGGTGGGCCAAGGCCTGGCAGGCAACAAGGATGCCGATGATCTCGGGCGATACGCCGAACAGGACCGCCGCCAGAAGCGGCACGGCAGCGATGGCGATCTGATCCGCCGCATGCATGCCGTAGGCCGACAATGTTAGTCTTTCGATCGCGCGCATCGCTCAGGTCCGGGCCGTTGGAAGTCGGCCCGAACCTACGTGCCGGAGGTATCTCCGGACTATCCGCTTCTTGCGATCACCGGTGAGTCCACGAGTCGGACAAGACCGTACTGAACGACCCGCGGGCAGCAGCTAAGGGTCGAACGCCTATCTACGCCCGCTGCTCCGCCACCGCCTCGGCCAGCAACGCCGTTTACTGGGGCCCCCGCAAAGCCTATTCTGACACCAAAGGCCCCCCTTTCTTACGGGAGACTGCTCGTGACCAGGCGCCTGGACGACGTCATCGAAAAGATCCGCAAACTGCCGGAAGCACGGCAGGACGACGCGGCCGATCTGCTTTCGGCCCTGCTGGCACAAGAGGCACCGCCTCGCTTCGACCTGACCCCCCAGCAAGTCGAGGACGTAAAGGCTGCCCTGCGCCGCGCTGACGTTGGAGAGTTCGCGAGTGACAAGGAAGTGGAAGCGGTCTTCGCCAAATACAAAGCATGAGGATTCGCTACGATCGCCAGGCAATCGCTCAGCTCGATCACATACTAGCCTACATTGCACGAGACAATCCGCGGGCGGCGGCAAAGACCGTACGCTATATACGTCAAAGCGTGCGGCGACTAACCATTTTCCCGCGGTCCGGACGCCCAGGCGCCGTGAAAGGAACGCGAGAGCTCGTCGCCCCTGGTACGGCCTATATCGTTGTCTATCGGGCGACGGATGACGAAATCCAGGTGCTCGGCGTCTTTCACGGCGCACAGCGGCGGTGAGACGCTAGTACCAGCTATCGCAATAGCGTGAGTCGGACCCCATCCTTCGACAGGCTCAGGATGAGGCCCTCATGCTGAGCTTGTCGAAGGATGAGGGCCGGTGCCATGTAACACCCATTTGTGATTCCCGGTACTAGCCTAAGCCCGCTGCTCGGCCAACGCCTCGGCGGTGACCGGCTGTTCGAGCAGGGCCAGCATCTCCTTCGGCGCGACCTGCCAGAAGGAGTCCTTCTCGTGGCGCCAGTCGACCAGGATTTGCTCGGCGAAGCGCGAGTGGGTCTCGCGCCAGTGCTCGTTGATCAGGTCGCGCAGCAGGCCCTCCCAGTAGTCGGTCTCGACACGCTGGAAGATCACGCTGTCCGGGTTGATGCGGTGCGGCAGCAGGTTCTCCGGGTCGTAGACGAAGGCCATGCCGCCGGTCATGCCGGCGGCGAAGTTGTCGCCCACCGTGCCGAGGATCACGACGGTGCCGCCGGTCATGTACTCGCAGCCGTTCGAGCCGCAGCCCTCGACCACCGCGACGGCGCCGGAGTTGCGCACGGCGAAGCGCTCGCCGGCCTGGCCGGCGGCGAACAGCCGCCCGGCCGTGGCGCCGTAGAGCGCGGTGTTGCCGATGATGGTGTTCTCGTTGCTGACCAGCGCGCTCGCCGTCATCGGCCGCACCACGATGGTGCCGCCGGAGAGGCCCTTGCCGACATAGTCGTTGGCGTCGCCGAAGACCTCCAGCTTCAGGCCCTGCACCGCGAAGGCACCGAGCGACTGGCCGGCCGAGCCGCGCAGCCGCACCGTGGCGTGGCCGGGGTTGAGGCCGGTCATGCCGAAGCGCCGGGTGATCTGCGCCGAAAGCTTGGTGCCGATCGCCCGGTGGGTGTTGCGGATGGTGTACTGCAGCTGGGTCTTCTCGCCCTCGGTGAAGAGCGTGGCAGCATCGGCGATCATCTGCGCGTCCAGCGTCTCGGGCACCTCGTTGCGCCCCTCCAGGGTGCAGAACTGCGGCTCGTCGCCCGGGTCGGCGGTCGCCAGGATCGGGTTGAGGTCGAGGTCGTCCAGGCGCGAGGCGCCGCGGCTGACCTGGGCCAGCAGGTCGGTGCGGCCGGTCACCTCGCGCAGCGAGCGGGCGCCCAGCGAGGCCAGGATCTCGCGCACCTCCTCGGCCATGAAGGAGAAGAGGTTGACCACCTTCTCCGGCGTGCCGGTGAAGCGCTCGCGCAGCTTCGGGTCCTGGGTGCAGACGCCGACCGGACAGGTGTTGGAGTGGCACTGGCGCACCATGATGCAGCCCATGGCGACCAGCGAGGCGGTGCCGACGCCGAACTCCTCGGCGCCCAGCATGGCGGCGATCACCACGTCGCGGCCGGTCTTGATGCCGCCGTCGGTGCGCAGCCGCACGTTCTTGCGCAGGCGGTTCAGCGTCAACACCTGGTGCACCTCGGAGAGGCCCATCTCCCAGGGCACGCCGGCGTACTTGATCGAGGTCTGCGGCGAGGCGCCGGTGCCGCCAACGTGGCCGGAGATCAGGATCACGTCCGCCTTGGCCTTGGCGACGCCCGCGGCGATGGTGCCGATACCGGATCGCGACACCAGCTTGACGCAGACCTGGGCGTCCGGGTTGATCTGCTTCAGATCGTAGATGAGCTGCGCCAGGTCCTCGATCGAGTAGATGTCGTGGTGCGGCGGCGGCGAGATCAGCATGACGCCCGGCGTCGAGTGACGCAGCTTGGCAATCATATCGGTCACCTTGAAGCCGGGCAGCTGGCCGCCCTCGCCGGGCTTGGCGCCCTGCGCCACCTTGATCTCGATCTCGCGGCACTTGTTGAGATACTCAGCGGTGACGCCGAAGCGGCCTGAGGCGACCTGCTTGATCGCCGAGTTCTCGTTGTCGCCGTTGGCGCGCGGCTTGTAGCGTCCCGGGTCCTCGCCGCCCTCGCCGGAATCGGACTTGGCGCCGATCCGGTTCATGGCGATGTTGAGGGTGCCATGCGCCTCCGGCCCGAGCGCGCCCAGCGACATGCCGGGCGTGACGAAGCGCTTGCGGATCGAGGTAATCGACTCGACCTCTTCGAGCGGCACAGGCGTGATGCCGCTCGACTTGAAGTCGAGCAGATCGCGCAGCGACGTCGGCGGCAGCTGGCGCACCTCCTCGCTGAACTTCTTGTAGGTCGAGTAGGAATCGGTGGCGACCGCGGTCTGTAGCGTATGGATCAGGTTGGCGCCCCAGGCGTGCTGCTCGCCGCCGCGGCGATAGCGGTAGAAGCCGCCGACCGGCAGCGCCACAACGCCCTCCTGCCAGGCGCGGCGGTGCAGCTCGAGGATCTTGTGCTGGATGCCGGAGAGGCCGATGCCGGAGAGGCGGCTGGTCATGGCCGGGAAGTACTCGTCGACCAAGGTGCGCGACAGCCCGACCGCCTCGAAGTTGTAACCGCCGCGGTAGGAGGAGATCACCGAGATCCCCATCTTCGACATGACCTTCAGGAGGCCGTCGCCGACCGCCTTCTTGTAGCGGGCGACCGCCTCCTCCAGGGTGATGTCGCCGAACAGGCCGCGGCGCTGGCGGTCGGCGATCGATTCCTGCGCCAGGTAGGCGTTGACCGTGGTGGCGCCGATGCCGATCAGCACCGCGAAGTAGTGCACGTCCAGGCACTCGCCGGAGCGGACGTTGATCGAGGTGAAGGTGCGCAGCTTCTGGCGCATGAGGTGCGAGTGAACCGCGCCGACCGCCAGGATCATGGGCAGCGCCGCGCGCTCCGCTCCGGCCGCCTTGTCGCTCAGCACCACGTGCTCGCAGCCGCCGCGCACGGCGTCTTCGGCCTCGCGGCGGATGCGCTCCAGCGCATCGCGCAGCGCGCTGTCGCCGCCTTCGGGGTCGAAGGTGCAGTCGATGTCCGCGGCCGTGGCGCCCATGCGCGCGCGCATGGCCTCGAACTCGGCCGTGGTCAGCACCGGCGACTCGAGCTGCAGGATGCGGCACTGGCTCTCGTCCTCGTCGAGGATGTTGCCCAGGTTGCCGAGCCGGGTGATGAGCGTCATGACCCGGCGCTCGCGCAGGGAGTCGATCGGCGGGTTGGTGACCTGGCTGAAGTTCTGCCGGAAGAAGTGGTGCAGGCCGCGATAGCCCTTGGACAGCACCGCGATCGGCGTGTCGTCGCCCATCGAGCCGACCGCCTCCTTGGCCTCCTCGACCATGGGGTGGAGGATCAGCTCCAGGTCCTCCATGGAGAGGCCGAAGGCAAGCTGGTTGCGGCGCAGGGCCTCGCGCTCGAGCTCGACCGGCTCGCGGCCCTCCGGCTTCACCAGGTCGGTGATCTTGGTGATCTGGTGCGTCCAGCTGCCGTAGGGCCGCTGCGCCGCCAGGTAGTCCTTGATCTCGCGGTCGCGGTAGAGCGTGCCCTCCTGCAGGTCGACGGCGATCATCTGGCC
>JBHJOF010000195.1:0-4778 GCA_050330055.1 Kiloniellales bacterium
TGTGGCCGGGTGTCCTGAATTCGATCGTTATCATTAAGCCAGCAACTGTAGTGCGGTGGCACAGGGGTGGCTTCAAGGCGTTCTGGCGCTGGAAGTCTCGATGTCATCCGGGCCGGCCATGGCACCCGAACGCACTTGTCTCTAGACAAGGACACGCCACTTTCTCGGGAAGTCCAGCGAGATGGTCGGATCCAATTCGTCTCTCACCTCGGCGGCCTACATAATTCTTTGGTCCGGATCTAATTATCGGTAAGGACAGGTAGTTGGCGGAGGGAGTGGGATTCGAACCCACGGTACGGTCTCCCGCACACACGCTTTCCAAGCGTGCGCCTTAAGCCACTCGGCCATCCCTCCGCAGGCGCCGGCAGATGCGGGCTCGGGCGCGACCCTAGCCAAAGCCCGGAGGCGATGCAACGGCTCGCGCCCCCTTCGGGCCCCATGGGCCGAGGGTGGGCCGAGGGTGGGCCGAGGGCGGGCCGAGGTGCGCCAAGAGCGGCTGAGCGGCGGCCCGTGACGGCGCCGCGCGACCGACCGGAGCGGCCGCAACGCGCCCCATGGCGCCTGCTCGGCCCAGTTGTTACAGTGATTTCCGTGCCGGAACCCGAGCCGCCCCGCCGGACCGGGTCGCGCGGCAACATGGGGGAACACGAACGGGCCCGTGCGTAGCGTCGGACGCCTCCTCGGCTGGCTGCTGGTCCTGGCCTCCTTTGCCAGTCTCGTCTACGACCTGATCCGCGTGGCTCAGGGCGAGGCCTTCCGGCTGTCGCCGCTGGGCCAGATCTGGTTCGCCCTCGACCCGGGCAGCCTGAACCTGGTCCAGGCGGTGATCGAGCGCTACGTCTGGCCGCCGCTGTGGGACCCCGCGATCCTCTGGGTCCTGCAGCAGCCGGCCGCGCTGGTCTTGCTGCTGCCCGGCGTACTGCTGCTGTTGCTGATCGGGCGCGGCCGCCGGCGCTTCTTCAGGCGACGCTGGTTCCGTTGAAATGACGTCCCCAGCCGCTAACCGGGGCGGTGCCCGGCGTTCCGGGTCGGATCACGAAGCACCGGCCGGCGCCCCGTCCTTCGCCGCCGCGCGCTGATAGGCAGGGCGCGAGGTCAGGCGCTCGACGTAGGCGGCGAGGAGATCGCTGCGCGGCACGAGCGGGCTGCCCATGAAGAGCGCGAAGGCGCTGCCGGCCAGGACATCGGCGCCGGAGAAGGCATCGCCCAGGAGATAGGGGCCTTTCGCCAGCGTGCCGTTGACATGGCCCATCACCTCCGCGACCGACACCCAGCCCGTAGCGCTGTTGGTGGTCTCGAAGCCGTAGAAGGCGGTGGTGAAGGCGGGCTCCATGACGCCGGTGTAGTAGGCGAGCCACGAGAGATAAGCGCCGCGTCGCGGATCGCCGATCCCGGGTCCGATGCCGGTCTGCGGGAAGGCGTCGGTCAGATAGAGAACGATGGCCGCTGATTCGACAACGGTGGCGCCGTCGTGGACCAGGGCCGGCA
Source organism: Kiloniellales bacterium (assembly GCA_050330055.1). GTDB lineage: Bacteria > Pseudomonadota > Alphaproteobacteria > Kiloniellales > JAKSDN01 > JBHJOF01. The sequence goes on from JBHJOF010000195.1 coordinate 1,489, forward strand.
CCTTGCCGTGCGGATGCAGGTTCGCGGGATCTCGCGCGCCGATCATGCCGGCCTCGGGACCTTGCGCCGCGGGACCTTGCGCCTCTGGGCCTTGCGCCGAGGGATCGCGCCGGCGGATCGAGACGATCTTGATCTCGTAGTCGACGCCGAGCTCCTCCAGGAGCCAGATGATCCGCGACGAGCGCGACTGCGGCGCATGATAGAGCGTGAGCATGGGCCACCCCCGATAGGAAGCGCAAAAACCTCATCAGACTTAGGTGGAACGGCCTCGGGTCGCAATCCGAACGCCGCGACCTCGTCGAATCAATGTCGCCGCGTCATCAGCCAGAGCGCCAGCGGGCCCATGGCGACCGCCAGGCCGGAGGAGCCGAAGGCGAGCCACCAGGCAAGCGCCCGCCCGCTGCCGCCGGCCAGGTCGAGCACCACGCCGAAGGCGAGCGGCCCGACAAAGGCGCCGGCGAAACCGATGAAGGAATGCACCGCCATGGTCTGGCCGCGCTGGCCCGGCCGGGCCGCCGCCACCGCGCCCGAGGTGATCGAGGCCGAGTCCGCCGTCACGGTGACGCCGTAGAGGAAACAGCAGGCGACTAGGAGCGCGAAGGGAATCGGCGCCAAGAGGCCGAGCAGTCCGGCGATCAGCGCCGAGACGCTCATTACCGCGATCACCACGCGGCGCCGGCCGAAGCGCTCCGAGGCCTCGTTGCCCAGCACGCTCGCCGGCAGGGCGATGACGATGACCAGCGAGGCGATCGCCGTGGCGCTCCAGTCGCTCCCCAGGGTGCCCGCCGGCTGCAGACCCTGGGCATAGACCAGGAAGGCGACGAGCCAGGAGCGCAGCGCGAAGAGCTCCCAGTTGTGCGCGCTGTAGGCCAGCACGTAGGCGAAGGCCGAGCGGTTGCGAATTACCGGGCGGAAGTCGAGCAGCGCGGTCTCGCTGCGGGCCAAGTGATGCTCGCCGCTCGGCGGCACCAGAAGCGCCACGATCAGCATCGCCAGACCAGGGCCGAGCGCGGCCAGGCCGAAGGCCCAGCGCCAGTCGAGTGCGGCCGCGACCTCGCCAGCCAGGAAGAACGAGCTGGCGGCACCGATCGAGAAGGTCGAGGTGTAGAAGGCGACGGCGCGCGACTGCAGTCCAGGCGGCAGATGATCGGTCAGCGCCTTGAGGCCCGGCATGTAGGTGCCGGCCAGGCCGATCCCGGCCAGAGCGCGGAACAACGAGGCGCTCCAGAAGCCGTCCGCGACAAAGGCGAAGCCGAGCGACGAGAGCGCCGTGACCGCCGCCGAGACCAGGTAGACCCGGCGCGGATCGACCCGGTCGGTCAGGCTGACCAGCAGCGGCACCGAGACCATGTAGGCGCCGAAGTAGACACCGTTGATCCAGCCGGCCGCGGTGTTCGAGAGGCCCCATTCCTCGAAGAAGGTCGGCAGCAGGCCAGGGAATGTGCCGAAGCCGGCCATCACCGTGACTTCGGCCAGGCAGAGCGCGACAATGAGGCGGACGCCGGTCAGCATGACGTGGTCGCAACTCCGACCCGCTGACCAGGTGCTCCGAAGACGTGAGCGAAAGTTCCCCTGTGGTATGCCTCATCCTTCGACAGGCTCAGGATGAGGGGCCTTTCAGGCCTGCGCGGCTTCACGTTCGAACAGCCTGCTTGTTGAGCGCAGCTTGTCGCAAGGCCCTCACGCTGAGCCTGTCGAAGCATGATGACCGTTGGCCCTGCAACCGCACCAAGCGCGCGATTGTCAGACGTGGATTGGACGGCCGTCGACGGCGAGCGCCGCCTCCTTGACGGACTCGCCCATGCTGGGATGGGCGTGGCAGGTGCGGGCGATGTCCTCGGCCGAGCCGCCGAAGGCCATCACCGTCGCCGCCTCGGCCAGGATGTCGCCGGCCAGCGGGCCGACGATGTGTACGCCCAGGAGCTTGTCGGTCCTGGCGTCGGCCAGAATCTTGACCAGGCCGTCGGTCTCGGCGTTGGCGCGGGCGCGGCTGTTGGCGCTGAAGGGGAACTTGCCGACCCGGTAGTCGACGCCGTTCTCCTTAAGCTGCTCCTCGGTCTTGCCGACGCCGGCGATCTCCGGCCAGGTGTAGACCACGCCCGGCACCAGGTCGTAGTCGACATGGCCCGCCTGTCCGGCCAGGAGCTCGGCGCAGGCGATGCCGTCCTCCTCCGCCTTGTGCGCCAGCATGGGCCCGTGGATGCAGTCGCCGATCGCGTAGAGTCCCGGCACCGACGTCTGGAAGTGATCGTCGACCTGGATGAAGCCGCGATTGTCCTGCTTGACGCCGAGCGCTTCCAGGCCGAGGCCCGCGGTGTAGGGCCGGCGGCCGATCGACAGCAGCACGCGGTCAGCCTCGATCTCTTCGGCGCTGCCGCCCTTGACCGGCTCGGCGGTGAGCGTGACGCCGTTCTTGCCGCTCTCGGCGCCGGTCACCTTCATGCCGAGGCGAAACGTGAGTCCCTGCTTGGCCAGGATGCGCTGCGCCTGCTTGGCGATCTCGCCGTCCATGCCGGGCAGGATGCGGTCGAGGAACTCGATCACCGTGACCTTGGCGCCGAGCCGCGACCAGACCGAGCCGAGCTCAAGCCCAATCACGCCGGCGCCGATCACCACCATCTGCTTCGGCACCGTGGGCAGCGAGAGCGCGCCGGTCGAGGTGACGATGCGGTCCTCGTCGATCTCGACGCCGGGCAAGGGCGTGGTCTCCGAGCCGGTGGCAATCAGGATCGACTTGGCGGAAACCGTCTCCTCGCCGCCGCCGTTGAGCGCCACCGTGACGGAACCCGCCTTGGGAATGCTGCCACTGCCCTGCAGGTAGTCGACCTTGTTCTTCTTGAAGAGGAACTCGATGCCCTTGGTCAGGTCGGCCACCACCTTGTCCTTGCGGCCCATCATCGCACCGAGGTCGAGCTCGACCTGACCGATCTTGATGCCGTGCGCGCCCAGATGGTCGCGCGCCTCGGCGAAGCGCTCGGAAGAATGCAAGAGCGCCTTCGAGGGAATACAGCCGACGTTGAGACAGGTTCCGCCAAGCGAGCCGCGCTTTTCGACGCAGGCCGTCTTCATGCCAAGCTGCGCGGCGCGGATCGCCGCCACATAGCCGCCCGGCCCGCCGCCGATCACCACCAGGTCGTAGGACTTCTCCGCCATCACACCGATCCTCTCGTGCGGGCCCGAAGCCAGGTGTGCGAGGCGACAGCTCGCCGTTCCACCCCCTCCCCGGCCCTCCCCCGTCAAGGGGGAGGGAGTAAGGAATCATGCCGACTTCTGTCCCCTCCCCCCTTGCG
>JBHJOF010000196.1:0-2763 GCA_050330055.1 Kiloniellales bacterium
CGAATAAGTTGCTGCCGCGCCTTGCTTTTCCCTCCCCCCTTGAGGGGGAGGGTTGGGAGGGGGGCGTCCGCGAAGCGGACAACACAAAGGCTTTCTTGTTTAAACCGGACAGCAGTGGCCTTCGCCGACCATGACGGTCGGTGTGAACGAGCCTTGACTGGACAGCCGTGGAGCAAGTCCTGGAGTGACGACGGTGGAGTTTCCGTGAAGGGCATTTGCCGCGGTGGACCTCACCCTTCGACAAGCTCAGGGTGAGGCGGGCTTGCGCTGATGCAGCACAAGCCCCTCATGCTGAGCCTGTCGAAGCATGAGGCGAAGGCGAGTCAGGCCCGCTCGCCGAACAGGGCGCGCATGTAGGCGTGCTGCAGCTCGTTGATGTGGCGGGCGATGTCGGCCAGGTCCTGGCCGATGCGCTCGGCCATGGCCAGGTCCTCGTCGACGTAGAGGTCGGTGGGCTCGGCCCAGCGCTGGGTCATGTGGATCAGGGCGCGGTAGGCGGCGCGCTCGTCCGGCCGCTTGCCGGCGCCGATCTTCTGGACGCGGTCGAGGATGAACTCCAGGCTCTGCTCGGCATTCAACACGGTACGGCCTCCGTCATAGCCCGGAGAGGCTAGCGCCAGCCCGTAAAGAGATGGTTTACGGTCGCGTACCTTCGAGCCTAGAAACCGTCGCTGCCGGCGCCGCAGATGAGGGCGGTGACGCAGGCGCCGGGCGGGACGTCGAGCCGCCCGCTGCGCAGGGCGGCAAGGGCGGTAGCGGCCGAGAGCTCGGCCGCGACGCCGAGCTCGAACCACAGCCAGCGGGCCGCCTCGCGCATCTCGGCGTCGCTCACCAGGGCGATCTCGTCGACGGTACGGGCGATGATCTCCAGGTTGATCTCGGCGCTGCGCCGCGGCGCCAGGGTCGCGGCGGCGGTCTCGATGGCCGGCAGGGTGACCAGCGCCCCGGCCTCCAGGCTGCGCTTCAGGGTCGGCGCGCCGGTCGGCTCGACGCCGATCACGCGGATGCCCGGCTTCAGAGACTTGGCGGCGGTGGCGATGCCGGAGATCAGCCCGCCGCCGCCGATCGCGACCAACAGGACCTCGGACTCGGGCACCTGCTCCAGCATCTCCAGGCCGGTGGTGCCCTGGCCGGCGATCACGTTGGGGTTGGCGAAGGGGTGGATGTAGCTCAGGCCGTCGCGCTCGGCGCGGGCCAGGGCCGCCGCGTTGGCGTCGTCCCAGACCGCGCCCTCGATCACCACCTCCGCGCCCCAGGCGCGCAGCTTGTCGGCCTTGCCGGCGGCCGCGTTCTCCGAGAGATAGATGACGGCGGGGGCCTTGGCCTGCCAGCCGGCGTAGGCGACCGCCAGGCCGTGATTGCCGCCCGAGGCGGTGATGATGCCGCGCCGCACCGCCGCCTCGCTCAGGCTCAAAAGCGCGTTGGTCGCGCCGCGCGCCTTGAAGGAGCCGGTGACCTGCAGGTTCTCCAGCTTGAGCCACAGCGGCCCGTCGTGCGGTGGTTCCTTGAGCGGCGCCGCGGCGATCACCGGCGTGCGCCGCACCCGCCCGGCGATGCGCTTGGCGGCGGCCTCGATGGCGGCGAGGTCGACGGGTGGTCTGGCCGCAGCGCCGCCCCGCTGTTTCGTCGTGCTGTCCGGCATGGATAGTCTTCTTAGACACTTTGCCCGATAAGATCGAGCCACTCTTCCTCGCTCAGCGTCGTGACGCCGAGCTCTTGCGCCTTGGCGGCCTTGGAGCCGGCGTCGGCGCCGATTACCACGTAGTCGGTCTTCTTGGAGACCGAGCCCGCCACCTTGGCGCCAAGGGACTCGGCGCGTGCCTTGGCCTCGCTGCGGGTCATGGCGACCAGCGTGCCGGTGAAGACCACGGTCTTGCCGGCGACCGGCGAGCCGGCGGTGGCCGGCGCGGCGAAGGGCTCGATGGTGAGCTGGTCCTCCAGGTCGTCGAGGACTTCTAGGTTGTGCTTCTCCGAGAAGAAGAACACCAGGTCGTCGGCGACGCTGAGCCCGACCTGGTCGATGTTGCAGAGATCGGCGAAGGCCGGGCCGATCTTCTCGGGCTTCTTCATCTCGTCCGGAGTCTTGCGGCGTTCCTTGGCCGCCTCGATCATGGCCTCGCGCCAGTCGTCGAAGGTCGTGTAGTGACGCGCCAGCAGCCTGGCCGTCGCCTGGCCGACCTGGCGGATGCCGAGCGCGTAGATGAAGCGCTCGAGCCCGATCGTGCGCCGCGCCTCGATGGCAGCCGAGAGATTGCTGGCCGAGGTCTTGCCCCAGCCCTCGCGTTCCGCAATCTCGGACTCCCTCGCCGGCAGGCGGAAGATGTCGGCCGGCGTCTTCAGCAGGCCGTCCTGCCAGAAGGCTTCGATGTGCTTGCTGCCCAGGCCCTCGATGTCGAAGGCGTCGCGGCTGACGAAGTGCCGCAGGCGCTCCAGCGCCTGGGCGGCGCAGATCAGGCCGCCGCTGCAGCGCCGCACGGCCTCGCCCGGCTCGCGCTCGGCACGCGAGCCGCAGACCGGGCAGTGGTCGGGAAAGACGAAAGGCCTGCTGTGCTTCGGCCGCCGCTTGAGATCGACCGCGACGACCTGCGGAATGACGTCGCCGGCGCGCTGGATGACCACGAGGTCGCCCACGCGGACGTCCTTGCGGGCGATCTCGTCTTCGTTGTGCAGCGTGGCGCGGGAAACCACCACGCCGCCGACCGAGATCGGCTCCAGGTTGGCGACGGGGGTGAGGGCGCCGGTGCGCCCGACCTGGATGGTGAT
>JBHJOF010000197.1:0-5227 GCA_050330055.1 Kiloniellales bacterium
TCCCGCGAAAGCGGGAATCCATGGTTGGGAGCCCCGTCGCTTGCCCTGGACCCCCGCTTTCGCGGGGGTGACAATCGAGGAACTGCCACCAAGACGCTCCTAACTTAGCGCCTATGGGATCAAGTCCGGGGGTGACACCTGATGGGCTGCCCCACGGGCTCGCGCCTATCACGCCCTGCCGTCTGGCAGGTATTGATAGACCCAGGTTTCGCTCAGGGTCTGCTGGCCGCTGCGCAGGAAGCCGCGCAGCTCGACCGGCTCGGTACCGCTCGCGGTCAGGTCGAACTGGGCGCGCCAGCGGCGGGTGCCGGGCACCGGCTCGGCGAAGACATAGGAGATGGCGCCGCGCGAAGCGGTCAGCACGGGATCGATTTTGGTGTCCTTCGGCAGGTCATCGAGCGGGCCGCCGGCGAACTCGACCACGAACTTGCGCACCCCCTCCGGCCGCGGCTTGCCGGGCTCGCCGCCGCGGCCCATGCGGGTCGCCGCCACCCGCGCCGCACCGGGAGCCGGATAGGGCTCGTCGGCCAGCCAGTGCAGGCGATAACGGTAGTCATATGACGCACCGGCCCGAATGGCCTCTTCCGGCACCCAGAAGGCGACGATGTTGTCGTGGATCTCGTCGTCGGTCGGGATCTCGATCAGCTGCACGGCGCCGCGGCCCCAGTCGCCCAGCGGCTCGACCCAGAGGCTGGGCCGGAGGTGATAGTTGACGCCGTCCAGGTAGTGCTCGAACTCGCGGTCTCGCTGCAGCAGGCCGAAGCCGCGCGGATTCTCGTCCAGGAAACTGGAGGTCACGGTCTGCGGCGGATTGTTCAGCGGCCGCCAGATGCGCTCGCCGCTGCCGCTCCAGAGCGCCAGGCCGTCGGAATCGTGCACTTCCGGCCGCCAGTCGACGTGGTAGCCGCGGTTGTGCTCGGCGAACCAGAACATGGAGGTGAGCGGCGCGATGCCGAGGCGCTCGATGTTGTTGCGGGCGAACAGCCGGCATTCAAGGTCCATCACCACGCCCTCGCCGCGCCGGATCTCGAAGCGGTAGGCGCCGGTGATGCTGGGCCCGTCGAGCAAGGCATAGACCCGCACCGGCTCTTCCGGCCGCAACGCCGGGGCGATGTAGAACTCGACGAAGTCGGGGAACTCCTCTGGTCCGGAAACCGCCGTGTTGACCGCGATGCCGCGCGCCGAGAGGCCGTACTGGCCGAGCGCGCCGATCGCCCGGAAGTAGGAGGCGCCGAGGAAGGCGATCCAGTCCTGCGTCTTCCAGTCGTCGCGCGTACGCGCCTCGTGCAGGCGGAAGCCGGCGAAGCCGGCGTCCTCCGGCAGGCCGCGCGCCACGCTGTCCCGCGGCATATCGAAGTAACCCGGAGAATAGTGGATTTCGGCCGCCTCGCCGGCGCTGACGGTGAAGAGCCGCACCGACTTGGGGAAGTAGCGTCCGAGGTGGAAGAAGGTGGCCGGATAGACGCCCGGGCCCTCGGCATGCAGCGCATGCTCGGAACGGAAGCGGATCTTGCCGTGCGCCTCGTAGTCGAGCTGCTGCACCAGCTCCGGTTTCGGCTTGGCCGGCGCGATGTAGGCCGCGCGTGCCATTTCGCCCGCCCGCGCAATCAGCGCCTCGAAGCCGAAGGGCTGACGCGGGCCCAGGCGCAACCCCGAGGCCCCGTCCGACTGGGCGAGGGCGGCGGGCCAGCGCGCCAGGGCGAGCGCGGCGGCGGACGCGCCAAGAAAGCTGCGCCGGCCGAGCGGCTGGATCATGCTGGAATCCTCCCAAGACGAGTCGAAGCCCAAGGACCCCCCTCCGCCGGAAAGCAGCGGCTTAGCCCCCTTGGCCCTTTTCGTATCACCAGCCTAGAAATGGTTGCCAAGGCGGCCCGGGTCCAGAGCTTTCCACTGCGGAATGTCCCCGAGGCGGGTGTCAAATTTGCGGCCGCGGTTCCGCATCTCTGGACCTGCGCCGGCTGACGCCCAATCTCTTTGCCTGCCGGGCGGCCCAGGGCTGTCCGGGGACCACCCCCTGCAGTACGGACGTGCAGCGATGATCGATCGACTAGCAGCCTCCTTCTTCCTCCTGGCCGTGACCATGCTGGCCTTCATCGGCGGCGCCTACGTCATTCTCGACCAGACCTTTCCGCATCACTTCCTGCGCACCGCCTACTCGGCCGGGAACGCATGGATTGCAAAGAAGACCCAGTATATCGACCTGTACGCAACCGACCTGTGGCGCGATGCACGCCGCGAGGACCGCGGCGTCACGATCCACGATCCGACGCGAACCTTCACCGGCTATACGCTCTACACCTCGGGTGACGGGCCGACGGCGCGGCTGGTGGCCATGGACGGCACGGTGGTGCACGAATGGCACCGCCCTTTCAGCACGGTCTGGACCAAAGAGGCCGCGGTCAAGGACCCGCAGCCCGACGAGAGGACCTACTTCCGCAAGGCGGGCCTGCTGCCAAACGGCGATCTGCTCGCCATCTATGTGGCGGTCGGCGACACGCCCTGGGGCTATGGCATGGTCAAGCTCAACGCGCAGGGCGAGGCCATCTGGAGCTACCTGCAGCACACGCACCACGATTTCGACATCGCCGCCGACGGCCGCATCTATCTGCTGACCCACGAGGTCACCAATGAAAAGATCAAGCACTTCGGCGACCTGGAGCGGCCGCGGCTCGACGACTTCGTCGTCATCCTGTCGCCGGACGGCCAGGAGCTCAAGAAGGTCTCCCTGACCCACGCGCTCATCGGCTCCCGCTTCAAGCAGCTGCTCTATTCGATTCCCTACTTCGCGCGCAAGGATCCCCTGCACACCAACGCCGTGGAGCTGATCGACGAAGCCAAGGCAGCGCGCTTTCCCTTCGCAAAGCCCGGCCATGTTCTCCTCTCGTTCCGCGAGCCCGGCCTCGTCGCCGTCCTCGACGTCGAGAGCGAGACCATCGTCTGGGCGACGCGCGGCCCTTGGCTGGGCCAGCACGATCCGACGCTGCTGCCGAACGGCAACATTCTCCTGTTCGACAACCTCGGCGGTCAGGAGGAGGACAACTCCTCGCAGATCATCGAGTTCAACCCGGAGAGCATGGAGATCGTCTGGCGCTATCGCGGCAACCCGGACCATCCCTTCGAGAGCGGCCTGCGCTCGGCGGTGGAGCCCCTGCCGAACGGCAACGTCCTGATCACCGAGTCCGACGGCGGACGGCTCTTCGAGGTGACCCGCGACGGCGAGATCGCCTGGGAGTACATCAACCCGCTGCGCGGCGGCAAGAATGACGAGTACATCCCGGTGGTCTCCTGGGGCCAGAGGATCGCCGCCGATCAGCTGGAGCCCGGCTTTCGCAATACTTTGAGCGCGCCGTAACGCTCAATTCAGCCAGGCACGGAGAAAGACACAAACCCACCCTCACCCTCCCATCGCTTTCGCGATGGGCCCCTCCCTCTCCCCTCGAGGGAGAGGGAATATGCAGCGCGCCTGTTTGTTCCCCTCGCCCTTGAGGGGAGAGGGAGGGGCCCCAATGGACCACGGCGCGCGTCAGCGCGTGGGAGGGTGAGGGCGACTAAAGAGAAGAGCTGCACCACGCCCCACGGGCCTGCTTGCCCCGCGGCGGGCGAGCCTGCCACACTGTCTCCAGTCAAACAGGGGACAGGGGGCGTACCATGGCCGACCGCAAGGTCATCATCACCTGCGCGATCACCGGCTCGATCCACACGCCGACCATGTCGCCTTACCTGCCGGTGACGCCTTCGGAGATCGCCGAGCAGGCGGTCGAGGCGGCCAAGGCCGGCGCCACCATTCTGCACCTGCACGCGCGCGACCCCGAGGACGGCCGGCCGACGCCCTCGCCCGACGTTTTCATGCAGTTCCTGCCGCGCATCAAGCAGCAGTGCGACGCAGTGCTCAACGTCTCGACCGGCGGCGGGCTCGGCATGACGGTGGAGGAGCGCATCTCGGCGACCCGCGCCACCGAGCCCGAGATGTGCACCCTCAACATGGGCTCGATGAACTTCGCCATCTTCCCCATGCTGGCCCGCTACAAGGAGTGGAAGCACGCCTGGGAGCCCGAGTTCCTGGAGAAGTCGCGCGACGCGATCTTCCCCAACACCTTCAAGAGCCTCGAGTACATCATGAAGGACATCGGCCAGGGGCTCGGCACGCGCTTCGAGTTCGAGTGTTACGACATCGGCCATCTCTACAACCTGGCCTACTGCCTCGATCAGGGCTGGGTCGAGCCGCCGCTCTTCATCCAGTCGATCTTCGGCATCCTGGGCGGCATCGGCCCCGACCCGGAGAACCTGGCGCACATGAAGCGCATAGCCGACAAGCTGTTCGGCGACGGCTATCACTGGTCGATCCTGGCCGCCGGGCGGCACCAGATGTCGCTGGTGACCCAGGGCGCGCTGATGGGCGGCAACGTGCGGGTCGGGCTCGAGGACAGCCTGTGGATCGGCAAGGGCGAGCTCGCCAAGTCGAACGCCGAGCAGGTCGCCAAGATCCGCCGCGTCATGGAAGAGCTCGGCCTCGCCATCGCCACCCCCGACGAGGCGCGCCGGATGCTCAAGCTGAAGGGCGCGGACCGGGTGAAGTTTTAGAGGAACTCACGCGAATCATCACTCGGACATCTATGAACTAACTTCATACACTATCGCATTGCGCAAAGTCGTTGATAGCAACTTTTTGCAAAAAGAGGAACTCCGAGAGTATCTCTCGAAGTCCACGACCAATTACGCTGTACTCACAGACTACGCTGCAATGGAGGCATACAAAGGCGACACGCTCACCTCCATCTTTCGATCTATGGAAATTCTTTGCGATCATCCCAAGCAGGTAATCGTAATGAAGGCAACACCTGCCTTATGTGGCCTTAGAGGGCGCAGAGCGGGCTTGCAGCGCCGCTTGATCGACGGTCAAGTCCAAGACTTGCTGGATAATCGAGTTCGAGGTTGAGCCTTTGAGTCGCCGCGGTCGAGGCCTGTCTGGGCCTCGTATTCCTGATCGAGCTCAGCCCTGAGCGCGGCCAGCTGTCGTCGTTCGAAGTCGGTGATCTTGATCGCTCGCCAGCGCTCGGCGGCGCGCGTCATGGCGGCGAACATGAGTTTGAGGACGGGCTTCTCACGGAAGGCATTGGGGATGATCTTGAGCCGCCGGCGCTCCTCAAGGAACAGGCGCTCGAGCAGATTGGTTGTGCGGGTCGCGCGACGATGGGTGACCGGCAGACGCAGGTGGGCGATGCAGGCC
>JBHJOF010000198.1:0-28946 GCA_050330055.1 Kiloniellales bacterium
CCGCCGTGGTGGTCGCCTACGGCCTGCTGCTGCCGAAGCCGATCCTCGACGCGCCAAGGCTCGGCTGCCTCAACGTGCATGCTTCGCTGCTGCCGCGCTGGCGCGGCGCTGCGCCGATCCAGCGCGCCATCCTGGCCGGCGACCGCGAGACCGGCATCACTATCATGCAGATGGAGGAAGGGCTCGATACGGGCCCGATCCTGCTGCAGCAGCGCCTGCCGATCGGCCCGGCAACCACCGCGGCCGAGCTGCACGACGAGCTCGCGGCCTTGGGCGCGCGCCTGATCGTCGAGGCGCTCGACGGCCTGGCGCAGGGCACGCTCGAGGCAAAGTCGCAGCCGGCCAAGGGCGCCACCTATGCCGCCAAGCTGAGCCGCGCCGAGGCGCGGCTCGACTGGACCCGGCCGGCCGAGGAGCTGATGCGCCGGGTGCGTGCGCTCACTCCCTGGCCCGGCGCCTATACCGAGCTGCCTTCTGAGAAGGGAAGCGAACGGCTGAAGGTGCTGGCGGCCGAGGCGGTGCCGCGCGCGGACGGCGCCGTGCCCGGAACCGTCCTGGACGATCTCACCGTGGCCTGCGGCGAGGGCGCGCTGCGCCTGGTCACGGTGCAGCGTGCCGGCAAGGCGGCGATGAGCGGGGCGGATTTCCTGCGCGGCGTGTCGCTTGCACCTGGAACCGTGTTGGCGTCCGGACCGGACGAGCAGCCATGACCCGCTACAAGCTGACCATCGAGTACGACGGCCGCGACTTCGTCGGCTGGCAGCGCCAGGACAACGGCCCCTCGGTGCAGGCGGCGCTGGAGGACGCAGTCCTGAAGTTCTGCGGCGAGACGGTGACGGCGCAGGCGGCCGGACGCACCGATTCCGGCGTGCACGCGCTGGGCCAGGTGGCGCACATCGACATCGCCAAGGAGACCGACACCGATACGGTGCGCGACGCGCTGAATTTCCACCTCAAGCCGGCGCCGGTCGCGGTGCTGCAGGCCGAGGCGGTGAGCGACGACTTCCACGCCCGCTTCTCGGCGATCGGCCGGCGCTACCTCTACCGCATCGTCAACCGGCGGGCGCCGCTGGCGCTCGACCGCGGCCGCGCCTGGTTCGTGCCGGTGGCGATCGACGCCACCGCCATGCACGATGCCGCCCAGGCCCTGGTGGGACAACACGACTTCACCTCGTTCCGCGCCGCCGAGTGCCAGGCCAGGTCGCCGGTCAAGACGCTCGACCGTCTCGATGTGACGCGCGACGCGGACGAGATCCGCATCGAGGCCGCAGCGCGCTCCTTCCTGCACCACCAGGTGCGCAACATGGTCGGCAGCCTGCGGCTGGTCGGCGAGGGCAAGTGGCGGCGCCAGGACCTGGCCGAGGCGCTGGCGCGCCGCGACCGCGCCGCAGCGGGCCCGACCGCGCCGGCCGATGGCCTCTATCTTGTCGCGGTGATCTATCCATGAGTGCCCGCCCATGAGTAATGGACGGGCCATCGCCGCGGCCCCGGCAGTGCCGCTCTACATCCCGGCACTGCTGATCGGCGCCACGATCGTCAGCATCCTCTCGACCGATCTCTACACGCCCTCGCTGCCGCATCTGCAAACAGTCTTCGCGACCGACGCGGCCAGCGTGCAGCGCACCATGAGTCTGAACCTGGCCGGCTTCGCCCTCGCCCAGCTGTTCTATGGCCCGCTGATCGAGCGGGTCGGCCGCCGCGTCGTGCTGCTTTGGGGCATGGCCGGCTTTCTGCTGTCCAGCGTCGCCTGCGCGCTGGCGCCGACACTCGAGTTCCTCATCGTCGCCCGCGCGCTGCAGGGCATCACGGCAGGCGCCGAGGCGGTCATCGGCTTCGCCGTGATCCGCGACCTCTACGACGAGAAGGGCGCCGTGCGCATCTTCGGCATCTACGAGATGGGCATGGCGCTGGCGCCGGCGCTGGGGCCGATGATCGGCGGCCAGATGCACGTCTGGTTCGGCTGGCGCTCCAACTTCTGGCTGCTGGCGGTGCTGATCGCGACCGTCATCGTGCTGATCGCCCGCTTCCTGCCGGAGACCCTGAAGCAGCCGGACTACGGCGCGCTGCGGCCAAGGCGCATACTGCGCGGCTATGGCGCGCTCCTGTTCAATGCCCGCTACATGACTTACGTGCTGCTGCTGACCCTCACCATGGGCGGGCTCTTCGCCTTCATCACCGAGGCGCCCTTTGTCTATATAGCGCAGCTCGGCGTTGCGACCGAGGTCTATGGCTATTACTACGCCGTGATCGTGCTGGCCTACTTCTTCGGCGCCTGCGGCCTGACACATGTGGCGACCAGGTTCGAGCCCGACCGGCTGATCCTGGTCGGGCTGCTGCTTTGCGCGCTCGGCGGCGGCGCCGTCCTGCTGCTGCTCGCCCTGCACGCTGAGACGCCGCTACTGCTGACACTTGCCTTGAGTCTCTATGGTCTCGGCCTGGGGCCGGCGCTGGCGGCCGCCGCGGTGCGCGCGCTGGCGCAGGCCGGGGGCGGCCACGGCCTGGCGGCGGCGCTGCTTGCCTCCTTCGAGATGGGCGGCGGCGGGCTCGGCGCTGCTGCCGTCGGCCTGCTGCACGACGGCAGCGGCTGGCCGCTCGGCATCACCCTGGCGGCGGCCACGATGCTCGCACTGTTGCTTTTCCTCGTGGCCCGGCCCTGGCGCTTTGTCGCCGATTCGGCCTAAGCGACCACCATCGAATTGACAACCTGCACGATCACGATGCTGATCGTCAGATCGAGCGCCACCAGCAGGCCGGCTGCCATGCCCTGAACGTCCAGCGCAGTGCGTGTCACGTACCACTGATAGAGCAGCACGGCGATAGAGACCATGAAGGTCAGCAGGCCGCCGAGCGGCCCGAAGGCCCCGGCTTCGACCAGCAGCAGCACCGGCAGGTAGAGGATCATCTGGATCACCCGGGACCAGTTCAGGGCGACGATGAAGCGGATGTAGGTCTCCTGCTTGTCGAGCATCTCGGCGACGTAGAAGACGACCAGCGGATAGGCGACCCACTCGATGACGTAGGCGCCGCTCTCGACCAGAACCAGGTGCAGGAAGCCGCCGGCCGGCTCGACGTCGGCGAGATGGATGGCCACCACGATGACATAGGCGGGCGCGGTCAGAACCGCGGCATAGAACGACTTCCAGAAGCCATCGACCGACTCGTCGAACTCGGCCAGGCCGCCGGTATCGACTCGCAGCAGCCGCCAGGCCCCGCGCAGGCCCGTCGACACTTCCTTTCCGCTCGGCATCATGGTGCGAAGTAGCTGTCCAATACCGCGCCGTATATCGCGGTCAATCGTTCCAGATCATCCAGGCTGGTGTGCTCGTCGACCTTGTGCGCCGTGGCGTTGAGCAGGCCCAGCTCCGCCACCGGGCAGTGATCCTTGATGAAGCGCGCATCCGAGGTGCCGCCGCCGGTGCCGAGCCGCGGCGCCTCTCCCGTCACCTGCTGCACGGCCGCTACCAGGCTATCGCTCAAGGGGCCCGGCGGCGAGAGAAAGGATTCGCCGGACACGGATATCTGCAATTCATAGCGCGCGCGGCTGGCGTTGAAGCGTTCACGCAGCCGGCGCTCGATCGAGGCCGATGAGTGCAGGTCGTTGAAGCGGATGTTGAAGGCCGCAGTCGCCTGCGCCGGGATCATGTTGGTCGCCGGGTTGCCGATGTCGATCGAGGTGACCTGCAGGCTCGACGCCTGGAAGAACTCGCTGCCCTGATCGAAGGGCTCGCCCAGCACCGGCTGCAGCATCGCGATCAGGCGATGCGCCGGGTTGTCGGCGAGCTGCGGATAGGCGCTGTGGCCCTGGATGCCGAAGACCGTGAGGCGGCCGTTCATCGAGCCGCGGCGGCCGATCTTGACCGTGTCGCCGAGCCGCTGGTCGCTGGTCGGCTCGCCGACCAGGCAGGCGTCCAGGCGCTCGTCGCGCGCGGCCAGCCAGCCCAACATCTTGCGCGTGCCGTTGATGGCCTCGGCTTCCTCGTCGCCGGTGACGAGCAGCGAGATCGAGCCGCCGAAGTCCGGACTGCGCCTGTCGAGAAATGCGGCCGTGGCCGCGACGAAGGCGGCGATCGCGCCCTTCATGTCGACCGCGCCACGGCCGTAGAGCTTGCCGTCGCGCAGGACGCCGCCGAAGGGATCGAGGCTCCAGGCCGTGGCGTCGCCGACCGGCACCACGTCGGTGTGGCCGGCAAAGCAGAAGTTCGGCCCCCTATGGCCGAGCCGGGCATAGAGGTTGTCGACGCTGGCCGTGCCCGGTTCCTCGAAAGGCAGGCGGTGGCAGACGAAGCCGAGCGCTTCCAGCGCGCCCTGCAGCACGTCGAGCGCGCCGGCGTCGGCCGGCGTCACGCTCGGGCAGCGGATGAGCCGCCGGGCCAGCGCGATCGGGTCGCGCGCCAGCGCGGCGTCATCGGCCGTTGCTGCGTCGCCCGTCCTGCTGATCCTGCTGGTCACGGCCGCTACGCACGCAGAAGCTCGTTGATCGAAGTCTTGGCCCGCGTCTTCTCGTCGACGCGCTTGACGATCACCGCGCAGTAGAGGCCGGGCCCGGGGTTGCCGTCCGACAGCGGCTTGCCCGGCAGGCTGCCCGGCACGACGACCGAATAGGCCGGCACGCGGCCGCTGAAGATCTTGCCGCTTTCGCGATCGACGATCTTGGTCGAGGCGCCGATGTAGACGCCCATCGACAGCACCGAGCCTTCCTCGACGATGACGCCTTCGGCGACCTCGGACCGCGCGCCGATGAAGCAGTTGTCCTCGATGATCACCGGGCCGGCCTGCAGCGGCTCCAGCACGCCGCCGATGCCGGCGCCGCCGGAGATGTGGCAGTTCTTGCCGATCTGCGCGCAGGAGCCGACCGTCGCCCAGGTGTCGACCATGGTGCCCGAGTCGACGCGGGCGCCGACGTTGACGAAGCAGGGCATCAGCACGACGTCCGGCGCAATGAAGGCGGAACGGCGCACGATGCAGTTCGGCACCGCGCGGAAACCGGCGGCGCGGAAGCGGTTCTCGCCCCAGCCCTCGAACTTGGAGGGCACCTTGTCCCACCAATTGGTCCCCTGGCCCGGCCCGCCCGGGATCGCGCTCATGTCGTTCAGGCGGAACGAGAGCAGCACCGCCTTCTTGAGCCACTGGTTGACCTGCCAGGCGCCGTCGCGTTTCTCGGCCACGCGATAGTCGCCGTTGTCGAGGCCGTTTAGCGCCTGCTCGACCGCCTCGCGTAGCTCGCCCTGGGTGTTGGGGGTGATCTCGCCGCGCCGCTCCCAGGCGGCGTCGAATGTGCTCTCGAGGGATTGATTCATGGGCTCGGACAATTTGGCTTTGGCGATCCGTGGAGCTCGCGGGGACCGGCACCATGCGCGAGGCCCCCGAGGCTGTCAACGTGGCCGGTAGACGTCGGCCGTCAAGCTGGCCCGAGGGGTTACCCGCCTTTCGCAGGGGCGGTCACGAGGCTGCGCAGCCAGCCCGCCAGGTCGGCGGTGACGTGGTGGACGAAGTCGGCCACTGCGTCGCCCGTGGGCTCGTCCGCCGCGGCTACCAGTACCGTGGTCATGCCGAGCGCGGCGGCCGGCTCCAGGTTGCGCGCGCTGTCCTCGAAAAAGACCGCGCGCTGCGGCTCGATGGCATGGCGGGCGACCAGCCGGTGGTAGGGCTCGGCCATCGGCTTGGGCCGGTAGTCGGCGGCTGCGATGTCGAAGACCGCCTGGAAATGCCGGGCAATGCCGAGCCGCGTCAGCACGCGCTCGGCATGGGCGGTCGAGGCGTTGGTGAAGACCAGCTTGCGTCCGGGCAGCGATTCGAGAGCGGCGTCGAGCGCCGCGCTGGGCGCGATCGCGCTCAGGTCGACGGCGTGAACGAAGTCGAGATAGTCCTGCGCCCGCAACGCGTGGTTCAGCATCAGGCCGCGCAGGGTGGTGCCGTGCTCTTGGAAGTAGCGCTTCTGCAGCCGGCGCGCCTCGTCCCGGCCAAGCGACAGGAAGCCCTCGATGAACTCGCCCATGCGCCGGTCGATCTGTGGAAACAGGCCGCAGGATGCCGGGTAGAGCGTGTTGTCGAGGTCGAAGATCCAGACCTCGTCGCCGTCCAGCCGCGGCCGCCGGGCGCGGTGGGAAGGGACGCTGGAGTCAGGGCTCGGCATGATATCCAATCTGGCCGCCCGGCGCTGCCGGCACAAGGCTCCCGCGGGGCCGCCGTTCGAACCATTTGTAAGCCCTGCAAATCGCTTAGCGCGCTTATGACCCGGGGTGCAGGGCCCCCGGCCGCAATAGCTGCATTAGCTCAATTGGTTAAGACGCGCCTAGGCGAGTCGGAGTTAATCCGCTGTTAATGTCGCTCGGGCAGATTCTCCTCCGTTATCCTTACCGCGCCGCCCCCCAACCGGAAGCTAGGGACCGGAAGCCAGGATGCAACGGCTGCCTGCCACTACGCCAGAACAGAACGCGTACGAACAGTTCATCGGCGAGCAGTCGGAGCTGGGCCTCTTCGCCGCCGGCGGGCCCTTCGAGAGCTTCCCCGGCGCCGTCCTGGTGGTCGGCCGCAATGGCGTCGTGCTCGACGCCAACCGCTTGGCCGAGCCGATCGTCCGCCTGCTGCAGTCCGGCCACTGCCCCGAGCTGCGCGACGCCGTGGACGTGGCCCTGGGGGGCAAGGCCGGCCAGATCAACCCTCTGCTGATCGCCGAGCGTCCCAGCGGCGGCGCCACGCAGCAGGCCTTCGACCTGATCGCCCTGCCCTGGGCGGGCGCGCCGGCCGCCCTGCTGCTGGGCCGCGACATCACCCTGGAGCGCAGCCTACGCGCGGCGTTGATCGAATCGCGCCAGCGCTACAAGGACCTGGTCGAGGCGACCAGCGACTTCGCCTGGGAGACCGACTGCGAGGGGCGCTTCACCTTCATCTCGGCCGAGCACGCCATGGGCTACCTGGCGGCGGACATCGTTGGCCGGCGGGCCGTGGACTTCCTGGCGATGCCGGATGCCGCCGAGGGCTCGCCCTTCACCACGGAAGTCCCGCTCGAGGGCGTCGAGGTCTGGGTGCGCCGCAGCGACGGCGAGATCGTCTGCCTGCGCATCGTCGCCCTGCCGCTGACCGACGCGGACAACGTCTGGATCGGCGTGCGCGGCCATTGCCGCGATGTGACTCATGAGCGTAACCGGCAGTCCGACGTGGCGCGCGCCCGCCATCGCGAGCGGCTTTTCGCCCACATGCTGCGCTGCCTGCGCGACGAGCTGGAGCCGGCCAGCATGCTGGAGACCATCGCGGCGCAGCTCCTGCCGGTGCTGGGTGCGACCAGCGTGATGATCTACGAATGCCATGGCGAAGGCAGCTTTACGCCGGTCACGGGCGCCGGGGAGGCCCTGTCCGAAGCTGCCTTCGGGCCGTTGCTCGCACGCCTGGCCGAGGGCCAGCGCGAGGCGATGGAAGGCGACGACGACGAGCGCCTGATCGTTGCCGCGGCCGGCCATCGCGGTGATCTGCGCGGCGCGCTCTGCATCCGGCAGACGGCGCCGCTCTCGTCATCGATCGAGGACGAGCGCTTCCTGATCGGCGAGATGGCGGCGCAGATCGGTGCCGTGCTGAAGCAGCTCGCCCGTGTCAAGACCCTGCAGCAGCTCTCCGCGACCGACGACCTGACCGGCCTGCTCAACCGGCGCTCCTTCGTCGAGCTTGCGGAGCAGCGGATCGCGGCGGCGACGGCGGCCGGCCAATCGATGGCGCTGCTCTACATCGACCTCGACAACTTCAAGCAGCTCAACGATCGCTGCGGGCATGGCCAGGGCGACGCGCTGCTGGCCCGCGTCGGCGCGCTTCTGCTGGCGGAAACACGCGCGCAGGATATCGCGGTGCGCTTCGGCGGCGACGAGTTCGCCCTGTTGCTGGGCCCGATCAGCGAAGAGGCGGCGCGGGCCCGCGGCGAAGCCCTGCTGCGCGAGATCACCGCCCTGACCGACCCGTCCCAACAGCAGTCAGGAGAAGCAGGTGCCAAGGTCACCGCCTCGATCGGCATTGCCCTGCACGATCCGGCCCGTCCGGAATCCCTGGATGCCCTGCTGCAGCGGGCCGACAGCGCGATGTACGCGGCGAAGCGTCACGGCCGCGACGCCGTCGCGCTGGCGCCGCCGGTGGAATTGGCCGTGCCATGACCCAGGGGCTGTCGAATGCGCCGGCACCTGAGCCGGCTCTCAGTTACGAGGAGTCGAAGCGCCTTGCCCAGCACCGCGATCCGGCAGTGCGCGCCAGCCTGGCCGGCCGCGCCGACGTGCGGCCGGAGATCCTCTGCTTCCTGGCCGGCGACCCCTCGCCGGACGTGCGCCGCCAGATCGCCAACAACCTGAGCACGCCGGCACAGGCCAACCTGGTTCTGGCGCGCGACAGCGACGAGATGGTGCGCAGCGACCTGGCCAGCAAGGTTGCGCGTCTGACCTCGGATCTGTCGTCGCAGGATCGGGCCAAGGCGCAACGCTACGTGGAGGATACGCTCGCGTTGCTGGCCCGTGACCAGGCCAGTCGGGTGCGCGTGATCCTCGCCGAGGCCCTGAAGGACGTTGCCGACGCACCGCCAGCGGTGATCCGCAGCCTGGCCCAGGACCGGGAGGACTCCGTCGCTTTGCCGCTGCTCGAGCTGTCGCCGCTCCTGAGCGACCTCGATCTGCTCGAGATCATCGGCGCCGGCTGCGTCTCCGGCCGCCTGCACGCCATTTCGCGCCGCCAGGGATTGGGCGAGGAGATTGCCGACGCGATCGTCGCCACCTCCGACCGCGCCGCGATCACCAGCCTGCTGGAGAACAAGAGCGCGCAGATCCGCGAGGAGACGCTGGACCGCCTGGTCGAAGAGGCGGCCGGCGTGCCCGAATGGCATCGGCCGCTGGTCGAGCGGCCGCAGCTCTCCGGCCGCGCGGCGCAGAAGCTGGCCACCTTCGTCGCCTCGGTGTTGCTACAGGAGCTGCAGGCGCGCAGCGATCTCGACGCCGAGACCGCGCGCCGCGTCGCCCAGGAGGTGCATCGTCGTCTGGTCGAGGAGGCGGCGGCCGAGTCAGGTGACGCCAAGCCCTGCGCAAAGGGATCGGAGGGCAACGGCCACGATCCGAACATGACGATCGAGGACGAGGCCCTGCTGCGCGCCCTGGCGAGCGGCGACCGGGCGATGGTGCGTAGCGGCCTGGCGCTGCGCAGCGGCCTGGGCGACGCGACGATCGACAAGATCCTGAACTCCGCCAGCCCAAAGGCGGTCACGGCGCTGGCCTGGAAGGCCGGCCTCTCGATGCGCGTCGCGACCCAGCTCCAGCTCCGCATGGCAGGCATCGCGCCGAAGAAGGCGCTGCTGGCGCGCGGCGGCACCAACTTCCCGCTCTCCGAAGACGAGATGAACTGGCAGCTCGAGTTCTTCCAGACCCTGCCCAGCTAGGTCTCGCCCAAGCTCCTGCTCTGCCTCCGCCTTAAGTACCCGCAAGGCAAAAAGAGTGGATCAACTGGATTGATCCATGCGTAAATGATCCCCCCTTTGTCTACGTGACGGCGAAAGTCCATCCCTCCATTTGTGCAAGGGAGAGGAGGAGGATTTGATGATAGAGCTAGGCAATCGCCAATCCATCTATCAGCCCGAGCAGGCCGGCCTGAAATTTCCGGAAATCCCCGCCTTTGCGACCTTTGCCGAGGAGCGACTCTATCGGAAGAAACGGCTCGTCGCTGCCTGCCGCGCCTTTGCGCAGCAAGGCCTCAACTATGGGTTCGCCGGCCATCTCACGTTTCGTGACCCGGAGCGTCCTGAGTTGTACTGGACGAATCCCATGGCCGTACACTTCGACAAAGTCCGCCTCTCAAATTTGATCCTCGTGGATCATCAAGGGAACATCGTTGAAGGGGAGTACGCGGTGAACCGGGCGGGCTTCGTGTTGCACGCCAACGTTCACGAGGCGCATCCCGATATCGTCGCGATGTGCCATGCGCATACGGTCTACGGCACGGCCTTCGCGTCTCTTGCCCGCCCGATCCGGCCGATTACCCAGGATGCCTGCGCCTTCTTCGAGGATCACGTCATCATCGGCGATGAAGCCGGAGCCGTGACCGTCGAAAGTCATGCTGGCTCAAATGTCGCAGCTGCGTTCAAGGGCGTAAAGGCCGCCATCCATCAGAATCACGGACTGCTTACGGCCAGCCGGCACAGCATCGATTCAGCAGCGTTCTGGTTCATCGCCCTGGAGCGCTGTTGCCAACAGGAGCTTCTGATAGAGGCAACAGGCCTGCAGCCCACGTTGGTGACGCCAGAGCGTGCTCGCTATAGCCACGAGCATGTCGGCAGCGAATACATTGGCTGGCTCCACTTCCAGCCGATCTACGAACAGCTGGCCGTCGACTGCCCCGACATGTTCACCTGAGGCCTATCTGCTGGAGGCAAGTTCGGCCGAAGCCGCTCACTCGGCCTTGATCAGCGTGCCGATGCCGCGGTCGGTAAAGATCTCCAGCAGCATGGCGTGCGGCACCCGGCCGTCCAGGATCACCGCCGCCTCGACGCCGCCCTGGACGGCGGCGACGCAGGTCTCGAGCTTGGGGATCATGCCGCCGGTGATGGTGCCGTCGGCCATGAGCCGCTGCACGTCGGCGACCTTCAGGTCGGTCAAGAGCTCGCCCGAGCGGTCGAGCACGCCGGCCACGTCGGTCAGCAGCAAGAGCCGCGCCGCCCGGATCGCGCCCGCCACGGCCCCGGCCGCCGTGTCCGCATTGACATTAAAGGTCTCCCCGTTCCGCCCCGCGCCCACCGGCGCCACCACCGGGATGAACTCCGAGCGCAGGATGGTCTCCAGGATCGCGGGGTTCACCTCGCGCGGCTCGCCCACGAAGCCGAGGTCGAGCACGCGCTCGATGTTGCTGTCGGGGTCGCGCTTTGTGCGGGTGATCTTCTCGCAGATCAACAGGTTGGCGTCCTTGCCGCTCAGCCCCACCGCGCGCCCCCCTTGCGCGTTGATCGCGGAGACGATCCGCTTGTTGATCGCGCCCGACAGCACCATCTCGACGATCTCGACCGTCGCGCTGTCGGTGACGCGCAGGCCGTCGATGAACTCGCTCTTGACCTTCAGGCGCTCGAGCATCTGGCCGATCTGCGGGCCGCCGCCGTGCACCACGACCGGGTGGATGCCGACCTGCTTCATCAGCACGATGTCGCTGGCGAAGATGTGCGACAGCTCCGCGTCGCCCATGGCGTGGCCGCCGTACTTGATGACGAAGGTCTTGCCCGTGTAGCGCCGCATGAAGGGCAGCGCCTCGGTGATGGCGCGCGCGGTGCGCAGCCAGTGCTTGGTGTCGCCGATGTTCATCTTGCCGGTCATGGGGCGCACTCTAACCGCTCAGGCCGCCCGCCGCCAATGTCGCAAGTGCGGCGCGCAGCTCCGCGATGCCCAGGCCCTCGCGGGCGCTGGTCACCGCCAGCTCGGGATGGGCGGCCGGCCGGCGCGCCAGCTCGGCTGCGAGGCCGGCGCGCAGCTTGGCGATGGCCGCGGCGCTGCACTTGTCGGCCTTGGTCAGCACCACCTGGTAGGAGACCGCCGCCTTGTCCAGCGCATCCATCACCGCGCGGTCGCTGTCCTTCAGGCCGTGGCGCGCGTCGACCAGCAGGCAGACGCGGCGCAGCAGCGGCCGCCCCTTCAGGTAGTCGCGGGCCAGCGCGCTCCAGCGCTTGACCGCCTGCTTGGAGGCGCGGGCATAGCCGTAGCCCGGCAGGTCGACCAGCATCAGGCGATCGGCTAGGGCGAAGAAGTTGATCTGCTGGGTGCGGCCCGGCGTGTGCGAGGTGCGGGCCAGGGCGGCGCGTCCGGTCAGCGCGTTCAACACGCTCGACTTGCCGACGTTGGAGCGGCCGGCGAAGGCGATTTCCGGCAGGCTGGCCGGCGGCAGCTGCTCGATGCGCGTCGCGCCGGCGACGAAGCGGCAGTCCTGGGCGAACAGCCAGCGTCCCCGTTCGAGGTCCGGCGCCGCCTCGGCCGTGTCGCCTTGCCCGGCGCGTGGCTCGGAGGAGCTCACGTCTTGCTGGTGCTGGGCGGGGCCGGCTGATTTCCGAACGGCACCCCGGCCCGCCGCATGATGACCGCCTGCTGGACGATCGACAGCAGGTTGTTCCAGGTCCAGTAGATCACCAGCCCGGCCGGGAAGCTGGCCAGCAGGAAGGTGAAGACGACCGGCATGAGGAGGAAGATCTTGGCCTGCACCGGGTCGGGCGGCTGCGGGTTCAGGCGCTGCTGCAGGAACATGGTGAGGCCCATGAGCAGCGGCCAGATGCCTATGTTGAGCATGTACAGGAGCCCCAGGTCGGGCGCCGCCCAGGGCATGAGGCCGAAGCCGTTCAGGATCGAGGTCGGGTCCTGCGCCGAGAGATCCTGGATCCAGCCGAAGAAGGGCGCATGGCGCATCTCGATGGTGACGAAGAGCACCTTGTAGAGCGCGAAGAAGACCGGAATCTGAATCACGATCGGCAGGCAGCCGGACATGGGGTTGGCGCCCTCCTTCTTGTAGAGGGCCATCATCTCCTGGTTCAGGCGCTGCTTGTCGTCGCCGTACTTCTCGCGCAGCCGCAGCATCTCGGGCTGCAGCTTCCGCATCTTGGCCATGGCGTTATAGGACTTGTTGGCCAGCGGGAAGAACACCAGCTTGATCCCGATGGTCAGGATCAGGATCGAGACGCCGAAGTTGCCGACAAGGTGCGCCACGTAGTGCAGGCCATAGAACAGCGGCTTGGTCAGGAAGTAGAACCAGCCGAAATCGACTGCCCGGTCGAAGCGCGGGATCCCCAGGTTCTCCTCGTAGTCGTCGAGCAGCAGCACCTCCTTGGCGCCGGCGAAGAGGCGGCTGGTTACCTCGGCGCTGCCGCCGGCGGGCACGGCCAGTGGTTCATAGAGGAAGTCGGACTGGTACTTGTCCATGCCGCTGCGCGCATCATGGACGAAGCGTGTCTCGACCGTCTTCTGCTGGTCCGGCACCAGTGCGACGAGCCAGTACTTGTCGGTGATGCCGAGCCAGCCGCCCGTCGTCGACTGCTTGACGATGCCGTCGTCCTGCAGGTCGTCGTAGTCGATCTCCTTCAGCGTGTTGTTGAACACACCGAGCAGGCCCTCGTGCAGGATGTAGAAGCCGAGCACCTCGGGCGTACCGGTGCGCGAGATCAGGCCGTAGGGCGACAGCGAGACGCTGCCGTCGCCGCTGTTCACGACGCGCTGCGTCGTCGTGAACATGTAGTGCTCGTCGAGCGAGAAGGTCTGCTCGAAGCGCAGGCCCTGGCCGTTGTCCCAAAAGAGGGTGACCGGATTTCCGGGCGACAGCGTGCTGTGATCGCTCTGCCACAGGGTCTCGCTCGTGGGCAGCGCCACGCCGGACTGGGCCGAGACCCAGTTGAGATCGACGTAATAGGGCCGCTCCGCGCCGAGCGGATGCAGCAGCTCGATCTTCGGGCTGTTGGGCTCGACCGTCTCGCGGTACCTGATCAGCGTCAGGTCGTCGATCCGCGCCCCCTTGAGCGAGATCGAGCCGCGCAGGGTCGGCGATTCGATGGTGACGCGGGGGCTCTCGGCCAGGGCCGCCGCTCGCTCGAGGCCGACGGCCCGGCCAGTCGCCGCAGGGCTGCCGGGCGGGGCGATGGTGCCGGCCTCCTGCGGGCTCGGTGCGCCGGTGGTCTCAGCCTGCTCGCTGGTAGGCGGCGGCGGTGGCGGCTTGGGCGCGAAGAACATCTCGAAGGTCAGCAGGATGCCCAGCGACAGCAACACCGCCAGCAGAAGGTTGCGCTGATCCATCACCGCAGCATCTCCGATCGCTGGTTCATGGCTGGCGCGCCCGCGCGCCTATTGCCGATGCAAACAGGCATCGTTGCAGGCACCTCCGGTCGCCTTGGTCCGCGGACCCGGCCGCGGCGGCACGGGATCGTAGCCGGAGCCGCCCCAGGGGTGGCAGCGCAGGAGCCGCCGCAGGGCCAGCCAGCCGCCGGTGAGCGGACCATGGGTCAGCAGCGCCTCGTGGGCGTAGGCCGAGCAGCTCGGCAGGTAGCGGCAGTGGGCCGGTGTCACCGACGACAGCGTGAGCTGATAGAGCCGCACCAGCGCGGCCAGCACAAGGGCCAGGAACCTCATGGCGATCTTCATGGTCGGCCGCCCCTGTGGTCCGGCTTCTTGTCCCGGCCGGCGGCCAGGCGGGCCAGCGCCGTGCGCAGGTCGTCCAGGAGCTGCGGATAGGGGCGCCGCAGAGTCTCGTTGCGGGCGATCAGCACGTAGTCGTATCCGGCTTGACCCATCTCGGGCATGACCTCCGAACAGGCGGCTCGCAGGCGGCGCCGGGCCCGGTTGCGCGCCACCGCATTGCCCACTTTGCGGCTGGCGGTGAAGCCGACGCGAATGGCCTCGGTGGGAGGCGTTGCGGCGTCCTCTTGGTCCGCATCCCGCGTCCGCTGCCGGGTCTGCACCACCATGCCCGGCGCTGCCCATTTGCAGCGCCCAGCCGCGACCCGGAGGTACTCCGACCGCGTCTTCAGGCGCCCCAGGGCAGACGCCATCGCTATCAGGCTGACAGGCGCTTGCGGCCCTTGGCACGCCGCCGGGTCAGCACGCGGCGGCCGCCCACCGTGGCCATGCGGGCACGGAACCCGTGCCGGCGCTTGCGGATCAGCCGGCTGGGCTGATAAGTGCGCTTCACTGTTGGAACTCCGTCGTTTGGCTGGCTTCGACTTGACGAGGCTGTATAAGGATGCCCTGATCGTCTGTCAACGACCGGCAGACGGGGGCCTGACCGAAGTAAACCCTAGGGGCGCGGCTCTTTTAAGTATGTGGGGCCGAAGGCCTTGTGGGACAACGACCAATGGGCTCCCGAAGACTGAGCTGGGGGCGATTCGGATAGGGCCGAGGCGGGGCCTTTGCCGCGCCGTGGCGGCGCTCGCTTCGGCGGAGCCGGGGGCGGCCGCGCGAGCGCGCCATCACGGCCCCATCACTGCAAGGTGACTGGTGGCGACCAGGGCCACAGCTTAGATGGCCTTGTCGGCTAAGGGCCTCGCGGCCGAGGCCCCGATGGGGCCGGCGCTCGCAGCTCAGGCCCTGTGGCGTGCCTGTGATGGGCGTGCCCATGACGGCACGGGATCCGAGGATGGGCGATAGGCAGCACGGACCAGCAAGGCAAGGCTTTTCGCTCGGCCGCATGATCCCCTTGCTGGTGCTTGGGATTGGCCTGGCTCTGTTCCTCGCCTTTGATCTGCAGCGCTTCCTGTCCTGCGCTGCCCTGGCGCAGCACAACGAGGAGCTGCATGTCTTCGCGGCGCGTGCCTGGGCGCCGCTCGTCTATGTGCTGGTCTACGCCGTGGCGGTCGCCTTTTCCGTGCCTGGCGCCACGGTCATGAGCCTGGCCGGCGGCTACATGTTCGGCCAGCTCCCCGCCACCGCCTACACGGTGGTCGGCGCCACCATCGGTGCCACGGCGCTGTTCCTGATTGCCAAGACGGCGCTGGGCGACGCCCTGCAGGCCAAGGCCGGGCCGGCGATCAAGAAGATGGAGGCAGGCTTTCAGGAGAACGCCCTCAGCTACCTCCTGGTGCTGCGCCTGATCCCGTTGTTCCCCTTCTGGCTGGTCAATCTGGTGCCGGCCTTTCTCGGCGTGTCGTTGCGCACCTTCGTGATCGCCACTTTTTTCGGCATCATCCCGGGCACCTTCGTCTTTGTCAGCATCGGCGTCGGGCTGGAAAGCGTCGTCCGCCAGGGCGATGCCTGTTCACCTGCCAACGCGCTTACGCCGCAGGTGATCGTGGCGCTGGTCGGATTGGCCGCCCTGGCCCTGCTGCCGGTCGCCTACAAGTTGATCAAGCGGAAGCGGAGCGGGCCGCGGTAAGCCATGACACAGGAACTGGAGGCGGACATCTGCATCATCGGCGCCGGATCGGGCGGCCTGTCGGTCGCAGCCGGCGCCTCGCAGCTCTGCGCGCGCAGCCTGCTGATCGAGCGGGGCAAGATGGGCGGCGACTGCCTCAATAGCGGCTGCGTTCCCTCGAAGTCGCTGCTGGTCGCCGCCAAGGCCGCCGCTTTCGGCGCCTCCACTGCAAAGCTCGGCGTCACCTACGGGGCGCCTAGCGTCGATTTCCAGGCGGTGCACGATCACGTGCACGGTGTCATCGCGTCGATCGCGCCGATGGATTCGGTCGAGCGCTTCGAGGGCCTCGGCGTCACGGTGCTGCGCGCCAGTGCGCGCTTCGTCGCGCCGCGCGTTCTGGAAGCGAACGGCCGGCGCATCAAGGCGCGCCGTTTCGTCATCGCCACCGGCTCGCAGCCCGCGGCGCCGCCGATTTCCGGCCTCGACCAGGTGCCCTATCTCACCAACGAGTCGGTTTTCGATCTGACGACGCTGCCGCGCCACCTGATCGTGCTCGGCGGCGGCCCGATCGGTTGCGAGCTCGGCCAGGCCTTCCGTAGACTCGGCGCCGAGGTCAGCATCGTCGAGATGGCGTCGATCCTGCCCAAGGACGACCCTGAGCTGGTCGAGATCCTGCGCACCCGCCTGCGCGGCGACGGCATCACGCTCTACGAGCAGACAAGGGTCATCGGCGCAGAGCGCGACGGCGCTGGAGATAGCGCGGGCGTCGCGCTGCGCGTCGCGCGCAACGGGCAGGAGCAGCGTATCACCGGCTCGGCGCTGCTGCTCGCGGCGGGCCGGCGGCCGACCATCGAAGGATTGAATCTCGAAGCCGCCGGCATCGCCTACGACCGCGGCGGCATCAAGGTCGACGCCCGACTGCGTACCAGCGACAAGAGGGTCTATGCCATGGGTGACGTCGCCGGCGGCTATCAGTTCACCCACGTCGCCGGCTATCACGCGGGCATCGTCATCCGCAACGCGCTGTTCCGCCTGCCGGCCAAGGCCGACATGGGAGCGATCCCCTGGGTCACCTATTGCGATCCGGAGCTGGCGCACGTCGGCCTCGCAGAAGAGGCGGCGCGCGCGCAGCACGGCAAGATCACCGTGCTGCGCTGGCCCTTCGCCGAGAACGACCGGGCCCAGACCGAGCGCAAGACCGACGGCCTGGTCAAGGCCATCGTCACGCCGGGCGGCCGGGTGCTCGGCGCCTCGATCGTCGGTGCTCAGGCCGGCGAGCTGATCCAGCCCTGGGTGCTGGCCCTGTCCCAGGGCCTCAAGATCGGCGCGCTCGCCACCATGGTGGCGCCCTATCCGACCCTGGGCGAGGCCAGCAAGCGCGCGGCCGGCAGCTTCTATGCGCCGAAGCTGTTCGGCGCCCGGACCAAGGCCATCGTCCGCTTGCTCGGCCGTCTCGGATGAGCAAGTCAGCCGAACATTAGGCCCTTTGGGCGCCTGATACAGCGACCGGCCCTTTGTGCTAGGCTAAGCATAATGTCTCTGCGTCCTTCTCACCCGGACCAGGTGCGGGTCGGCCTGTCCGCCCGCCTGCTGTTGCTGACCGTGGCCTTCGTCATGCTGGCCGAGGTGCTGATCTACGCGCCGTCGATCGCCCGCTTCCGGCTGGACTATCTGGAGGACCGCCTGGCCGCCGCCCACCTGGCCATCCTGGCGCTCGACGCCACGCCCGACCAGATGGTGAGCGCCGACCTGGAGCGCGAGCTGCTGGCTCATGTCGGCGCCCACACGGTCGCCCTGAAGCGACCCGAGCGTGGCAAGCTGATGCTGATGCGCGAGCATCCCACGCCGGTTGATCAGTCCTACGATCTGCGACAGGGCAGCATTCTCGGCCTGATCCGCGATGCGATCCTGGCACTGGCGGCGAATGACGACCGCGTGCTGCGCGTCGTCGGCCCCTCGCCCAAGGACCCGACGGTCGAGGTCGAGCTCGTGCTCGACGAGGCTCCGCTGCGCGAGGCCATGATCGGCTATTCCAACCGCATTCTGGCGCTTTCCCTGGTGATCTCGCTGTTCACCGCGGCGCTGGTCTATCTCAGCCTGCTCTGGCTGCTGGTGCGGCCGATGCGCCGGATCACCGCAAGTATGACCGCCTTCCGTGACGATCCCGAGGACGCCTCGCGCATCATCCAGCCGTCGGCACGCCGCGACGAGATCGGCGTGGCGCAGCGCGAGCTCGCCAACATGCAGCATGGCCTGCGCGCCGCCCTGCACCAGAAGACGCGCCTCGCCGCGCTCGGCATCGCGGTCACCAAGATCAATCACGACCTGAAGAACATCCTGGCCACCGCGCTGCTGGTGTCCGACCGTTTGCTGGCCAGCGACGACCCCGAGGTGCGCCGGGTGACGCCGACCCTCATGGGCGCCATCGACCGCGCCGTGCGGCTCTGCGGCCAGACCCTCGCCTTCACGCGCGAGGGGCCGCCGCCGCTCGAGCTCAGCCGCTTCGACCTCGGCGCGCTCGTCGACGACGTCGCCGCGGGCTTGCCGGAGACCACGATCGGCGACGCCGTCTGGCACAACCGTATCGACCGGCCGATCGAACTGCGCGCCGATCGCGAGCAGCTCTTCCGGGTGCTGACCAACCTGGCCCGCAATGGCTTCGAGGCCGGCGCCAAAACCATCGAGGTCTCCGCCCGGTGCGAGGACGGCCGGGTCCTGATCGCCGTGACCGATGATGGCCCCGGCCTGCCGCCGCGCGCCCGCGAGCGCCTGTTCCAGCCCTTCTCTGGCTCGGCCCGGCCGGGCGGTACCGGACTCGGCCTGGCGATCGCCCGCGACCTGATGCACGCCCACGGCGGCGACATTCGCCTTGAGCGCTCGACCGCGCAAGGCACCAGCTTCTGCCTGATTCTGCCCCTGATCGCCGCCGGCACCGGTCAGCAGCGCCAGACGCCAGCCGCATCCAAGAGCTCGCGTGCCGACGCGGCTTGAGCACCGCCGAAAGCGATCCAGCGCCAGGCTTCTGAGGGCGGCTCACTTAACTGCTCTCTTTTTTGGTGTGGTGTGAGCGCGAAATGCCCGGCGACCAAACTCTGAGCGGCTATGCTAGACTTGCATGCCACTCGTGGCGCTCCCGCTGGGGGGACTCAAGCCATGACGACGCTGAGGGAACACGCAAGGAGCGCGACGGCGAGCTTGCACGAGATGCTGCGCGTCTCGCCGGGCGACTTCGATGTTGAGAGTGCCGCCGCCGTTATAGAGCAGGCCATAAGGAGCGCGGCACGCGAGCGCGAAAGCAAAGCGCGTCGACAGCTGAAGGCGGGCCTGGCCGCGGCGCAAGAGCGTCTGACGCGACTACTAGGCTCGTCGCCCGCCGTGATCTACAGCTTCAAGGCCTTTGGCGATTTTGCTCCGATCTTTGTCAGCGACAACATCAAGGACATTTTTGGCTACGCGCCGGACGAGTACCTCGACGACCCGTCCTTCTGGCGCGACCGCGTCCACCCCAACGACCTGGCCCGTGTCGAGGAGGCGGTCTCACGCTTCTTCGAAAACGGGATTCACTCGGTGGAGTATCGCTTCCGGCGCAAGGATGGCTCCTATTGCTGGGTGAACGACGAACAGCGCCTGATTCGCGGCGACAATGGCAAGCCATTGGAAATCGTCGGCTCTTGGAGCGACATCACGGCGCGGAAGAAAGCCGAGGCGGCGACGGCTGCCGTCCACGCCCGCCTGCGCCAACTACTCACTTGTTCGCCTGCCGTCATCTACAGCTACAAAGCGACGGGAGACTTCGCGCCGACCTTTGTCAGCGAGAACATAAGGGACTGGCTGGGCTACGAGTCGCAGGAGTATCTGGAAGACGCGGATTTCTGGCGCCGTTGCGTGCATCCCGACGACCTGGCCGCGGTGGAGGCCGAGTCCGCTCACCTGTTCAGAACGGGCCGCCATACGGTCGAATACCGCTTCCTCAAGAAGGACGGCACCTACTGCTGGGTCAACGACGAGCAGCACCTGATTGTCGACGAGGCTGGCCAGCCGCTCGAGGTGGTCGGCTCGTGGAGCGACATCTCCGAGCGGAAGGAAGCGGAAGCAGAAGTGGCGGCGGCGCGAGAACGCGTTGATTTCCTGCTCGCCAGCTCGCCGGCCGTGATCTACAGCTTCGAGGCAAGCGGCGACTACGCGCCGACATTCATAAGCCGGAACGTCAAGGATCTGCTCGGCTATGAGCAGGAGGAATACCTTGAGAACCCGGACTTTTGGCGCAGCCGCGTGCATCCCGATGACTTCTCGCGGATCGAGAAGGACTATGCGCGCCTGTTCGACGAGGGCCGCCTCGCTATCGAGTACAGATTCCGCAAGAAGGACGGCAGCTATTGCTGGATCGGCGACGACCTGCAGCTGCTCCGCAATGCCGCGGGCGAGCCGCTCGAGGTGGTCGGCGCCTGGAACGACATCACGGCGCGCAAGCAGATCGGCGAGGCTCTGGTCGCCGCCCAGGACCGCCTGGTGCGCGTCTTGTCGTCCGCGCCTGCGGTGATCTACAGCTTCAAGGCGACCGACGACTACGCGCCGATCATTATCAGCGAGAACATCAAGACACTGCTCGGCTATGAGCCGCGCGAGTACTTGGAGAACGCCAATTTCTGGCGTGATCGGGTGCACCCCGACGAACTTGCTGCGGTGGAGGCCGAAGCTGTCCATCTGTTCAAGAAGGGCCACCACACCGTCGAGTACCGCTTTCTCAAGAAGGACGGAAGCTATTGCTGGGTCAACGATGAGCAGCAGTTGATGCGCGACAAGGACGGCCAGCCCCTCGAGGTCGTCGGCTCATGGAGCGACGTGAGCGCACGCAAGGAGGCGGAGACCGCTTTGCGGCGCATCGAGCAGCGCCTGACGGACGCGATCGAGTCGATCTCGGAGGGATTCTCGCTGTATGACGCGGAGGACCGTCTGGTCGTCTGCAACCGCGCCTATGGTGAGCTTCTCTATCCCGGGCTTGGATCGCCGGCGCCGGGCACGCCCTACGAGAGGCTCATCCGCAATGCGGCAGAACAAGGCCTTGTCGAGGATGCCAAGGGACGGGTCGAGGAGTGGGTCGCCGAGCGCCTAGCCAAGCATAGGCAGCCGAGCAAGCCCCACGTGCAGCACCGTGGCGACGGCCGCTGGATTCAAGTCAACGAGCGCAAGACCACGGAGGGCGGCACCGTCGCGGTCTACACGAACATCTCCGAGATCAAGCGCGCCGAAGAGCAGCTTCGCGAGGCCAAGCGCAAGGCGGAGCAGGCCAACGAGCTGGTGACGGAGAAGAACAAGGCGCTGGAAGCTTTGTCGATGAAGCTGTCGAAATACCTGTCTCCGCAGGTCTACTCGTCGATATTCACGGGTTCGCAGGAGGTCAAGATAGCCTCGAGCCGCAAGAAGCTGACCATATTCTTCTCCGACATCGCAAGTTTCACCGAAACGACCGACTCCCTGGAATCTGAGGAGCTGACGGCGCTGCTCAACCACTACCTGACCGAGATGTCGATCATTGCCCTGGAGCACGGCGCGACCATCGACAAGTATATCGGAGACGCGATCCTGGCGTTTTTCGGCGACCCCGAGACGAAGGGCGTCAAGGAGGACGCGATGGCCTGCGTCAACATGGCCATTGCGATGCAGCGACGGATGCGGGACTTGCAGGCAGAATGGCGCGACAGGGGACTCCAGAAGCCGTTCCAGCTTCGCATCGGCATCAACACGGGCTTTTGCACCGTGGGCAATTTCGGCAGCGAGGACCGCATGGAGTACACCATCATCGGCAGCGAGGTGAACCTGGCCTCGCGGCTGCAGTCCCATGCCGAGCTCGGCAGCATTCTGCTGAGCCACGAGACCTATTCCCTGGTCAAGGACATGGTGCTGGCCGAGGAGCGGGAGCCCATCCAGGCCAAGGGAATCGCCAAGCCGGTGCGCAACTACAAGATCCTCGACCGGATCGACGACCTGGTCGAGCAGGGCAAGGCGATCCGCGAAGAGCAGGATGGCCTGCGCCTTGTCCTCGACCTGCAAAGGCTGGACAAGGCACGTGCCGTCGCGACTCTGGAGGAGATTCTGTCGCGTCTTAGAACCTGACCCCAAGTCAGGCATGGCAGCAGTGCCAAGTGCCGGCTTCATGCCTTCATGAAGTCGATGAAGAGCCGCAGGATCTCGAGACGCGCGTTCTCTTTCGGGAAATAGAGGAAGAAGCCGGGGTGTTCGATGACGTGGTCGTCGAGCACGCTCTCCAGGGCGCCGCAGGCGAGCTCGTTCTCGACGCCGGCGCGCAGCGTCCAGCCGATCCCCAGGCCGTCGCGCGCCGCGGTGATGAGCGCGGCGAAGCTGTTGAAGATGAGCTGTCCTTTGACCTCGACACTGTAGCGGCCGCCGGGGCCGCGGAATCGCCACTCGGCGAGCTGTTTCGAGCCGATGAAGCGATAGCGGATGCAGCGGTGCCGCAGCAGGTCGCGCGGCTGCTGCGGCCGGCCGTGTGTCGCGAAGTAAGAGGGCGCGGCGAAGCAGGCCTCCTTGATCGGCGGTGTCAGGCGCAGCGCGATCATGTTTTCGCGGATGCGGTCGCCCAACCGGATGCCGGCGTGGAAGCCTTCGCCCACGATGTCGACGAAGGCCTCGTCGAGCGACAGCTCCAGCTCGATCTCGGGATAGAGCGCCTGAAAGTCCGCCAGACGGCGGGCGAGGATGCTGTGATAGGCG
The DNA here is from genome assembly GCA_050330055.1 of Kiloniellales bacterium. Classification (GTDB taxonomy): domain Bacteria; phylum Pseudomonadota; class Alphaproteobacteria; order Kiloniellales; family JAKSDN01; genus JBHJOF01. Next base: position 22,549 of record JBHJOF010000198.1, read on the forward strand.
ATGGTGGGCAGGGTGATGCGCAGGCTGCCCTTGCGCGCCTTGCCCACGCCGCGGGCCTCCTCCAGGGCGTCGCCGAGCTCGCTCAGCGCCGGCTGCGCCCGCCGCAGTAGGGCGCGTCCGGCGTCGGTCAGCCGCACCGAGCGGGTGGTGCGCGCGAAGAGGCTGACCCCGATCTGCTCCTCGAAGACCTTGAGCTGGTGGCTGACTGCCGGCGGCTGGACGCCGAGCGCGGCCGCAGCGGCCCTGAGCGAGCCCTGCTCGGCGACCGCCAGAAAGACCTCAAGGCCATGGACCGGTAGCCTGCTCATTATTCGATCTGTTTTATTAGTCTGATTATATTATGAAGTCTATCCGAAAGAGTGGGCGTGATCTATCTGTTTCCGCGGGACTGATCGGGACCCCGCTCCCTATGCCGCATTCCAGCCCTTCCGCCAGCTACCCCGAGCGTGCCGCCTTCGGCGCTGCCTTGATCGTGGCCGCCGCCCTCGGCATGGCCTTCCAGGACGCTGTGGTGAAGTACGTCAGCGCCGGCCTGCCGCTGTGGCAGCTCTACGTGCTGCGCGCGCTGATCGTGATCCCGGTCCTGGCTGGCGGTCTCACGCTGCTCGGCGGGCGCGGCGCGGCCAGGCCCAAGGCGCTCGGCTGGGCGCTGCTGCGAAGCCTGCTGCTGGTGCTGATGTACATCGCCTTCTACGGCGCCCTGCCGCTGCTCAGCCTCTCGGTGGTGGCGACCGCCTACTACACCGCGCCGCTCTTCATCACCCTGCTCTCGGCGCTGCTGCTCGGCGAGCCGGTCGGTGGCCGCGGCTGGGCGGCGATCGGCATCGGCTTCCTGGGCGTGCTGGCGATCCTCAGGCCGGGGACCGAGGCCTTCACCTTGCTGGCGTTGCTGCCGGTGCTCTCGGGACTGTTCTATGCCCTGGCGGCGATCATCACGCGCAGCAAGTGCCTCGGCGAGGCGCCGCTGGTGCTGTCGCTGACGCTGAACGTCTGCTTCCTGCTGGTCGGCGCCGTCGCCAGCGCGGCGGTCCTGCTGTGGAACCCGACGGCAGACGAGGCGGCGGTCTATCCCTTCCTGCTCGGCCGCTGGGTGGAGCTCGGCGCGCGTGAGTGGGGCTTCATCGTCCTGCTGGCCATCCTCATCGTCGCGGTCAGCGCCGGCGTCGCCAAGGCCTACCAGTCCGGCCCGCCGGTCGTCATCGCCACCTTCGACTACAGCTACCTTGTGTTCGCCGCCTTCTGGAGCTTCGTGATCTTCGCCGAGCTGCCAGATGCCGCGACGGTGGTCGGGATGGTTCTGATCACGTCGGCTGGATTGCTGGCGCTTAGACGGCCGCGCTTGCCGCTTCGAGCGCCGGCAGCGGAACGCGTCACCTGATGATCATGCATCCCGCAATCCGCTCCCCTGTCATGCCCGGGCTTGACCCGGGCATCCACCGTGCCGCTTGCACCATGGATCACCGGATCAAGTCCGGTGATGACACCGAGTAAGTTGCTCCGACAGGAATGCCATTCAGTTCAGCGCCAGCACCTGTGCCTTGAGGTAGGCGCTTTCCGGCAGCGCCGGGTGCACCGGATGGTCGGGGGCGGCGCCGGCGCTGCGCAGGATGCGGCCGCTGCGGCCGGGGTCGACCAGGCCGCGCTTGACCTGCTCGCCGAACAGCAAGGCGTCGACGTGGTGCGAGCAGGAGGCGATGAAGAGCGTGCCCTCGGGCGCCGTCACCAGAGCTGCCAGCCGCGCCAGCTTGCGATAGCCCTTGGCGCCCTGGCGCAGGTCCTTCTTGCTCTTCACGAAGGCCGGCGGATCGACGATCACCAGGCCGAAGCGCTCGCCCGCCTTGGCCAGGCGCTGCAGCTCGGTGAAGACCTCGCCCTTGAGGAAGCGGCAGCGCTCGGCCACGCCGTTGAGCGCCGCCGCCTGCTCGGCCAGGTCGAGCGCCGGGCGCGAGCGGTCGATCGCCAGCACCTCGCTGGCACCGGCCAGCGCCGCCTGCATCGTAAAGCCGCCGCTGTAGCAGTAGCCCTCGAGCACGCGGGCGCCCTTGGCGAAGGGCGCCAGCCAGGCGCGGTTGTCGCGCTGGTCATAGAACCAGCCGGTCTTCTGGCCCTCGCCCAGGTCGGCCAGGTAGCGCGCGCCGTTCTCGATCACCTCGATCGGGCCCTCGAGGCTGCCCTTGACGAGGCCGGCGCGCGGCTCCAGCCCCTCCATCTGGCGCGCCACGCTGTCGCTGCGCAGCACGATCACGCGCGGCGCCAGCAGCGCCTCCAGCGACTCGATCAGCTGCGGCAGCAGGCGGTCCATGCCGGCGCAGTTGAGCTGCAGCACCAGGGCGTCGCCGAAGCGGTCGATGATGAGCCCGGGCAGGCCGTCGGCCTCGGCGTGCCCCAGCCGGTAATAGGGCAGCGGCAGCAGCTTGTCGCGGATCGCCAGAGCGCGCGCCAGGCGGCCGCGCAGGAAGGCGGCGTCGATCGTCGCCTTGGCGTCGCGGGTCAGCAGGCGGGCGGCGATCAGCGGCAGCCGGTTGAAGAGCGCGGTGCCGAGCCGCTCGCCGTCGCTGCTCTCCAGGCGCGCGACGATACCGGGCGGCAGGGTGCGCGCGCCGGCGTCCATCTCCACCTCGTTGGAGTAGACCCAGGGATGACCGTGCAGCAGCCGGCGGTGGCCGCCGGGCCGCAGGCGCACCACGGGCACCTCTTCGGCGGCCGGGCCTGCGGTGGCGGCTTGGGATGGGACGGGGGACATGGCGGCGCAGTCTAGCCGCGGCGCCGCATCCGGCAAGGCTCCTGAAAGATGGCTCTGCGAAACGCGGCCTCGCCCTTCGACAGGCTCAGGGTGAGGCCGCTTGAGTTTGTGCTACCTCATCCTGAGCCTGTCGAAGGATGAGGAAATGCCGGCGCCCTTCAATCGCCGAGCGCCACGCCCTCGCGCCGCGGGTCGGCGCCGCCGTATAGGCCGTCCGGGCTGATCGCGACGATGTGCAGGCCGCTGGTCATCTCGCGGAAGCGGAGCTGCTGGCCACGCGCCTGCAGCGCCGGGACCAGCGCAGTCAGCGCGCTGCCGAACTCCAGGTCGGTCGGACCGTTGCGGTTGACGAAGTTGGGCAGCGCCGCGGCGGCCTGCGGCTCCATCCGCCAGTCGAGCAGGGCGACCAGCGCCTTGACCACATAGCCGATGATGCTGCTGCCGCCCGGCGAGCCCAGCGCCAGGACCGGCCGGCCGCTGCCGTCGAGCACGATGACCGGCGCCATGGAGCTGCGCGGCCGCTTGCCGGGCTCGACCCGGTTGGCGACCGGGCGGCCGTCGGCTTCGGGCGCGAAGGAGAAATCGGTCAGCTCATTGTTCAGCAGGAAGCCGCGCACCATCAAGCGCGCGCCGAAGGCGCTCTCGATCGAGCTGGTCATGGAGACCACGTTGCCGGCCTCGTCGACCACCACCAGGTGGCTGGTCGCCGGCGGGTCCGGCTGCGCCGGCATGGCGCCGTCCTGGCGCTCGTCCAGCCCGGGCGCGGCCGTGCCGAGGCTGGCGTCGCGCCGGATCAGCGCCGAGCGGGCGCGCAGGTAACCGGGGTCGAGCAGCGCGCCCACGGGCACATCCACGAAATCGGCATCGGCGAGATAACGGTCGCGGTCGGCGAAGGCGAGGCGGCTTGCCTCGGCGATCAGGTGCACCGCTTCGGCGGCTGCTGTTGTTGGAGCGGGGGGCGGCAGCGCGGCGAGATCGAAGGGCTCCAGCATGGCCATGATCTGCAGCACGGCGACGCCGCCCGAGGTCGGCGGCGGCATGCCGCAGATGAGCCAGGCACGATAGGGCTGGCAGATCGCCTCGCGCCGTTTCGCCTGGTAGTTGGCCAGGTCGTCGAGCGCGAGCAGGCCGGGATTGCCGGCCGCCCCCTGCACCTCCGCCACGATGTCGCGGGCGATGGTGCCATCGTAGAAGGCTTCGGCGCCGCCCTCGGCGATGGCGCGCAGGGTTTCGGCGAACTCCGGGTTGCGCAGCCGCGTGCCGACGGCCTTCGGCGTACCGTCGGGCTCGTAGTACAAGGCCGCGGCCTCGGGATCGCGCTTGAGGTACTGCTCCTCGGCGAGCAGGGCGTGAAGCCGCGGCGAGATCGCGAAGCCCTGCCCGGCCAGCCCGATGGCCGGCGCGAAGAGCCGCGCCCAGGGCAGGCGGCCGTGCTCGCGGTGCGCCAGCTCCAGCAGGCGCAGCAGGCCCGGCGTGCCGACGCTGCGACCGCCGACCACGGCGCTCCAGAAGTCCATCGGCGCGCCCTCGGGCGTAAGGAACAGCGCCGGCGTGGCGGCGGCCGGCGCCGTCTCGCGGCCGTCGTAGGCGTCGAGCGCGCCGCTCTCGGCCGTGTAGTGCAGCAGGAAGGCGCCGCCGCCGATGCCCGACGACTGCGGCTCGACCAGGTTCAGCACCAGCTGCGTGGCGATCGCCGCATCGACCGCCGAGCCGCCGGCGCGCAGAATCTCGAGCCCGGCCTCGGCTGCCAGCGGGTTGGCGGCCACCACCATGTGACGCCGCGCGGCGGCCGCGGCGGCGGACCCGCGTGCGGCGCTGGCACCCTCGGGCGCGGCCTGGGCTTCGGCGGCCAGTTGCTGCGGGTCCGGCCGGGCCGCGCAGCCAGTTGCAACGGCGATCAGCAGCAGGGGGAGAAGACGGCGGATCACGTGTAGCATCGCATCTTGCCAAGCTGTGGCCCGAGAGGAGACAGCTTACCGCAACGCTTGCGCTTGTGCAGGAGCCGATGCGCTAACGATGTGAAACTGACGCTTGATCCACAACTCAATGTCATGCCCGGCCTTGAGCCGGGCATCCATCGTGCCGCTGCACCATGGATCGCTGGGTCAAGCCCGGCGATGACACATTGGGCGTTTCGAAATCATCTGAATCATTTGCAGGGAACAGTACCCTAAGCGCTCTTCGCGATCGACTTGCGCAGCAGGAGCTCGCTCACGTCGTGGCCGCGTGTCTGCATCAGCGCGACCAGCCAGTTGGCCAGGGAGTGGCTGCCGCTGCCGGGCACGCGGGTGTGCAGCGCGCTGCAGTGGCAGCGCTCCGCCAGGCTTTCCAGTTCGGTCACCAGGGCTTCGGCGACCGCCTCGCGCTGGACCAGGTCGACGGCGACAAAGTGGTCGATCAACAGCGTGCAGCCGCCGCGCAGATCCTGCTCCAGGCGATAGGCGGCGAGGCCGACGATGTAGCCCTGCTCGTTGTCGACGGTCACGATGCCGGCCCGGCTCTCATCTTCCGCGATCAAGGGGCCGGCGAAGCGGCGCCAGGCCTCGAAGGTAAGCTCCGGTACGGCCATCTGGATGACTGGATAGGCCTGGGCCATGCGATCCTTGGTTAACCGACTCGTCCTGAGCGCGCGCATGGGGCCATCCGGTGGCATGGGGCTGGCAGTTTGGGTCTGGCGCCTCTAATCTGGCGTTGATGTAGGTCAACGAGTTGAGGGCCGCCGGCAACCCTAGACGGCAGAATGGCTCAGCCTGGCCGTTTGGGAGCCCGAACTGGGGCTGCCAGGCCCGCGGATGGGACCCGTGACCACCTTCGACGTGAAGCGAAGCAAACAGCTTGCAGATGCCCTGCCGCGCCAGGTTGCGGGCGACGGCTCGCCCTGTGGCGCCTGCTCGATCCGCCACCTGTCGATCTGCGCCGTCCTGCGGCCCGACGAGCTGAGCGAGATGGACGCGATCGCCACCGCGGTCGAGCTGGCGCCGGGCGACCCGCTGTTCGACGAGGAGGAGCCGGCCGACTACTTCTTCAACGTCACCGCCGGCACGATGAAGATCTACAAGCTGCTGGCCGACGGCCGGCGTCAGGTGACCGGCTTCCTCGGTGCCGGCGACTTCCTCGGCCTGGCGCACGAGGCGACCTATGCCTACAGCGCCGAGGCGGTGACGGCGGCATCGCTCTGCCGCTTCCCGCGGCGCAAGCTGGAGGCCCTGCTGCAGCGCTTCCCCAAGCTGGAGACGCGCCTGCTCGGCGTTGCCGGGCACGAGCTGGCCGCGGCGCAGGAGCAGATGGTGCTGCTCGGCCGCAAGACGGCCAGGGAGAAGATCGCCTCCTTCCTGCTCGCCCTGGAACGCCAGGCGGCGCGGCGCGAGCAGCCGGACGGCCCCGTGAACGTGCCGATGAGCCGCGCCGACATCGGCGACTACCTGGGCCTCACCACCGAGACGGTGAGCCGCACCTTCACCCAGCTCAAGGGCGCCGGCGTGATCCGCCTGCTGCAGGGCGGCCGGGTGGAGCTGCTCGACCGGGCCGCCCTCGCGCGCCTGGCGGAGGGACAATAGCCGCGGGGCTGCCCGGCTAAGTGTCTGGCTCGAAATGAGTTGAGTGATTTCAGTTCGTTGTGATTCGGTGGTTGTGACGAGCAATCACGGAGGCACAA
>JBHJOF010000199.1:0-5412 GCA_050330055.1 Kiloniellales bacterium
TGGCGACCACCGCGGCGATCTACGGCCAGGGCATGGGCGACAAGGTGGCGCTGATCACCGACGGGCGCTTTTCCGGTGCCACGCGCGGCTTCTGCGTCGGCCACGTCGGGCCGGAAGCCGCGGTCGGCGGGCCGATCGGCCTGCTAGAGGACGGCGACGTTATCGTCCTCGATGCCGAGGCCGGCACCATGGAGGTCGAGCTCAGCGACGAGGAGCTGGAAAGACGCCGCAAGGCCTGGACGCCGCGCCAGCACGACTTCCAGTCGGGCGCGCTCTGGCGCTACGCGCAGACCGTCGGCCCCGCCTACCTGGGCGCGCTCACCCACCCGGGCGCCAAGGCCGAGACCCACGTTTACGCGGATATCTGAGCGCACGCGGACCGCATGACCGAGGCAGCCAGCGCCCGCGGCCACGATTCCCGCTACGGCTTCGGCGTCGCCTGCCTCTTGACGGCCACGCTCTTCACCAGCCTGGCCGGCATCCTGCTGCGCCTGATGGAGCAGGCCGACGCCTGGCAGATCCTGTTCTACCGTTCGCTCAGCTTCGTCGTGGTGCTGCTGGGCTGGCTCGTCTACCGGCACGGCCGCGCCACGCCCCAGGCCTTCCGCGCCGTCGGCCGGCCGGGCCTGGTGGTCGCAGTCGCGCTCGGCGCCGCCTTCGTCACCTTCATCCTGGCGCTGCTGCAGACCACGGTGGCGAACGTGATCTTCGTTACCAGCAGCACGCCCTTCTTCGCCGCGCTCTTCGCCTGGCTGGCGCTGCGCGAGCCGGTCCGTCCGGTGGTCTGGATCGCCATGGCGGCGGCCTTCTGCGGCATCGCCATCATGTTCGCCGGCGGCGTCGCGCGCGGCACGCTCGCCGGCAACCTGCTGGCCCTGCTGTGCTGCCTCTGCTTCGCAGTCACTCTGGTGGCGATGCGCCGCGGCAAGGCGGTCGACATGCTGCCGGCGGTCTGCCTGGCCGGCGTGCTGGTGATCCTGGTGGCGGCGCCGCTGGTCGAAAGCTTCCGCATCAGCGCGCACGACCTGCTGCTCTGCATCATCCTTGGCGTGGTGCAGCTCGCCCTGCAGTACATCCTGGTGACCACCGGCTCGCGTCACGTGCCGGCCGCCGAGATCGCGCTGATCGGCCGCACCGTGATCGTGCTGGCGCCGCTTTGGGTCTGGATCGGCGTCGGCGAGGTGCCGAGCACCGCCACGCTGATCGGCGGCGCCATCGTGCTGGTCGCCGTGGTGGGGCAGGCGCTCTGGAGCCTGCGCCCCAACGCCCGCCTGACCAGCCCTTGATCCGGGGGCCGCTGGTTGGGGCGATTGGGGGCCCTTGATCTGGGCCGGCGCGCTGTGCAGTGATGGTGGTCGGCAGCGGATACGAGCGGCCTTTGCTGGAGACCATGACGTGCGCCGGGTCCTGATCTTCATACTCATCCTGGTGACGGACCAGAGCTGGATGTGGGTGCGGCCGGCGCTGGCGCTCAAGGACCAGCGCGACGCGACGGCCCTGTTCTCGGCCCTGAACGACCTCATGGGCTTCGCCGCGCCGGGCCGCTCGGTGGTCTGGGAGAACCCGGAGACCGGCAACAGCGGCAAAATCACCGCGCTGCGGCCGACCACCGTCGAGGGGCGAAGCTGCTGGGACTTCGAGCGGACCTACGAGGATAACGGCATCCAGGCGGTGCAGGGCGCCGCCTGCGAGATCGAGCCCGGCCTGTGGGAGATCGTGCGCGAGGGCCAGCCGCGGGCGCTGGCGGCGCTGGAGAGCGCGCCGGGGGTGGCTGACGCGGCCCAGGTGCGCGAGGCGCAGAGCCTGCTGCGCAAGCTGCAGTACGATCCGGGACCGGCCGACGGCATCTACGGTCAGCGCACCAAGCGCGCCGTCGTCGCCTACCAGCGCGACCGCGGTTTCGAGCAGAGCGGCGCCGTCACCGAAACGGTCCTGGACAGCCTGCGCCAGGACGTGGCGGCGCTCCAGCCGCCCAGCGCACCGGCCGGCGAAGCGACGCCACCGCAGCCGTCCGAGGAGGCGCTGCCATGGCAGACGGACCAGCCGTCGCAGCCGGCCGAGGAAGAGCTGCCCTGGCTCAAACCCAAGGCCGAAGGAGGCGTGGTCACGGTTCCGCCGCCGCCCCCGGCGCAGTAATCGGCCTGACAGTCTAGCGCCGTGGCCGCACCGGGCAGGCCGTTTCCTCGAGGCCGATGCGCAGCAGGCGTCGCGTGGTCGAGCGAGAGCTTGTTAGAGAAGGCTTGGCAGAGGCTCTATCAGGCCTGGGTGGTCGACCGGGCTCTTGCTCGTGCTGTCCCAGGCCTTGTTGACCGCGCTCGAGACCGGCGTCGCGATCATGTCCTCCGCCGGATAGGGGCGCAGCAGGGGCGTCGGGTCACCCTGGGTCGGGTCGAGCCAGAGATCGAAGGTGGCAGCCTGCAGGATCACCGGCATGCGATGCTTGGCGTGGATCGGGCGCAGCAGCGCGTTGGCCTCGGTGGTGAGGATCGTATAGCTCTCGACGGTCCGGCCGTCGGCGGGATCGCGCCAGCGCTCCCACAGGCCGGCGAAGGTCATGGGCGCGCCGTCGGCCAGGGTGATGTAGTAGGGCTGCCTCGGGCTGCTGCCGGAGCCCTGCCACTCGAAGAAGCCGCTCGCCGGCACCAGGCAGCGGCGCTGGCGATAGGCATTTCGGAAGGCGCCGCTGTCGGCCACGCCTTCCGCCCGGGCGTTGATCAGGCGCGCGCCGATGGAGCGCTCCTTGGCCCAGCCCGGGATCAGGCCCCAGCGGGCAATGGCCAACTCGCGGTCTCCGTGCTGGGCCAGACGCACGATGGGTGCGTCCTGGGTCGGGGCCAGGTTATAGCGGGCGGGCAGATTGGGCCGAAAGTCGATGTTGGTCAGATTGTAGAGCTCGACCAGCTCACGCCACGACATGAGCTGTGTGTAGCGTCCGCACATGTTGGCCTGCCCCCATTCGGATCGCCCCGCTTTGACCGGATGTGAGTAGCAGGCGGCCAAACCATTCGTCTACTTACAAGTATGCCGAGCAGGGCAGCCGCAATATTCGCTCGGCCACGGCTGTCATCGTACCGACCGGCGTCGCCGGCCCGAACGTCGCCCCCTTCGTGGCCGACATCCGCGACTATCTGTTGGGGCGTTCCGTCGGCCCGGTGTGCAGCGGCCGCCCCGAGCAGCCGCACCGGCCGCCTCCACGCAGCCGCCTCTATCCGGCAATTGATCCGGCGCCCGGGAGCCTCGCCGGGCAGGCATATGCGTTTGTCATAGAATGGTAATGCGAGGTAGGTTATGGGCGAGGTCGTCAGGCAACTTCGGGTACGCGTCCCGGGCCGAGAGGCCGACGCAAACGACGACAAATCGGGGGGCAGAAACTCAAATTGACCATTCGCGGCTAGTGTAACAGTAGTGCCACGAGACGCTGGCATGGTCACGAAGCGCGGACCTGGATACCGTGCGATGGCCCACAGAGGGAGGCAAAAGCGACATGACCCTAATTCGACAGACTTTGACCTTTGGATTCGCGATGCTGCTGCTGGCGGCCTTCGCCGCGACGGGCGGTGCGGCGCTGGCGCAGGATTGCCCGCGCGGCGCCCTGGACGAGCGCTTCTGCGATGCGGACGGCGACTTGGTGGCGGACGCCCCGACCGATCCCAGCCAGTGGGTTGATCCCGGCACCCTGATCTTCGCCTATACGCCGGTCGAGGATCCCTCGCTGTACAAGGACGTATGGTCGGAGTTCCTCGCTCATTTGGAGCAGGCGACCGGGAAGTCGGTGCAGTTCTTCCCGGTGCAGTCGAACGCGGCGCAGATCGAGGCCATGCGCTCGGGACGCCTGCACATCGCCGGCTTCAACACCGGCTCCAATCCGCTGGCGGTCAACTGCGCCGGCTTCGTGCCCTTCACCATCATGGCAGCCGACGACGGCGCTTTCGGCTACGAGATGGAGATCATCACGCACGTCGACAGCGGGATCGAGAAGATCGAGGATATCAGGGGTAGAACGCTCGCCTTCACCGCGCCGACCTCCAACTCCGGCTTCAAGGCGCCCTCGGCCCTGCTCAAGTCGGAGTTCGGCATGGAGCCGGACAAGGACTTCGCCACCGCGTTCTCCGGCAAGCACGACAACTCCGTGCTGGGCGTCGCCAACAAGGACTACGACGCCGCGGCGATCGCCAACGAGGTCATGTTCCGCATGTTCGAGCGGGACGTCGTGGATCGCAACGTGATCCGCACCATCTACAAGTCGCAGACCTTTCCCACGACCGGTTACGGCTACGTCAACAACTTGGCACCGGAACTGGCGGAGAAGGTGAAGGAAGCCTTCTTCTCCTTCAACTGGGAGGGAACCAAGCTGGCCGAGGAGTTCAACAAGGGGAACATGAACACCTTCATCCCGATCACCTACAAGGAGCACTGGGACGTCGTGCGCAAGATCGACGCGGCGAACGACGTCTCCTATGCCTGCAAGTGATCGGGCAGGAAGGGACGGGCGAGCCTGATGTTGCGGCTTGAGGGCCTGAGCAAGCAGTACCGGACCGGCGACCGGGCCCTCACCAACATCGATCTGGAGGTGCCGAAGGGCCAGGTCATGGCCCTCATCGGCCCCTCCGGCGCCGGCAAGAGCACGCTGATCCGCTGCATCAACCGGCTGGTCGAGCCGAGCGGCGGGCGCGTGTTGCTGAACGGCCTGGACATCACCCGTCAGGGCGCCGGCGGGCTGCGCCGGGCGCGCCGGCAGATGGGCATGATCTTTCAGGAGTACGCCCTGGTCGAGCGCCTGACGGTGATGGAGAACGTGCTGTCGGGCCAGCTCGGCTACGTCGGCTTCTGGACCAGCTACTTCCGGCGCTTCCCGCAGTCGGCGGTCGACGAGGCCTTCCGCCTGCTCGAGCGGGTCGGGCTCGACCACATGGTCGACAAGCGGGCCGACGAGCTCTCAGGCGGCCAGCGCCAGCGGGTCGGCATCGCCCGGGCGCTGATCCAGGACCCGGCAATCCTGCTGGTCGACGAGCCGACCGCCAGTCTCGACCCCAAGACCTCGCGGCAGATCATGCGCCTGATCTGCGAGCTTTGCGAGGAGCGCCAGCTCGCCGCCATCATCAACATTCACGACGTGGCTCTGGCCCAGCTCTTCGTCCAGCGGGTGGTCGGCCTGCGCCTGGGGGAGATCGTCTACGACGGTCCGCCCGATGGCCTGACGGCGGAGGTCTTGACCGAGATCTACGGCGAGGAGGACTGGACCGCGACGATCCGCAAGGTGGACGAGGAGGAGGCCGCAGGCGCCGACACCCATCTGCCCGAGCCGGACCTCGAGCGCCTCTCCGGCATGCTGTGAGTATCTGGCCCGGTGTGCTGCCGTTGTCCCTTTTGTTGACGCCCCCCTCCCTGGCCCTCCCCCTTCAAGGGGGGGGA
>JBHJOF010000200.1:0-7660 GCA_050330055.1 Kiloniellales bacterium
GCCCGCACCATCGGCGAGGGCGACCGGGTGAAACGCTCGGTGATCGACCACCTGCACATCATCGAGGCCCTCGAGACCCGCGACACCGAGCTCGCCGAACGCCTCGTCCGAGAACATACCCTCAACCTCGGCCGCCACATCGAGCAGCACGTCAACTATCTGGAATAGCCCCGGCCCAGGCGGGGCAGCGGGAGGATCCCTATGTCGAGCACAGCAGAAGACACACTGGCCCAAAAGGACCGCTCCGGCGAGGTGATCTCCGGCGGCCACCTGGTCGCCAAGGCCCTGAAGAGCGAAGGCGTGGATACGATCTTCACGCTCTGCGGCGGCCACATCATCGACATCTACGACGGCTGCCTCGACGAAGGCATCCGCATCATCGACGTGCGCCACGAGCAGGTCGCGGCCCATGCCGCCGACGGCTACGCGCGCCAGACCGGCCGGCTCGGCTGCGTCGTCACCACGGCGGGACCGGGCTGCACCAACGCAGTCACCGGCATCGCCACCGCGCTGCGTTCCGAGAGCCCCGTGCTGCACATCGGCGGCCAGGGCGCCCTGACCCAGCACAAGATGGGCTCGCTGCAGGACCTGCCGCACGTCGACATGATGGCGCCGATCACCAAGTTCGCCGCCACCGTGCCCTCGACCGAGCGGGTCGCCGACATGGTCTCGATGGCGGCGCGCGAGTGCTTCGCCGGCGCCTACGGCCCCTCCTACCTGGAGATCCCGCGCGACGTGCTCGACCGCGAGGTCGACCTCGGCAAGGCGGTGATCCCGGCGCCCGGCCACTACCGCGCCTCGACCAAGTCGATCGGTGATCCGGCCGACATCGAGAAGCTGGCCGACATCCTGGTCAAGTCGAAGCGCCCGGCGGTGCTGTTCGGCCAGCAGGTCTGGGCCTGCCAGGGCCACAAGGCGGCGATCAGCCTGGTGCGCGCGCTCGACATCCCGGCCTATCTGAACGGTGCCAGCCGCGGCATGCTGCCGCCGGGCGATCCGCACCACTTCGACCGCACGCGCCGGCTTGCCTTCAACCAGGCCGACGTGATCCTGATCGTCGGCACGCCCTTCGACTTCCGCATGGGCTACGGCAAGCGCATCAGCGACGCGGCGATCCTGGTGCAGATCGACATGGACTACCGCACGGTCGGCAAGAACCGCGACATCTCGCTCGGCCTGGCCGGCGACCCCGGCGCCATCCTGGCTGCCGTCGAGCAGGCAGCCTCGGGCCGGATCGACAAGGGCGCGCAGCAGGAACGCAGGCAGTGGATGCAGCAGCTCCAGGAGGCCGAGGCGATCGCGCTGGAGAAGCTGATGCCGCTCTTCACCTCCGACAAGGCGCCGATCGATCCCTATCGCGTGGCCTGGGAGATCAACGAGTTCCTGACCGACGACACGATCTACATCGGCGACGGCGGTGACGTGGTCACCATCTCGGCCCAGGCGGTGCGGCCGCGCGGCCCGGGCAACTGGATGGACCCCGGCGCTCTCGGCTCGCTCGGCGTCGGCACCGGCTTCGCCATGGCGGCGAAACTGGCGCACCCGAAGAAGGAGGCGCTCTGCTACTACGGCGACGGCTCCTTCGGCATGACCGCCTTCGACATGGAGACGGCCAACCGCTTCGGCGCGCCCTACATCGCCGTGGTCGGTAACAACTCGGCGATGAACCAGATCCGCTACGGCCAGATGGCCAAGTACGGCGAGCAGCGCGGCAACATCGGCAACAAGCTGGGCGACGTCGAGTTCAGCCACTTCGGCCGCATGCTGGGCGGCCACGGCGAGGAGGTCCGCGACCCGGCCGAGATCGGCCCGGCGCTGCGCCGCGCCCGCGAGGCGGTGCAGCGCGACGGCCGCTGTGCCGTGGTCAACATCTGGGTCGATCCGAACGTCTACGCACCGGGCACCAAGAACCAGACGATGTACAAGTAGGACCGTAGTGCCACGGGCCTGGGGGCGGCTGCGGCCGCCCCCGGCTCTTCCAGAGACAGCAAGTCGACGAGGCGATAATGGCTAAGGCATTGGAAGGCGTTCGCATTTTGGACATGACCCATGTGCAGTCGGGGCCGACCTGCACGCAGCTCCTGGCCTGGTTCGGCGCCGACGTGATCAAGGTGGAGATGCCCAAGGTGGGCGACGCGACGCGCGGCCAGCTACGCGATATCCCCGACGTGGACAGCCTCTACTTCACCATGCTGAACCACAACAAGCGCAGCATCACGCTCAACACCAAGTCGCCCGAGGGCAAGGCGATCTTCGCCAAGCTGATCGCCGCCTGCGACGTGATGGTCGAGAATTTCGCTCCCGGCGCCATCGACCGCATGGGCTTCCCCTGGGAGAAGATCCAGGAGATCAACCCGCGCATGATCTATGCCTCGGTCAAGGGTTTCGGCCCCGGACCCTACGCCGACTGCAAGGTCTACGAGAACGTCGCCCAGTGCACCGGCGGCTCGGCCTCGACCACCGGCTTCGACGACGGCCCGCCGATGGTGACTGGTTCGCAGATCGGCGACTCCGGGACCGGCCTCAACCTGGCGTTGGGCATCGTCACGGCGCTGTTCCAGCGCGAGAAGTCGGGCCGCGGCCAGCGCGTGACCTGCGCCATGCAGGACGGCGTGCTCAACCTCTGCCGGGTCAAGCTGCGCGACCAGCAGCGCCTGGCGCACGGTCCCCTCAAGGAGTACCCGCAGTATCCCAACGGCGAGTTCGGCGAGGCCGTGCCGCGCGCCGGCAATGCGTCGGGCGGCGGACAGCCGGGCTGGATCGTCAAGTGCAAGGGCTGGGAGACCGACTCCAACGCCTACATCTATGTGATCACCCAGGCGGCGTCCTTCCCGGCGCTGGCCAAGGCGATCGGCCACGAGGACTGGCTCGAGGACCCGGAGTGGAGCACCCCCGAGGCGCGCCTGCCCAAGCTCGACCGGGTATTCGACGAGATCGAGAGGTGGACCATGACCAAGACCAAGTTCGAGGTCATGGACATCCTCACTCCGCTGAACGTGCCCTGCGGCCCGATCCTCTCCATGAAGGAGATCGCCGAAGAGCCCTCGCTGCGCGCTACCGGCACCATCGTCGAGGTCGACCACCCGACGCGCGGCAAGTACCTGACCGTCGGCAACCCGATCAAGCTGTCCGACTCGCCCTCCGAGGTGACCCGCTCGCCGCTCCTGGGCGAGCACACCGACGAGATCCTGAAGCAGGTCGTCGGCTACAGCGACGAGGAGATCTGCAAGGCCAAGCAGGCCGGCGCGGTCTAGCAAAAAAGGGGTCTGACCCCTTTTCCGCACCGCCAAGAATCAGGGAGCGAGCGCATGCGACTGATCGTCAACGGACAACAGGCCTTCGGCAAGGCGGTGCTCGAGGCCTTGCTGGATCGCCAGGCGAAAGGGGGCGAGGACGCGGTGGTCGCGGTGTTCTGCGCCCCGGACAAGGAGGGCCGCGCCGTCGACCCGATCAAGGAGGCGGCGCTGGCGCGCGGCGTGCCGCTCTACCAGCCGGCCTCCTACAAGACGGAGGAGACGCTGGAGCAGCTTCGCTCGCTCAAGGCCGATCTCATGGTCATGGCCTATGTCATCATCTTCGTGCCCGAAGCGGCGCGCGACATCCCGACGCACGGCTCGATCTGCTTTCATCCCTCGCTGCTGCCGCGCCACCGCGGCCCGAGCTCGATCAACTGGCCGATCATCGGCGGCGAGAGCAAGACCGGCCTTACCGTCTTCTATCCCAACGACGGCCTCGACGAGGGCGACATCCTGCTGCAGAAGGAGGTCGACATCGGCCCCGACGACACCCTGGGCACGGTCTACTTCCAGAAGATCTTCCAGCTCGGCGTCGATGCGATGCTGGAATCGGTCGACCTGATAAAGGCCGGCAAGGCGCCACGCATCAAGCAGGACGAGAGCCAGGCGACCTACGAGAGCTGGTGCCGCAAGGCCGATGCCGAGATCGACTGGTCCAAGCCGGTGGGCGAGGTCTACAACCTGATCCGCGGCACCAACCCCCAGCCCGGCGCCTGGACCCGCCTGAACGGCCAGGAGCTGCAGATCTTCGACTGTGCCAAGCGGACGGACGCTGCCGGCAAGCCGGGCGAGGTCACGGCGGTCGGTGCCGACAGCTTCACCGTCGCGGCGGCCGACGGCGCGATCGAGGTCAAGCGGGTGCGCCCGGCCGGCGGCGGCAAGGTCACAGCCGGCGGGTTCGTCGCCAGTGCCGGCCTGAAGCCGGGCGCCGTGCTGGGCTGAGCCACTACAATCGAGATGGCGGCTTGATCTGGCGCAATAGACGGTCGCGGCCGAAGGCCTAGAGTCGCAATAACAAGAGCGCGCCGGGCCCGCCCCGCGCCGCTTCGGGGAGGAAGCGACAAGTCATGAAGATGATCCTGGTGCCCCTGGGCGGCGGCGCGAGCGGCGACAAGGGGGAGAGCAGGCTCGATGCCGCATTCGCCATCGCCCGGCGCTTCAACTCGCACGTCGAGGTGCTGCACGTGCGACCCGATCCGTCCGATGTGCTGCGCGCGATGTCCCTGAAGCTTCCCGGCTCGCTGCGCCAGTCGGTGAGCGAGGTCGCCCAGAGCGAGGCCGCGGCGGCGTCCGAGAGGGCGCGGGCCCTCTTCCAGTCCTGCTGCGAGCGGCACCGGGTCACGGTGCAGGACAAGCCGCCGATGGCCGAGGGGGTCTCCGCGGCCTGGCTCGAGATGCAGGGCAGGGAGAGCATCGCCATCGCCCAGCGCGGCCGCCTGACCGACCTCATCGTGGTCGACCGTTCCCTTCAGGAGTCGCCGGCACCGCCGGTGCTGGAGGCGGCGCTGATGGAGACCGGCAAGCCGGTCCTGGTTCTGCCGCCGCCCGACCGGCGGCCGGCGCCGGAAGCGATCGGCCGTAACGTGGTGATCGGCTGGAACGGCTCGATCGTGGCCGCCAAGGCGGTGGCCGCGGCGCGCCATTTCCTCATCACCGCCAGCAAGGTGACGGCGCTGAGCCTGAAGGAGGACAAGACCAAGCCCAGCCGGGTCGGCGTCGACGATCTGATCGACCATTTGGCCTGGCACGGCGTCACGGCGGACTCGCGCGTGTTCGAGGCCAAGCGCGGCGACATCGGCGACTCGCTGCTCGCCGCGGCGCGCGAGCTCGAGGCCGATCTCCTGGTGCTCGGCGGCTACGGCACCTCGATGACCCGCGAGATCATCCGGGGCGGCGTCACCCGCCACATGCTGGCCCACGCCGAGATTCCGCTGCTGATGGCGCATTGAGGGGCGGTAGGTTTTAAACTGCATCACAACGCGACAGCAGCCTCATGCTTCGACAGGCTCATCACAAGCCCGCCTCACCCTGAGCTTTTCGAAGGGTGAGGCGGGCTACGTCGATTCAATCCGAACGGACTACGCTTTAGCCTCCCGTCGCCACCCCCTCGCGCTCGTAGAAGTACCACTCGGCCGGATTGCTGCCGTAGGGAAAGCAGGCGTGCTCGCGGAAGGCCGGGCGCTCGCAGAGCCGCTGGTACCACGCCTCGACGTGCGGGATGGCCGGCTTGTCGACCGGCAGGGCGAGATAGCGGTGGATCGCCGGGCCGATCGGGATGTCGGCCATGGTCAGGCGCTCGCCGGCAACATAAGGGCTCTTGGCGAGCTGGGCGTCGAGGATGGCGAGCGGGCCGATAAGCGATGTCGCCAGGCGCTCGATGGCGGCCGGCTTGCGCAGCGCCGGCTCGGTCCGCACGATGGCCCAGAAGAGGTCGATGTAGGGCGGATAGAGCGTGGTCTTGTGCCACTCCATCCAGAGGTCGGCCCGGGCGCAGGCGGGCTCGTCGTCGGGCAGCAGGCCGCCCTGGCCGTAGCGCCGGGCGAGATAGCGCACCACCGCGTTCGACTCGAAGACGATGCAGCCCGCGTCATCGATCGTCGGGATGCGCCCATTCGGATTCATGGCGCGGTACTCGGGCGTGTCGAGACCGCCGAACGAGCCGCCGACGTCGTGGCGCCGGTGCTTGAGGCCGAGCTCGCCCACGGCCCACATGACCGGCATCACGTTGCTCGCGTTGCGCCGCCCCCAGACTTCGAGCATGCGGTTCTCTCCTTTGCGCGACTTTCCTGGCTAGTAGGGAGAGGCTGAAAGAATGGAATTTATGACACAGATGGACACAGATGGACACAAACCAGGAAGCTGGTTTGATGCGGCACGCTTAGTTTGTGTTCATCTGTGTTCATCTGTGTCAAACATGCATTGTCATTGGTCGAAGCGAAGTGTGGGACATGCGCCAGCCGCGATCCATGCGCGGGCTCGAAGACCTGGGGCGGGTGCGGCTCTCGGCCAACTTCTACATGCGCGACTTCCTCTATTCGGAGATCGCCAACTTCTACGGCATTCCCAACATCCCGAGCGACCCGGACCTCGCTATCGCCGCGGGTCGGCAGCTCTGCGAAGTGCTGCTCGAGCCGCTGCAGGCGACCTTCGGGCGCATTGCCGTGCGCTCAGCTTTCAGGGCGGCGGAGGTGAACGACTATGGCAATCGGCACGGCGGCCAGTGTGCCAGCAACAAGGCCAATGCGGCCTATCACATCTGGGATCAACGCGACGCCGAGGGTTGCATGGGCGCCGGTGCCTCGATCGTCATTCCCTGGTTTGCCGACCGCTACGCGGCGGGCACCGACTGGCGCGCTCTGGCTTGGTGGATTCACGACAACCTGCCATACGCGCACCTGCAGTTCTTTCCGAAGCTCGCCGCCTTCAACATCCAGTGGCACGAGCGGCCCCAGCGCCGTATCGATTCCTTCATCGCGCCCCGCGGCTGTCTTACCAAGCCCGGCATGGCGAACCACGCGGGCTCGCACGCCGACTGGTACGCCGGCTTCCCGTCCCTAAGGCAGGGCGCATAGCGCGCCTCACCCAGCCTTCTTGTCGCGGTGGTAGTCGAAGGTGGCATTGATCATGTCGAGCAGGTGCTGCAGGCCGGTGGTCGGCGGGTACCTGGGCGGGTTGTCTGGGCCCTGGCAGGTGGCGAGGCAGGCGACCTCGGCGTCGTGGTCGGGGTCGTAGAAGAAGGGAATCGAGTAGCGGTCCCGGTTCGAGACGTTGACCACGCGGTGCCTGGTCGAGGCGAAGAGGTCGTTGGTCCAGCGCGCCATCATGTCGCCGATGTTGACCACGAAGCTGCCGGGAACGTAGGGCGCGTCGATCCACTTGCCGGCGCTGTTGCGCACCTGCAGGCCGCCCACCGGGTCCTGCGCCAGGATGGTGAGGCAGCCGAAATCGGTGTGCGCGCCGGCACCGAGGCGCGCCTCGGTGATGGCGCCGCGCTGCGGCGGATAGTGCAGCGGCCCGACCGTGGCCATGGGCAGGTCGAGCTTTTCGTCGAAGAAGCCCTCCTCGAGCTCGAGAGCCTGCGCGAAGCCGCGCATGATGTCGTGGCCCAGGCCGCAGAGCGTGTCGAAGTAGGCCTGCATGGCCTCGCGCCAGCCGGGCAGGCCGCTCGGCCAGAGATTGGGCCCGTGCAGCGGGATGCCGGCCTTGACCAGCGGATGGTCCGGCTCGAGGTGGCGGCCGATCTTGATGCCTTCCTTGAAGTCGCCGGCCTCCGTCTGCTTGGCCGGGTCCAGGTTCTCGCCGCCGAGCGCGAACCAGCCGCGGTGACAGGGCGATTTCTCGATGGCGATCTCGGCCTTGCGCTC
>JBHJOF010000201.1:0-24779 GCA_050330055.1 Kiloniellales bacterium
GCGCGAGACCCTGGTGCTGACCAAGGACGCCGTCGCCGCGCTGGAGGCGCGACTGAAATGAGCAAGCTTCGTCCAAGGCGCCCGAGCGAGGCCAGCCTCTCCAAGCAGCGGCTCTACGAGGTCATCCGCCGGCCCATGGTGACCGAGAAGTCGACCCTGCGCTCGGAGCACAATCAGGTCGTGTTCCAGGTCGCGCTCGATGCCAACAAGCATGAGATCAAGCGCGCGGTCGAGGAGCTCTTCAAGGTCAAGGTGAAGAAGGTCAACACCCTGCGCCAGAAGGGCAAGGTCAAGCGGTTCCGCGGCATCGAGGGACGGCGCTCCGACATCAAGAAGGCGTACGTCACGCTGGAAGAAGGTCACAGCATCGACGTGACCACAGGAATCTAGTGGCGGGAATCTAGTGGGAATCTAGAGCGATGGCGCTGAGAAAATTCAATCCGACGACGCCGGGCCGCCGCCAGCTCGTGCTGGTGGACCGCTCCGACCTGTGGAAGGGCAAGCCGGTCAAGGCCTTGACCCAGGGCCTGACCAAGTCCGGCGGGCGCAACAACAACGGCCGCATCACGGTCTTCCAGCGCGGCGGCGGCCACAAGCGGCGCTATCGCACGATCGATTTCAAGCGCCGCAAGTTCGACGTGCCGGCCAAGGTCGTGCGCCTGGAGTACGATCCGAACCGCACCGCTTTCATCGCGCTGATCGAGTACGAGGACGGCGAGCTGAGCTATGTGCTTGCGCCGCAGCGCCTGGCGCCGGGCGACGTCATCGTCTCGGGCGAACGGGCCGACATCAAGCCGGGAAACGCCATGCCGCTGGCCGTCATCCCGGTCGGCACCATCGTCCACAATGTGGAGATGAAGCCGGGCGCCGGCGGCAAGATCGCGCGGGCCGGCGGCACCTACGTTCAGCTGGTCGGCCGCGACGCCGGCTATGCCCTGCTGCGGCTCTCCTCGGGCGAGGTTCGCATGGTGCGCGGCGAGTGCATGGCCTCGATCGGCGCCGTGTCCAACCCGGACCAGGCCAACATCAAGCTCGGCAAGGCCGGCCGCAAACGCTGGCTCGGCAAGCGGCCCGTGGTGCGCGGCGTGGCCATGAACCCGATCGATCATCCGCACGGCGGCGGCGAGGGCCGCACCTCCGGCGGACGTCACCCAGTCACGCCCTGGGGCAAGCCTACCAAGGGCGCGCGGACCAGGCGCAACAAGAAGACGGATTCGCTGATCGTGCGCCGTCGGCACAGAAAGAAGTAAGAGAGGACGATCCCTTGGCTCGTTCGGTTTGGAAAGGCCCCTTCGTCGACGGCTCGCTGCTGAAGAAAGCAGATGCCGTGCGCGCGTCGGGCCGCAACGACATCATCAAGACCTGGTCGCGCCGCTCGACAATCATGCCGCAGTTCGTCGGCCTGACCTTCGGCGTCTACAACGGCCACAAGTTCCTGCCGGTGCTGGTGACCGAGAACATGGTCGGCCACAAGTTCGGCGAGTTCGCGCCGACGCGGACCTTCCACGGGCACGCCGCCGACAAGCGGGCGAAGAGGGCCTGAACATGGGCAAGCAAAGTCGACCCCGTACGCTGGCGGAAAACGAGGCGCGCGCCGTGCTGGTCAACCTGCGCACCAGCGCGCAGAAGCTGAACCTGCTTTGCCAGTCGATCCGCGGCAAGAGCGCCGAGGCGGCGCTGGCCGAGTTGACCTTCTCCAAGCGGCGCATCGCGAAGGACGTCAAGAAGGCGCTGCAGTCGGCGATCGCCAACGCGGAGAACAACCACCAGCTCGACGTCGACCGCCTCTACGTTGCCGAGGCCACGGTCGGCAGGGCCTTCGTCATGAAGCGCTTTCGCCCGCGGGCGCGAGGCCGGGTCGGCCGCCTGCTGAAGCCCTGGAGCCGCGTGACCGTGGTGGTGCGCGAGCGTGAGGAGACCGCCTGATGGGTCAGAAAGTCAATCCGATCGGCCTGCGCCTGGGCGTCAACCGCACCTGGGACTCGCGCTGGTACGCCGACGGCAGCTACGGCGACCTGCTGCACGAGGACCTGTTGCTGCGCAAGTTTCTGCGCGAGCGGCTGTCCCAGGCCGGCGTGTCGCGCATCGTGATCGAACGCCCGGCCAAAAAGGCGCGCGTCACCATCCACACGGCCCGGCCCGGCGTGGTGATCGGCAAGAAGGGCGCCGACATCGAGAAGCTGCGTCAGGAGCTGCAGAAGCGCACCGGCAACGAGGTGCAGCTCAACATCGTCGAGATCCGCAAGCCGGAGATCGAGGCCTGCCTGGTGGCCGAGAACATCGCCCAGCAGCTCGAGCGCCGCGTCGCCTTCCGCCGCGCCATGAAGCGCGCGGTGCAGAACGCCATGCGGCTCGGCGCCCAGGGCATCCGCATCAACTGCGCCGGCCGCCTGGGCGGCGCCGAGATCGCACGCACCGAATGGTACCGCGAGGGCCGCGTGCCGCTGCACACGCTGCGCGCCGACGTCGACTACGGCGAGGCCACGGCCAAGACCACCTATGGCACCTGCGGCGTCAAGGTCTGGGTCTTCAAGGGTGAGATCATGGCGCACGACCCCATGGCCCAGGACAAGCGGGTGCAGGAGAGCCAAACGGCCCGCTAGGCAAGACGAGAGAGATTGAGGAACGACTGCGATGTTGCAGCCGAAAAGAACCAAGTTCCGCAAGGCGCACAAGGGCCGCATCCACGGCCTGGCCAAGGGCGGGACGGCCTTGAACTTCGGCGCCTACGGCCTGAAGGCGATGGCGCCCGGCCGCGTTTCGGCGCGCCAGATCGAGGCCGCGCGGCGCGCCATCACGCGTCACATGAAGCGCGTCGGCAAGCTCTGGATCCGCGTCTTCCCGGACGTGCCGGTGTCGCAAAAGCCGGCCGAGGTGCGCCAGGGCAAGGGCAAGGGCACGCCGGAGTGGTGGGCGGCCCGGATCAAGCCGGGGCGGGTCATGTTCGAACTCGACGGCGTCACCAAGGACGTGGCCGAGGAGGCTTTCCGTCTGGCCGCGGCCAAGCTGCCGATCCAGACAAAGTTCGTTACCCGTCTGGGCGAGGGGGCTGAGCGATGAAGGCTGACGACTTCAGGACCAAGAGCCCCGACGAGCTGCGCCAGAGCCTGCTGGACCTCAAGAAGGAGCAGTTCAACCTGCGCTTCCAGAAGGCCAGCGGCCAGCTCGAGAACACGGCGCGGGTGCGCCAGGTGCGCCGCGACATCGCGCGCATCAAGACCATTCTGCACGCCAACGAGAGCAAGGCGTCTTAGGAGTTCGAACCATGCCGCGTCGTGTGTTGCAAGGGCAGGTGGTGAGTGACAAGGGCGACAAGACGGTGACCGTGCTTGTCGAGCGCCGGGTCATGCACCCCCTCTACAAGAAGTTCATCAAGCGCTCGAAGCGCTATCACGCGCATGACGAGAACAATGCCTACAAGCAGGGCGACGTTGTCCGCATCCGCGAGTGCCGGCCGATTTCCAAGACCAAGTCCTGGGAAGTGATCGGCACGGTAGTGGCCGGCGAAGCCTAGGAGCAGGGCGCCATGATCCAGGTCGAAACCAGGCTAGAGGTGGCCGACAACTCCGGCGCGCGCAGCGTCCAGTGCATCAAGGTGCTGGGCGGCTCGAAGCGCAAGATCGCCTCGGTCGGCGACGTCATCGTGGTGTCGGTGAAGGAGGCGATCCCGCGCGGCCGCGTCAAGAAGGGCGACATCCACAAGGCGGTGATCGTGCGCACGGCCAAGGAGATCCGCCGCAGTGACGGCTCGGCGATCCGCTTCGACCGCAACGCGGCAGTGCTGATCAACAACCAGAACGAGCCGATCGGCACCCGTATCTTCGGGCCGGTCACCCGAGAGCTGCGCGCCCGCAAGTTCATGAAGATCATTTCGCTGGCGCCCGAGGTGCTGTGATGGCGGAGAAGTTCAAGATCAAGAAGGGCGACCGCGTGGTGGTCGTCACCGGCCGCGACAAGGGCAAGCAGGGCGAGGTGCTGCGAGTGCTGCGCCGCGCCGACCGCGTGCTGGTCCAGGGCGTCAACATGGTGCGGCGCCACCAGCGCCCCTCGCAGGTCAGCCCCGGCGGCATCGAGGACCGCGAGGCGCCGCTGCATATCTCCAACGTGGCCCTGATCGATCCCAAGAGCGACAAGCCGACCCGGGTCGGCTACCGCTTTCTCGACGACGGTCGCAAGGTCCGCTTCGCCCGCCGCTCGGGCGAGCCGATCGATAGCTGAGGCGAGGATTTGAGACCATGAAACCGCGCCTGCAAGAGCAGTTCGAGACCCAGGTCAAACCGGCCATGATGCAGCAGTTCGGTTACACGAACGCGATGCAGGTGCCGCGCCTGGAGAAGATCGTCGTCAACATGGGCGTCGGCGAGGGCGTCCAGGACCAGAAGAAGGTCGCCGCGGCGGCCGGCGAGCTGGCGCTGATCACCGGCCAGAAGCCGATCGTGACCAAAGCCCGCAAGTCGGTGTCGAACTTCAAGCTGCGCGAGGGCATGGCGGTCGGCTGCAAGGTAACGCTGCGGCGCAACCATATGTATGAGTTCCTCGACCGGCTGATCAACGTGGCACTGCCGCGGGTGCGCGACTTCCGCGGCCTGCCGCCCAAGAGCTTCGACGGCCGCGGCAACTATTCGATGGGTTTGAAGGAGCAGATCGTGTTCCCGGAGATCGACTACGACAAGATCGACGGGATTCGCGGCATGGACATCATCATCGTGACCACCGCCCGGACCGACGACGAAGCAAGAGCGCTGCTCAAGAGCTTCGACATGCCGTTCCAGGCGTAAGCAGGCTGCAACAGCCGGACAAGAGCCAGATCGATGACTAAGGGAATGAGACAAGATGGCTAAGAAGAGCGCGATCGAAAAGGACAATCGGCGTAGGCGGATGCAGAAGCGCTTTGCCAGCAAACGAGCCGCCCTGAAAGCGGTGGCGCAGAATCGCGCCCTGCCGCCGGAGGAGCGCTTTCAGGCCTATCTGAAGCTGGCCAAGCTGCCGCGTAATGCCTCGCCGGTCCGCGCGCGCAATCGCTGCCAGCTAACCGGCCGACCCCGGGCCTTCTACCGAAAGTTCCGCCTGTCGCGCATTGCGCTGCGCGAGCTGGCGTCGGTGGGGCAGGTGCCCGGCATGGTCAAGTCGAGCTGGTAAAGAAAGGGAACCACACCATGGCGATGAGCGATCCCCTCGGGGATATGCTGACCCGGATCCGGAACGCGCAGCGCTCGCGCGACCCCAAGGTGCGCGCGCCGGCCTCCAAGCTGCGCTCCAACGTGCTTGAAGTGCTCAAGCGCGAGGGCTACATCCGGGGCTACAACCTGATCGAGGTCCGGCCCGGCATCAGCGAGCTCGAGATCGAGCTGAAGTATGCCGAGGGCGAGCCGGTGATCCGCGAGATCAACCGGGTTTCGACGCCCGGCCGCCGGGTCTATTCCAAGATCAAGGAAATGCCGCGCATCTACAATGGCCTGGGCATCTCGATCCTGTCCACGCCGCGCGGCGTCATGTCGGACAACGAGGCCCGGGTCGCCAACGTTGGCGGCGAGGTCCTGTGCCGCGTGTTCTAGGGGAAAGGCAATGTCCCGCGTAGGTTACAAGCCGGTCGAGATACCGAAGGGCGTGGAGGTCGCGATCAGCGGCGCCCGCCTGACGGCCAAGGGTAAGCTGGGCGAGCTGGGCCTCGACCTGCTCGACGTGGTCTCGGCCAGCGTCGAGGACGGCCACGTTACGGTCAAGCCGAAGGACGACTCGAAGCGCGCCCGTGCCATGTGGGGCACCACGCGGGCCCTGGTGCAGTCGCTGGTGACCGGGGTCTCGGAGGGCTTCACCAAGGAGCTGGAGATCAACGGCGTCGGCTACCGTGCGGCGGTGCAGGGCAAGTCCCTCAACCTGCAGCTCGGCTACAGCCACGACATCAGCTATCCGATCCCCGAGGGCATCTCGATCAAGTGCGAGAAGCCGACCAGCATCACCGTCTCCGGGGCGGACAAGCAGCGCGTCGGCCAGGTGGCCGCGGAGATCCGCGGCTACCGTCCGCCGGAGCCTTACAAAGGCAAGGGCATCAAGTACGCCGACGAAGTCATCCTGCGCAAGGAAGGCAAGAAGAAGTAGGGCCATGCTGAACGCGAGACAACTGCGCGAGCGCCGCAAGATGCGGACTCGCACGCAAATCCGGCGCAAGGGCGGCAGCCGCCCGCGCCTGTCGGTGTTCCGCTCGGGCAGGCACATCTATGCCCAGGTGATCGACGACGGCAAGGGTGCCACCCTGGCCGCCGCGTCGACGATCGAGAAGGCGGTCCGGGCCGAGGCCAAGACCGGCTGCACCAAGGAGGCCGCGGCGCGGGTCGGCAAGATGATCGCCGAGCGGGCCAAGGCGGCCGGCGTCAACGAGGTGGTGTTCGACCGCGGCGGCTACATCTATCACGGACGGGTCAGGGCCCTGGCCGAGGCCGCGCGCGAGGGCGGCCTGTCCTTCTAGGAGCAAGCGAGTCTATGGCACGAGGGCAGAGAGACAGAGAGCGCCGCGGCGGCGGCGGACGCGAGTCCCGCGAAGAGTCGGAGCTGATCGAGAAGCTGGTCGGCATCAACCGCGTCGCCAAGGTGGTCAAGGGCGGCCGGCGCTTCGGCTTCGCCGCCATCGTCGTGGTCGGCGACGGCCGCGGCCGGGTCGGTCACGGCCACGGCAAGGCGCGCGAGGTGCCGGAGGCGATCCGCAAGGCGACCGAGCAGGCCAAGCGCGGCATGGTGCGCATCCCGCTGCGCGAAGGCCGCACCCTGCACCACGACGTTCAAGGCCATTACGGCGCCGGCCGGGTGGTGCTGCGCGCCGCCGACCCCGGCACCGGGATCATCGCCGGCGGCCCGATGCGCGCCATCTTCGAGGCGCTGGGCGTGTCCGACGTGGTCGCCAAGTCGGTCGGCACGGCCAATCCGCACAACATGATCAAGGCGACCTTCAACGCCCTGACGAACTGCGCCAGCCCGCGCATGGTGGCGCAGCGGCGCGGCAAGAAGGTCTCGGACATCCTTGGCCGCAAGGACGTCGGCGAGGGCGCCGAGGCGCAGGCGGGATAAGGGACCATGGCGGGCGCAAAGAAGACCATCCGGGTGCGGCAGATCGCCAGCCCGATCGGCCGGCCGAAGGACCAGCGGGCGACCCTGGTCGGGCTCGGCCTGAACAAGCTGCACCGGGTGCGCGAGCTGGAGGATACCCCCTCGGTCCGCGGCATGATCGACAAGGTGCGCCATCTGGTGCGGATCGAGGAGGGGGCCTGAGCGCGACAGCGGTCGGCCTCGGGCGCCCCGGAGGTGCCCGGCAACGAGTAGGTAGGGAAGCAAGGCGATGAGGCTCAATCAGCTGTCCGACAACCCGGGCGCCCGCAAGAACCGCAAGCGGATCGGCCGTGGCATCGGCTCCGGCACCGGCAAGACCTCGGGCCATGGCCACAAGGGTCAGAAGGCGCGCAGCGGGGTGCGGCTGAAGGGCTACGAGGGCGGCCAGATGCCGCTCGACCGCCGGCTGCCCAAGCGCGGCTTCAAGAACATCTTCGCCAAGCGCTACGTGCCGGTGAACATTGGCCGCCTGCAGCAGGCGATCGACGCCGGCCGGCTCGACGCCGGCAAGCCGATCGACGCCGAGGCCCTGAGTCTGGCCGGCATCGTCAAGAATGCGCGAGACGGCATCCGTCTCCTTGCAAAGGGCGAGATCAAGGCCAAAGTCTCGATTACGGTAGCGGGCGCCTCCAAGGCGGCGCGCGCGGCCGTCGAGCAGGCCGGCGGCAGCGTGACCGAGACGGCTCCCCGCACTGGCGCCGAGGGCGCCGGCAAGGCAAGTGAGGGCAAAGAAACGGGCGTGGAGGCGTGACGCTGCTGCCTCCCGCTGATCGCGAGCGGGTCGCGCGCCCGGTCGTCCGCGAGGTCTGACTCCATGGCATCAGCCGCCGAACAGCTAGCACAGAGCTTCAACTTCGGGGCGCTTTCCAAGGCGACCGAGCTGAAGAAGCGCATCTGGTTTACCCTGGGCGCTTTGGTGATTTATCGCCTGGGCACCTACATCCCGGTGCCTGGCATCGATCCGGTCGTGCTGGAGCAGATTTTCCAGCAGCATTCCGGCGGCATCCTCGGCATCTTCGACATGTTCGCCGGCGGCGCGCTCGGCCGCATGACCATCTTCGCCCTCAACATCATGCCGTACATCTCGGCGGCCATCATCATGCAGCTCATGACGGCGGTCTCGCCGACCATCGCGCAGCTCAAGAAGGAGGGCGAGGCCGGGCGCAAGAAGATCAACCAGTACACCCGCTACGGCACGGTGCTGCTCGCCGCCTTCCAGTCCTACGGCATCGCCGTCGGGCTCGAGGGCACCACCGGGCCGGTCGGCTCGGCGGTTATCGACCCAGGCCTGTTCTTCCGGCTGACCACGGTCATCACGCTGACCGGCGGCACCATCTTCCTGATGTGGCTGGGCGAGCAGATCACCCAGCGCGGCGTCGGCAACGGCATCTCGCTGATCATCTTCTCCGGCATCGTCGCCAATCTGCCGGCCGCGCTCGCCAGCACCCTGGAGCTCGGCCGCACCGGCGCGCTTTCCGCAGGGCTGATCATCCTGCTGCTGATCATGTCGGTGGCGGTGATCGGCTTCATCGTCTTCATGGAGCGGGCGCAGCGCCGGGTCGTCATCCAGTATCCCAAGCGCCAGGTCGGCACCAAGATGTTCGGCGGCGAATCCTCGCACCTGCCGCTCAAGCTGAACGCCGCGGGCGTGATCCCGCCGATCTTCGCCTCTTCGCTGCTGCTGATGCCGCTCACCGTGGTCGGCTTCTCAGGCGGCACGGGCCCGGAGTGGTTGAACTCGATCATCGCCCTGCTGGATCGCGGCCAGCCGCTGTTTCTGGCGATCTATATCGGCATGATCGTGTTCTTCGCCTTTTTCTACACTTCCATTGTGTTTAATCCGGCGGACACGGCCGACAACCTGAAGAAGCACGGCGGCTTCATCCCCGGCATCCGGCCCGGCAAGAACACGGCCGACTACCTGAACTACATCCTGACCCGGCTCACCGTGGTCGGCGCGGCCTACCTGTCGCTGGTCTGCCTGCTGCCGGAGATCCTGATCTCGCGCTACGCGGTGCCGTTCTACTTCGGCGGCACCAGCCTGCTGATCGTGGTGACGGTGACCATGGACACGGTCGCCCAGGTACATTCCCACCTGCTGGCCCACCAATACGAGGGGCTCATCAAGAAGGCCAAGCTAAAGGGGAGTCGCCGACGATGAACATCATCCTTCTGGGCCCGCCCGGCGCGGGCAAGGGCACCCAGGCCAAGCGCCTGGAAGAGAAGTACGGCCTGGTCCAGCTTTCGACCGGCGAGATGCTGCGCGCCGCCGTGGCCTCGGGCAGTCCGCTGGGACGCCAGGCCAAAGAGATCATGGACGCCGGCCAGCTCATGCCCGACGACCTGATGATCGAAATGATCGCCCAGCGGATCAGCCAGCCGGACTGCGCCAACGGCTTCATTCTGGACGGCTTTCCGCGCACCAGCGGGCAGGCCGCGGCGCTCGACCGGATGCTGGCGGAGAAGGGCCTGGCGCTCGACGCCGTGGTCGAGCTCAAGGTCGACGACGAGGCCCTGGTCGAGCGCATCAACACCCGGATCAGCCAGGCCGGGGACGGCGGCCGGCGCTCGGACGATTCGGTCGAGACGCTACGCAAGCGCCTGGCGGTCTATCACGAGCAGACCGCGCCGATCCTGCCCTACTACCGGGAGCGGGGGCGGCTGGCCACGGTCGACGGCATGCAGGACATCGAGGCCGTGGCGGCGGATATCGAGGCCATGCTGGACCGGGCTGCGCTGGCGGGGGCCCCAGCGGGCAAGCTGTCGGGCAAGCTGTCGGGCAAGGCCGGCCGGGCATGAGTGAGCCGGGCATGACTTTGGGGGCAACGGGGGCGGTTGACTTGCCGGTCGGGCTGCCTATAATCCCGCGTCCCCGGCGCCATGGCGACCGGGCGATAGCGCTTGGCCAACCAGCAAGCCGACCAGCACACAGTAGCTCATATCGGGCGCGCTAGCCCAACGAGGTTCGAGGAGACCGCGCGTGGCACGTATTGCGGGCGTCAATATTCCGACCCAGAAGCGGGTGGAGATCGCGCTGACCTACATCCATGGCATCGGCCGCAGCAAGGCGAGCGATATCTGCCGCAAGGTGGGCATCCCCACCGAGCGCCGGGTCAACGAGCTGACCGAGGACGAGGTGGTGCGGATCCGCGAGTCCATCGACCGCGACCATTCGGTCGAGGGCGACCTGAGGCGCGAAACGGCCATGAACATCAAGCGCCTGATGGACCTCGGCTGCTATCGCGGGCTGCGCCATCGCAAGGGCCTGCCGGTGCGCGGCCAGCGCACGCGCGGCAACGCCCGAACCCGCAAGGGGCCGGCACGGCCGATCGCGGGCAAGAAGAAGTAACGCCTGAAGACCGTGCCCGGTGCCGATTGGCGGCGTCGGAACGAGGTCAGGGCATAGAGGAGCGATACTTACAGCATGGCGAAGCCGCAAACGCGCCTGCGCCGCCGGGAACGCAAGAACATCACCTCCGGCATCGCGCATGTGAACGCAACCTTCAACAACACGACCATCACCATCACCGACGTCCAGGGCAACGCGATCTCCTGGTCGTCGGCGGGCAGCCAGGGCTTCAAGGGCTCGCGCAAGTCGACGCCCTACGCGGCGCAGCTTGCCGCCGAGGACGCCGGCCGCAAGGCCATGGAGCACGGCATGAAGACCCTCGAGGTGAACGTGAAGGGCCCGGGCTCGGGCCGCGAGTCGGCGCTGCGCGCGCTGCAGGCCTGCGGCTTTCAGATTACCGCCATCCGGGACGTCACGCCGATACCGCACAACGGCTGCCGGCCGCCGAAGAAGCGGCGGGTCTAGTGCCGCAGGGCTGGCCGGGCCCGGCGCGGGGGCTTGGAGAGCCGGAAAAATTGGGTGGGCCAGCCTTTATCCGCCCCGCAGGCGGCTTGCCGACTAGGGTCCTTGGGCCAGGGCCTCTTACTCGTGAGGACGAAAACTTGCTGCAGAAGAATTGGACCGATCTGATCAAGCCGAACAAGCTTGAAATCCAGCCGGGCGACGATGCCCAGCGCATCGCCAAGGTGGTGGCCGAGCCGTTGGAGCGCGGCTTCGGGCTGACCCTGGGCAATGCCCTGCGTCGCGTGCTGCTGTCGTCCTTGCAAGGGGCGGCGGTTACCAACATCTACATCGACGGCGTGCTGCACGAGTTCTCCTCGATCCCGGGCGTGCGCGAGGACGTCACCGACATCGTGCTGAACGTCAAGTCGGTCGCGCTGCGTATGCACGGCGAGGGGCCGAAACGGATGCGGCTGCGCGCCGACGGGCCGGGCGAGGTGACGGCCGGCCAGATCGAGACCGGCCACGACATCGAGGTGATGAATCCCGGCCTGGTGATCTGCACCCTGGACGACGGCGCCCACCTCGACATGGAGCTGACCGTGGAGACCGGCAAGGGCTACGTACCGGGGGCGCAGAATCGCCCGGACGACGCGCCGATCGGCCTGATCCCGGTCGACGCCGTGTTCTCGCCGGTGCGCAAGGTCTCCTACAAGGTCGACAACACCCGCGTCGGCCAGGTCACCGACTACAACAAGCTGACCATGGAGATCGAGACCAACGGCGCGATCACGCCCGAGGACGCGGTCGCCCTGGCCGCGCGCATCCTGCAGGACCAGTTGCAGCTCTTCATCAACTTCGAGGAGCCCAGGGCCGGGGTCGCCGAGGAGGCGCCGAGCGAGCCGCCGTTCAACAAGAACCTGCTACGCAAGGTCGACGAGCTCGAGCTCTCGGAGCGCTCGGCCAACTGCCTGAAGAACGACAACATCGTCTACATCGGCGATCTGGTGCAGAAGACCGAGGCGGAGATGCTTCGGACCCCGAACTTCGGCCGCAAGTCCTTGAACGAGATCAAGGAAGTGCTGGCGCAGATGGGCCTGCACCTGGGCATGGAGATCACCAACTGGCCGCCCGAGAACATCGAGGAGCTGGCCAAGAAGCTCGAGGAGCCCTTCTAAGGGCGTTCGGGCGCACGGGCGCGGGATCGCGCCTGCAGTCGACGTCGGGACCATGCCGGTCCCACCCCGCCGTACAGGCCCCCCATTCCCACCGGGGCCGTGGCGCGCGGGATGTGCAATAGGTCTCGTCCGCGAGGCCAGGAGAAGAGGAGATCCGGTCATGCGTCACGGCATGAGCCATCGCAAGTTCAGCCGCACCTCGGCCCATCGCAAGTCGATGTTCGGCAACATGGCGGCGTCGCTGCTGAAGCACGAGCAGATCACCACCACCCTGCCGAAGGCCAAGGACTTGCGGCGGTTCGTGGATCGCCTCATCACTCTTGGCAAGCGCGGCGACCTGCATGCACGGCGCCAGGCCATGGCCGTGCTGCACAATCATGACATCACGGCCAAGCTGTTCGGGCCGCTGGCCGAGCGCTACAAGGAGCGCCCGGGCGGCTACACCCGCGTGCTCAAGGCGGGCTTCCGCTACGGCGACATGGCGCCGATGGCCGTGATCGAGCTGGTCGACCGCGATCCGGACGCCAAGGGCCAGGATTCCGGCCCGACCATGGAGCGCGACGAGGCTGACGAGGACGAGGCGGAAAACTAGCCTTGGTCTTTACTTCCGCGAAATCGGCGAGGGGGCAGCTCATGCGGGCTGCCCTTTCGTGCTTTTGCGCGCACCGGATCGCGGCGGCGGCGCTGCTGCTGGCCGTGGCCCTGGCGCCGGCGGCCGTGCGGGCCGAGCAGCAGGTGCCGGCCTCGCGCGAGCAGATATCCCTCTCCTTCGCCCCGGTGGTGCGCCAGGCGGCGCCGGCGGTGGTCAACATCTACACCAAGCGCGTCGTGCAGCAGCGAGGCATATCGCCGCTGTTCAACGACCCGCTGTTCAAGCGCTTCTTCGGCGAAGACTTCGGCTTCTTCGGCATGCCTCGCGAGCGCGTCCAGAACTCGCTCGGCTCCGGCGTCATTGTCAGCGGCGACGGCCTGATCGTCACCAACTACCACGTCATCAAAGGCGCCAGCGAGATCCGCGTGGTGCTGGCCGACCGGCGCGAACTCGAGGCCGAGATGGTGCTGGAGGACGAGCGCACCGACCTTTCGGTGCTGCGCATCGACCCCAAGGGCGAGACGCTGCCCTTTCTCGAGTTTCGCGATTCCGACTCGATCGAGGTCGGCGACCTGGTGCTCGCCATCGGCAATCCCTTCGGCGTCGGTCAGACCGTAACCAGCGGCATCGTCTCCGCCCTGGCGCGCACCCAGGCGGGGATCAGCGACTATTCTTTCTTCATCCAGACCGACGCGGCGATCAATCCCGGCAACTCGGGAGGCGCGCTGGTCACGCTCGACGGCAAGCTGCTCGGCATCAACACGGCGATCTACTCGCGCGGCGGCGGCTCGATCGGCATCGGCTTCGCGATACCCTCCAACATGGTGCGCACCGTGGTGGCCAGCGCGATGCACGGCGGCCGGGTCATGCGGCCCTGGCCGGGCCTGCTCGGCCAGACCCTGACCGCCGACCTGGCCGAGGGCTTCGGGCTCGAGCGCCCGGGCGGCGTCGTGGTGAGCAAGATCTATCCCGGCGGCCCGGCCGACGTGGCCGGCCTGCAGAGGGGCGACGCCGTCGTTGCCGTCGATGGCCAACCGGTCGACGACCTGCAGGCCTTCCGCTTCCGCATCGCCACGCGCGAGCTGGGCACGACAGTGGACCTCGATGTGCGCCGCGATCATGAGGCGATCACGCTCGCGCTGCCGATGGCGCGGGCGCCGGAAACGCCAGTGCGCGACGAGACTCTACTCGAGGGCCGCCATCCCCTGGCCGGCGCCACGGTGGCCAATCTCTCGCCGGCGCTCGCCGACGAGCTCGACATGGAGGGCGCCTGGGAGGGCGTGGTGATCACCGACGTGTCGCGCGGCTCGCCGGCCTACCGCCTCGGCTTCCGGCCGCGCGATGTTATGCTGGCGGTAAACCGGGTGGAATGCGAGACCGTGCAGGCGCTGAGGCGCGAGCTGGAGCGGCCGGGTGAGCACTGGGCCGTCACCTTCAGCCGCGAGGGCCGCGCGCGCACCGTCGAGATCAGCGGTTGAGCAAGGGTCTCTTGGCGATGACCGGGACCAGCAGCCTCTTCGAGTCCCAGGCGCCGCGGCCGCTGGCCGACCGGCTGCGGCCGGCCAGCTTCGCCGAGATCGTCGGCCAGGACCATCTGCTGGCGCCCGACGCGCCGCTCGGCCGCATGATCCAGAGCGGCCGCCTGGTCTCGATGATCCTCTGGGGCCCGCCGGGCAGCGGCAAGACCACTATCGCCCGCCTGCTGGCCCAGGTGAGCGATCTCGCCTTCGAGCCCTTGTCGGCGGTCTTCTCCGGCGTCGCCGACCTGCGCAAGGTCTTCGAGCGCGCCAAGGAGCGGCGCCAGATGGGTCAGGGCACGCTGCTGTTCATCGACGAGATCCACCGCTTCAACCGGGCGCAGCAGGACGGCTTCCTGCCCTATGTCGAGGACGGCACGGTGATCCTGGTGGGCGCCACCACGGAGAATCCCTCGTTCGAGCTCAACGCCGCGCTGCTGTCGCGGACCCAGGTGCTGGTGCTGCGCCGGCTCGACGAGGCGGCGCTCTCGGTTCTGCTGGAGCGCGCGGAATCAGCGGTCGGCCGCAAGCTGCCACTCGATGCCGACGCGCGCGGCGCGCTGATCGCCATGGCCGACGGCGACGGACGCTATATCCTGAACCTGGCCGAGGAGCTCTTGGCGCTGCCGGCCGATGCAGCGCCGCTCGACACGGCAGCGCTGGCCAAGGTCGTGCAGCAACGCGCGCCGCTCTACGACAAGAGCCAGGAAGGCCACTACAACTTGATCAGCGCGCTGCACAAGTCGCTGCGCGGCTCCGACACCGACGCGGCGCTCTACTGGTTGGCGCGCATGCTGGCCGGCGGCGAGGATCCCAACTACATCGCGCGGCGCCTGGTGCGCTTCGCCGTCGAGGACGTCGGGCTGGCCGAGCCGCAGGCCTTGGAGCAGTGCGTCGCCGCCTGGCAGGCCTACGAGCGCCTCGGCAGCCCGGAAGGCGAGCTGGCGCTGGCCCAGGCGGTGATCTACCTGGCGACCGCGCCCAAGTCGAACGCCGCCTATCGCGCCTTCGGCAGCGCCATGGGTGCCGCGCGGGAGACGGGCTCCCTGTCCCCGCCCATGCATATCCTGAACGCCCCGACCCGCCTGATGAAGGATCTCGGCTACGGCAAGGGCTACGCCTACGACCACGACGCGCCCGACGCCTTCTCCGGCCAGGACTACTTTCCCCCCGGCATGGCGCGGCGCCAGTTCTACCAGCCGGTGGAGAGGGGCTTCGAGCGCGAGGTCAAGAAGCGGCTCGATTACTGGTCCAAGCTGCGTTCGGAACGAAGCGAGAACAAGGAATGATCCGACAATCCCTTGAACCCGGCTCACAACTGTGCGAACAGCCTTGCGCTTTGCGTAGGGCTGCCATGAGTGATTGCCCGTTGCGTCGCCTTTTTGAAGGCATACAGTCGGGAGCCGACCCGATTGCCGCCGGCAAGAGCCGGCCTTGCTTCGCAGGGACATGACCAGAATGGTCGACTACACTGCGCCTGAGCGCAGCCATGCGGCACTGCTCACGGTCAACGCGCAACGCGACTTCATCGCTTCCGGCTCGCCGCTGCGGGCCTGCGGCGCCAATGGGATCGTGCCGGTGATCGAGCGCCTGGTGAAGGGCGCGCGCGCGCAAAAGGTGCCGATCATCCATGCCGTCCGCCTCTATCGCCCGGATGGCACGAACGTGGACTGCTTCCGTCGCAAGGCGGTGGAAGAGGGCTTGCGCGTGTTGATGCCGGGAACCAGCGGAGCGGAGCTGGTCGACGAGGTAAAGCCGAACCCCGACGTGCGGCTCGAAGCCAGCCACCTGATCGCCGGAAACATTCAGGAGCTGGGCAACAACGAGTGGGCGATCTACAAGCCGCGCTGGGGCGCCTTTCACGGCACCAAGCTGGACGCCCTGCTGCGCAGTCTGGGGGTCACCACCGTGATCGTCTGCGGCTTCA
This sequence comes from Kiloniellales bacterium, assembly GCA_050330055.1. Classification (GTDB taxonomy): domain Bacteria; phylum Pseudomonadota; class Alphaproteobacteria; order Kiloniellales; family JAKSDN01; genus JBHJOF01. Next base: position 16,106 of record JBHJOF010000201.1, read on the forward strand.
ACTTCTCGACCTCGGGACGGGCCACGGTCTACGAGGCCGGCGCGCGCGACTTCCGTATCGTGCTGGTGCCCGACGCCGTCTCCGGCGCGAGCGAGGACGCGATCGCGGAGCTCGGCCGCATCGGCGTCTACCTCATGACCGCGGACAACTGCCTTGGCTGGCTGCGCAACGCCAAGGCCTCGGAGAGCGCCGTCGCCTGATACCCGAACCGCCCGCCGGCGGTTTTTCTATTTCAGCGCGAGGCCGCGCAGGTCGGACGCCGTCCTGCGCATCAGGTCAAGAGGATGCTGCTCGCCACGGCAGCCAACAACAGGCCGATCATCACGTATTCGATAATGGTACCGGATTCGTCACGCGCGAAGGCGACGAGCTTGTCGCGGATCTCCATCTCTCACAGCGCCTTTCCCACAGGTCTATAGTCTTTTGCGTAAACGGATTATAGGATGTGCCCGGGAAAAGTTCGCGATAATTTTTATATTTGATTAACCACGTCCATAAACCTTACTTAACAATACTTGTAGCGTCCAAGTGTTCCATTGCCGAGGGAGGGGAGCGGCTGTCTCAGGTTCGCAATCTGACGGTGGCGGCGGAGGATACCGAGCTGCGGCTCGACCGCTGGTTCCGCAAGCACTTCCCGGGGCTCGGTCACGGCCGACTGGAGAAGCTGCTGCGCACCGGGCAGATCCGCGTCGACGGCAAGCGCGTCAAGGCGGGCCTGCGTCTGCAGGGCGGCCAGGTGGTGCGCGTGCCGCCGCTTGGCGGTTCGGAGGCGGGCGCGCCGGCGGCCAGGCCAGCTCGCGCCGTGGCGGTGCCGAGCGAAGATGCGCTGCGCCGGCTGCGCGACTCGGTGCTCTATCTCGACGACTGGGTGATCGCGATCGACAAGCCGGCCGGCCTGGCGGTGCAGGGCGGCAGCGGCCAGAAGACGCATCTCGACGCCATGCTGGACGGCCTGCGCTTCGAGGCGGCGGAGCGGCCGCGCCTGGTACATCGCCTGGATAAGGACACCAGCGGCGTGCTGCTGTTGGCGCGCAACCGGCAGACCGCCCGAGCGCTGACTGCGGCCTTCAAGGGCCAGGCGGTCCGCAAGACCTACTGGGCCGCCGTCGCCGGCGTGCCGCAGCCGCCGCGTGGCCGCATCGATCTGCCGCTCGGCAAGCAGGCGCGGGGCGCGGGCGAGCGCACTGCAGCGGAGGCGGCAGAAGGCCAGCCGGCAGTCACGCTCTACGCCGTCGCGGCGCGCGCCGGCCGGACGGCAGCCTGGCTGGTGCTCCGCCCCCTGACTGGCCGCACGCACCAGCTCCGGGTGCATTGCGCGGCAATCGGACATCCGATCCTGGGTGACGGCAAGTACGGCGGCAAGGTGGCCTTCCCCGGCACTCTGCCAGGCCTGCGCCAACTGCAGCTGCACGCCCGGGAGATTGCCCTGCCGCATCCGGCCGACGGCACGACGCTGCGCGTCACCGCGCCCCTGCCGGCCCACATGGAGCAGACCTGGCAGGCGCTCCGTTTCGACAGGGCAGCAGGCGAACTGGTCGGGGACAGCCTCGAAGACTAGAGCATGATCCGATCCGATCGAATCGGATCATGCTCTATAACTTCTTGATTGGTCGCATTTTCGGACGGCGAACCGGCCTCCACTTCGCCTGAAAATGCTCTAGCTGCGACGCCGAGCGTTGCGTTTCATGCCTGCTGCGACAGCAAGGGCACGAGCGAAATCCTGGGTTGTCATACCGCCGCACCTGCTTTACGTCGCGTCCCGTTAGCTTTTGAGGGATTGAATGGAAAAACCTTCGGCGAACAACAGCGGAATTCGCGATTGCCATCCGAAGGGTGCCCGCTATACTCGCGTACCTTTACTGGAAGATCACACTGTGAGATTAAATAATAGAATGTATTTCTGTGTATTTATAAGTCTTCTAGCTGCTATGCCATTGTTGGCGGTCGAATCACCGCGCTTGCTGGCATTTGTTCCGGGCGTATTGGCAGCCTGTGCGCTCCTGGCTCAATATTTTCTTTGGAAGCAAAAACCTGCAATTCCTTTGCCGTTTCTGACCATCATTATTTCAGGAATTGCCTTGTGTGGCGTCAGCATCGCCTGGGCGATCGCGCCAGAGGAAGGGCTGCAGCGGATCGTCAGGTTGCTCGGCCTCAGTGTCGCAGGCTGCGCCCTTCTTGCCCTCGCCTATACGGCGCGCAGGGAGCAGATCGCCGCCTGTTACTGGCTGTTCCCGCTCGGCCTCGGCTTGGCGGCTGCCTTGGCGGCGGTGGAGCTCCTGTTCCATGCTCCGCTTTATAGGTTGGCGGGCGGAACGGGCGCAGACGGCAAGGTCTACCTGGGTATCTTCAATCGAGGCGTGGTGGCCATCACGCTGTGCTTCTTTCCGGTGTTTCCCCTGCTGGTCACAGTAGGCGAGCGGAGCGCGCTCACGGTGAGCGTGGTGGCGTTGGTGGCCTGCATGCTGCTTCTGACCGAGAGCCAATCGGCGCAACTGGCAATGCTGGTTGGCCTGCTTACCTACTTTCTCTTTCCCTACCGCAGCAAGACCGCGTGGTTCGCTCTGGCCGGGGCCACTGTCCTGCTCATTCTGGGTGCTCCGTTTCTTGCGGCCTGGGCCTTCGAGCCATTCGCCGAATCCCTCGACGCCTTGCCGTTTCTCGGCGCTGGTGGCGGTTTTGCCGGTGCACGGATGGAGATCTGGGACTATGTCGCCCGCTATGCCCTCAGGAGCCCCTTCCTCGGCTACGGGCTGGAAGCTGCGCGCGCCATCGACGACTTCGATTCGGACGAGCTGTTCCGATCCGGCCATTCAACGCTGCATCCCCACAATTTCGCGCTCCAGCTCTGGCTGGAGTTCGGCCTGCTGGGCGCCGTCGCGGGGGCCGCGTTCTGCAGCTATCTGCTCTACCTGATGTTCACCAAGCTGACGCCGGGACAGCGTCGCGCCGCCTTGCCCGCTTTCATGGCCAGCCTGTCCCTGGCCGCGACCGGATACGGCATGTGGCAGAGCTGGTGGTTGGGCTTGCTGTTCCTCGTCGCGGCTTTCGTCGTGCTGACGACCAAGCTCATGGAGGAGGCGCCCCAAGCGCGATGACGGCTTACCGCGGCACGCGGCCGGCGAACTGGTCGGGGACGGCCTCGAGGTTTACTCCAGGTTCAGGCAGAGGGCGTGCATTGGTTCGGTGTTCAGGGCGCATACCAGGAGCATGTCGACCTTGGCGCCGTCGGCGGCGAGCGGCAGGGCGAGCACGGCGAAAGTCGCCTTGATCTTGTCGCGCGCGGCGTCCACCTCGAAGTAACCCGGCGCGGCGCTCTTGACGACCTCGCTGTACTGCTTGCGCAGGATGTTGGCCAGGGCCAACGGCTTGATCTCGTCGGTCGTCCGACCGGTCATGTCGCGGCGCCTGTGGCTGGCGATCAGGCTGCCGTCGAGCCGGTAGCGGAACACCAGCGGGTTGCGCAGGACCTCGATCAGGCAGAGGCGGCCCAGGGCCCAGGAGAAGTCGAGCGGATCGATATCCGCGCGGCCCGGCAAGCGTTCGCCGTCTCGCTTGTCCTGCCAGTAGACAAGGAGGTCGGCCAGGATGCCCTCCGGCAGGAGAGATAGGTCAAGCCGCTTGGCCCTGAGCGTCAGACCGTCGCGCGCTTGCGGCCGCTTAAGGCTCACGACCCTTGGTGCCTCGTCGTGGGCGGCCGCATCGCAGCCATCGCTCGGGCCGAGCGTGCTGCCGTTTGAGAGGCGCATGGCGGATACCTTCCCTTGCCGAACGTCCTGTTTCGCAGAGCCATGGTCGGGGGGCGCCGCAGCCGAACCGCTGGGCGCGCCGTGGCACGGGGTCTAGCTGCCCTTGCGGCCCGTCTGGGCGCTTGGCCCGCTGGTGTGGCTACGGACCCGGGCCCGTGCCGAGCGCTTGGCATAGAGCGCCAGGCAGAGCAGCGCGGCCCCGCAAAGCCACATCGAGACTACGGTCGTCACCATGATGTGCTCCAGTGTCAGACGTTCGTTCGCAGACAAATCGCATCATATATATGGCAAAATCTACAAGAAACGTCAAGAAGAAAGCATGTAAATATTGTCGTTCATTTAAATAAAACCTATGAAAAATTTTATATTAATTGTAGATAATTATCTCCGATTTCTGTCATTTTTCCAGCTTCCTGGCGTCACCGACTGATCTTTCGTCATATGGCGGCGGGCGAGGGTGCCGCGGGGCGGACGGACGCCGCCTTGACAAGCGGTCCGGCGCGACGATTTCTATGCTATGTGCAGTGCCCTGTTTGCGCGCCGTTTCGGCGCCTTGGCGGCCGGATTGTTTCTGGCCTGGGGCTTGGCCTTGGCGGCACCGGGTCCGGCCGGCGCAGGCAGCGACCGCGACTACTTTCAGCGCCTCGAGCGGGAACAGCAGCGACGCGCGGCCGAGGAGCGGTACTTCGACGACATGCGCGAGGGCTGGCACCAACGAGCGCGGGAGCGGGCGCTCATGCGTCAGGAGCGGGTGCCGGCGATAAAGCGGGCCGAGCCGCCGACGGATCGGCTGAGCTCCAAGCTGCACCAGCGGACGGAACCGCTCGGACATATCTCGCCTCGCGTCGAGAATTCGGCCGACGTGCAGCGCCGTGCCTTCGCGCCGTCGGAGCAGCGGCTGGTCCCCAGGTCGTTGCAGGAGTTCCAGCGCTCGCGGTCGCGCTAGGCTTGTGCCGCAGCGGCGGGACTCCCAATCTCGTGGCCGGCCGCTAGACTGCGGCCGGGACGGACACCTGCCATAGCAGCGACGCGATGAGCATGCCTCAACCCTTTCCCTGGAAGCTCGTGGTATTCGACTGCGACGGCACGCTGGTCGACAGCCAGCGCGGCATCGTCGAGACCATGGCGGCCGCGTTCGAGGCCGTCGGGCACGAGGCGCCGACGGCCGCGGCGGTGCGCCGGGTCGTCGGCCTGAGCCTGGAGACCGCGGCCACCCGCCTCTTGCTGGACGGCGGCGCGGATCGGCGGGCCCTGGCCGAGGACGACGTGGTGGAGCGGCTCGCCGCCTTCTACCGTGATCACTTCCACCGGCTGCACGCAGCGCCCCGCCCTCAGGAGCCGCTGTTTCCCGGCGTGCGCGAGGCGCTGGCCGCTTTGCTGGAGCTGCAGGTCCTGCTCGGCATCGCCACCGGCAAGGGGCGGCGTGGCCTGACGGCGGTCCTGGATCGGCACGACATTCTGCAGCACTTCGCCACCCTGCAGACCGCCGACGGCAACCCGGGCAAGCCGAACCCGGAGATGCTGCTGCGCGCCATGGCCGAGGTCGGCGCGGAGCCGGAGGAGACCGTTCTGGTTGGCGATACCTCCTACGACATGGAGATGGCCACCAATGCCGGCGTGCTGGCGCTCGGCGTGTCCTGGGGCTATCACGCGCCGGAAGAGCTGCACGCCGCGGGCGCGGCGCGCGTGATCGACCACTTCAACGACCTGGTGCCAACGCTCGGCGTAATCGAGAGGATCGTGACATGAAGCTGAAATGGGTGCTGACGGCCGTGGTCGCCGTGGCCGTGGCGCTTGTGGTCGCTGGTTATGCGGTGCTCGCCAGCCTCGACGTCGAGCAGTACCGCGGCAGGATCGAGGCCGAGGCCAAGAAGGCGACCGGGCGCGACCTCACCCTGGCCGGGCCGATCGATCTCAAGGTGTCGCTGACTCCCGCCATCACCGTCGATGACGTGACGGTCAGCAACGCCGACTGGGGCAGCCGGCCGGAGATGGTGACGCTGAAGCGCTTCGAGTTGCAGGCTGCCCTGCTGCCGCTCCTCGCCGGCGAGGTGCGCCTGCAGCGACTCATCCTGGTCGAGCCCGACATCCTGCTGGAGACCGATGCCGAGGGCCACGGCAACTGGATCCTGCAGGTTGCTGGCGAGGCCGAAGCCGCGCCGGCGCCCTCCGAGGAGAAGGGCGATCTCAAGCTCTCCTTCGAGGAGGTGCGCATCGAGGGCGGCAGCCTGACCTACCGCGACGGCAAGAGCGGCCAGGAGACCAGGGTGCAGCTTCGCGAGCTGAGCGCCAAGGCGGACGGCGCGGGCGAACCGATCGCGCTCAACGCCCGGGGCAGCTACAACGAGCAGCCCTTCGCGCTCGAGGGCAGCGTCGGCTCCTTCACGCAGCTCGATAGCGGACCCTTTCCGGTCAAGCTGACGGCGGAGGCGGGCGGCGCCACGGTCGCGCTCGACGGCTCGATCGCGCAGCCGAAGAGCGGCCAGGGCATCGACCTCACGGTCTCGGCCAAGGGCGACGAGCTGGGTGCACTGTCGGCGCTCGCCGGCACGCCGGTGCCGGCGTTGGGCGCCTACGATCTTAGGGCCACGATCACCCAGGAGGGCGAGGCCTACAAGCTGAGCGACGTCTCGGCCAAGCTGGCCGGCAGCGACATCGCCGGAGATGCGACCATTGCCATGGCCGGCGGCCGTCCCTCGCTACAGGGCAACTTCACCTCGCAGCTCATCGACCTGACCAGGTTGACTCCGGCGGGAGCGGAGGGCGCGGCGCCGAGCGGCGGCGCAGGCGATGGCGCGGCCAGTCCCTACGTCTTCACCGAGGAGCCCTTGCCGCTCGACGGCTTGCGCGCTGCCGACGCCGAGCTGTCACTGCAGGCGGCCAAGGTGCGGCTGCAGGACAAGATGGAGCTCGACAACCTGCAGGTTACTCTGGCGCTGCAAGGCGGCCGCCTGCAGATCGCGCCGCTCAGCGCCGATTTCTCCGGCGGCAAGGTCGATGCCGCCGTCGAGCTGGACGGCAGCCAGGCGGCTCCGCCGCTCAGCACGACGCTGAAGGTCGATCGCCTGGACTACGGCCGGCTGCTGCGGACCATGGAGCTCGACGACACGGTAGCCGGCACTCTGGACGTCGACGTCGACGTCAAGGGCAAGGGCGGCTCGATGCGGGCCATCGCCAGCTCGCTCAACGGCCATTCCGAGATCGTCTCCAACGAAGGCGTGATCACCAACCGGCTGCTGAAGTTCGTCGCGGTCGGCCTGGGTGACGTGCTGGGACCGCTGCTCGGCGGCGACAGGGACGCCAGGCTGAACTGCATGATCAGCCGCTTCGACATCAGGGGCGGCGTGGCGACCAGCAGGGCGCTGGTGGTCGACACCGAACAGTTCACCATCTCGGGCGGCGGCACGGTCGATCTGCGTACCGAGAAGCTCGACCTGAACTTCGACACGGCGACTCGCGAGCCCAGCATCGCCAGCCTGGCGGTGCCCTTCATGGTGACCGGCACGCTCAAGTCGCCGAGCGTATCGCCCGACCCGGTCGGCACGGCGCTCGGCGTCGCCAAGGCGGCCGGCACCGTGATCAATCCGGTTGCCGGTCTCGGCGTGCTAATCGGCAGCCAGGTGGGAGGTGGCGGCGACCAGAACCCCTGCGTCGTCGCGGTGGACAGCGGCGCGGCTTCCAGCAGCCAGGGCTCGACAATCGAATCGATCACAAAGGGCGCCGGCGACGCCGCCGAGGGGGCGGCCGGTGCGGTGGAGGACGCGGTCAAGGGCGTCGGAGAAGGCCTCAAACGCCTGTTTGGCGACTGACGCTGCGCTTGCATGGGCCGGAGATGCGACGATGAGCATGGGCGCGGGCTCCCCTGGTCCAATGGGTCCGATGAAGCGCTTCTACCGCGAAGCCGTGGCGGTGGCGGACGGCGCCGGCTGCCGCATCGAGCTTGACCGGCGCCCGCTGCACACCCCGGGACGCGCCCTGCTGCTGCTACCGAGCCGGCGCTTGGCCGAGGCCATCGCCGAGGAATGGGCGGCGCAGGACAAGGTCATCGCGCCGCAGTCCATGCCGCTGATGGCACTGGCCTGCACGGCGACCGACCTAGTGGCGCCGCGCCGCGCCGAGACCGTCGGCGAGCTGGCCGCCTATGGCGAGTCCGATCTGATCTGTTACCGCGCCGAGCAGCCGGAGGCGCTGGTGCGGCGCCAGGCCGAGCTCTGGCAGCCGCTGCTCGACTGGGCCGCCCTGGCCTTCGACGCGCCGCTGCTGGTCACCAGCGGCATCGTGCCGCGGGACCAGCCGCCGCAGGCGCTGGCCGCGCTGCACCGCGCCGTCGAGGCGCACGACGACCTGGCGCTGGCGGCGCTCGCCGCTGCGGTGCGTGCCGCCGGCTCGCTGGTCATCGGCCTGGCGCTGAGCCACGGCCGCCTCGATGCCGCCGCCGCCTTCGCGGACGCCGAGCTCGACGCCAGCTATCAGATGGAGATCTGGGGCGAGGACCACGAGGCCCTGCAGCGCCGCGCCCTGGTCAAGGCAGAGCTGCAAGCCGCCGAGCGGTTTCTCGCGCTGCTGCGCGGGTGATGCGTTCTCTGTTTGTCATGCCCGTGCTTGACACGGGCAGCCAGAACTTGTTGCCGCCGCCAAACGGACCAAGGGCCAAGTCTCGGCTCTCCGGTTAAGGCACGTTCACACGGACCGTCATGGTCGGCGAAGGAGGCCGCGGGAAATAAGGGGACAGTATACTTAATTCGATCCCATCGGATGGCCAGATGACGTCTTCAGCTATGCCTGCAGCGCAGCTCGCGAATTAAGTATACTGTCCCCTTATTTCGTTTCGCGGGCGATGTTGCGCGGTTAGTGATCGCCGCGCCGCAGGACGGTCTCGGCGACACCGGTGTCGTACGACAGCGCCGCCGCGTTCAGCACCGCGCCGA